>JALONK010000061.1 GCA_025454975.1 Bacteroidia bacterium
TCAAAGATCGTTTTTCCAAAACATGAAATGGAGCTTGCGGAATTCATTGATGCCGCTAAAAACTATCAGACAATCAATAAAGCAATTCACAACAATGCCTTTTTTAGTGTCAACTCGTGATTGAGTGTATTCAAAGATCGTTTTTCCAAAACTTGAAATGGAGCTTGCGGAATTCATTGATGCCGCTAAAAAACAATCAGACAATCAATAAAGCAATTCACTTCGCTTACCACCATAGTCACTAATCGGTGTCTAGTGAATTTAAATTATGTTTTTCTAAAACATGAAATAGAATAAATTAATTAAACCCTTGTACTATTTGTGTACTATTTTTTGATAAACCTACTTTAGGTCTTTTATATTTCCTAGTCTGTCTACAATTATTTTATAACAATTAGCTTTTATTGAAATGTTGTCCGAAGTAAACTCTACTTTATTTAACTTAGTAAATTCCATTTTATCCACTATTGATTTCGCGACATAATGGGGAATTGCATATAGCCTGCCGCCAGTGAAACTTACAACCTTGTAAATGTTCTTTTTTTGCGCATTATTTAACTTCCGTAAATCAAAATTGTCAATACCATCATCAACGTAGATCAAATCATTTGGAGATAAATAGAATAGCAATCTATCAGAATTATCATTGAAATCCGGTACAGGATTAATTCCTTGCTTCAATCTCTCTATAACAACATTTAATGAAATGGTATTATAACTCCTCTTACCATTTTTATCCTCATAAATTGCAAAAAATAGATTAGTACCTTTTGCCGCTTCCACAAATTTAGATTTGTTATTTCCTTTATACCCTAATGGAAATTTACTTCCAGATTCAAAAATCCTGACTTTATGAATTGGTTTATGAGGGAATCCATCATTATATATTTCAATATTTCTATTTAATTCTTCGATACCTTCCTGGGTGAAAGCAATATCAGGACTTCCTTTTGCCTTTAAATAATTGAGTAGAATTTTTTGAATACCTCTATCAGTAATTGAATGAATAACCTTTTCATCAAAATCGGTATTGATACTTTTCCTTGATGCTGTTAAAACTTTACCTTTAGGTACTTTAATCCATGGTAATTTAACTTCACCTGAAACAGTCTCTTTGTGTAAAGGCTTTCGAATTGACCAATTCATATCATTTGATTTTTTCTTACTCTCAGCATAAGTAAGATCCTTAAATTTTGTTTTATTTATTACACGAAGATTTTGTTTGTAACTAATAACTATTTCGAATAATTTTTCTTTTGCATCAATAGTAAAGCTCTCCCATGGTTTTTTAAATGAAGTAAACTTTAATCTATTATGCCCATTTTTATCAATCCACTTTTCAGTATTTCTAAGTTTATTCTGTAAATCATATCTAACATTCTCTGATTTAGCTGATAAATTATTTAGTAGATTTACATGTTCTTTAGTAACACAAGCAATAACCAAAGCGTCAAGAGCATGATGTCTGTGATCTATTCGTTTCTTTTGGAAGTTCTTGGAATATTCAAATGGTATAGATGGTATAAAATGTCCTTCTTTATTCTGAGTTGTGTATTTCGAATTTTTATCTATTTGATTCATTCGCTCAAACCGAGGAAGAATAGCTTCATTCCACACATCATTTAATCCCCAATCTTGTTTTAACAGTGAAGTTATCTTACCATTACCTAAAATAATGTTCTTCGAATAAACGCCATCGTCATTATCTAGCCGTACAAGTTTTGATAATAAAATACTAACAAATTTAGAAATGTATCTCGTATCATTCATTTGGCGTTCAATCATTTCATCAGGAATTTCGTCAAGTAAAAGTTTATTCTTTTTTGATCGTAACTTATCATAGGTCTCATTTACAAATTTTATGTAATCTATTTCCTTTAGTATCTTTACACTTCGTCTACCATCACCTGTTTCGATTATTTGACCTTGATGCTCTTTTATAAATTCTAATCCCAATTTTTTATCTTTAATTTTATTAACTGCTGATTCACAAATTACTTTGTTACTTAAACTGTCATCAAAGTACCTGCTCTGTGGTATGACGTGTTCAATTTCGTATTCAGATGTAAATAATTTACTCAAAGGAATCATCTGACCTGTATATGGTGACCTATATCTTTGTTCAAGCCATAATTTATACTTTGTTAATTCAATACTCGTTGGCTGAGCTAACTTACTTATTTTAAGAATTTCATCAGGCGTTTTCTCATATTGGAAAATATCTTCGCCATCCTCGTTTTTGCCTATATACTTTTCTTCATTAGCTATTGCATACTCCTCGTAAATTTTAAGTATTTCCTGTTGCGTTGGTGAAAATGGTTTAACACCGGAAATTTTCGAGTCATTCATTAATTCCATCAATAAGGATTTAATGCGTGCATTTGTATTTTCATTTTCTAAATTTTTCTCCGAAAAACGTTTTCTTTCTTCCGATGTATGTTTCATTTCTCTGCCTAATTCAACATGAATTTCATCGAAATAATTATTGTTTGCATTTCCGAATTGCAGCCAAATATCTTTAACAATTCGCAGTGACTCCACCACAACTTGTTCTACGACTGGATTGCGGAGATAATGTTGTTTAAACTCATTTAAATAATTATCTATATCTAAAGTTGAAGTCCATCTATTTGTATCTTTAGTGTAACCATAAATTACATCCTTAACAATCCACTCAGGTAAACCTTGGTATGCATTAATTGACGAATATTCAGCCAATTTCTTACGTAAACCCTCAGTAATGCCTTCATCATATTCACCATCTATTATTTTACAAATTCGTTTCTGAACCTTCGTATTTATTGAATCCCAATTCCAAAACTTACCTAAACGCATTAATGGTAACATCTTTTTTAATGCTTTCTCTGAATAAGAACCATATTCTTTAGTCAGATTAGGAATGTCTTTGAAACATTTCCGAAAGGAGTCTTCTTCTAAATTATTTTTACGGGCAAAAGTTAACAACGCTTTTTCAAAGTCGACCTTATCATTAACGGAATAAGTAATATGCCATAATTGATACAAGAAGTCACTGTTAAATAAACTTTCATTAAATCCATCAACTTTACGCAGTCGTTCTAAAATAATTGATTTTGTTTCATTGCATGGATATTCTTTATCCTCTACATAATTCCATCTATATTTATTTATCTCATTACTTGTAACTTTTTTAAGGTTAAGTTTTATTTTTAAAAGAAATTCAAGCAGCGTTTTTTGGTCAATTTTTTTACGACAATCTAAAAACTCAAATAACAATTCAAATACATTTATGTTATTTAAAAATTCGTTTGTAACATCTTGGTTATCTATATTTTTATAAATCCTTAGGTTATTTATAAATTGCCAAACCCTAAATTCTTGATATAATGGATTGGATTTAGGAACAACTTTTCGATACGATTTAATTAAAACATTTTCACCATTTTTGTTTTTATTTTCAGATGTGTATTCGCGATACTCCAAGGAACAGTTTGAAATGGTACTTTTCTTGCTTTTTATGGGACGTTGATAATAGAGAATATCTTCGACAATTAAGTGAATAAAATCTTTTTGTAGCAGCCTTTCTCTATGACTATCATTATTTGGATACAATTCTTTTACGCATTCCACAAACTTAGAATGACTAAAAAGATTGGGGTGAAATTCAATTTGTGTCTTTAAAATTTGTATAAGCTCTTCTTTGTAAAACTTTCTTTCTATGGTGCGAACAAGTTTTCCATTAATTTTTTGAAATGGTCTTTTAATTATAGTATCGTAAATGTACGTACCAACAGTTGTTCCACTATTTGATATTGTTGCTTCTGTTCTGGTTTTGATTTTTTTAAACAACTTATCTTGTTCACTTTTGGATAGCAGTTCAATCTCTTCAAATGTTGGAAGTAAAGTTATTTTTCGCTTCTCTTTCCCTGTTGAATCTGTCTTCTTTTCTTTTACTAATTTTATTTTTCCTTGATTATCTAATTCTTCAACCACTAAAAATTCTTTTTCTAAGTTAAGCCAATCTGGGGCAGTTGTAAATGTTGCGTTATAAACCCAACCATTTTCTAACTCAATATTATACCAATTCCTATTTTTGTTTTTATTGTCTGGTTCTCCCTTCTTAATTCCAATAACCTTTTGAGAAATAACAAACTCCTTAACATTTGAGTTATTTTCGCTATTTTCTCCTCTAGTTTGGTAATATCCTCTTTTGTGATTAAAATTTAATATAACCCAAGATAATTCCTCTTTACTTATAGGCTTACTTAAAGCCTTTTTTCTCAAATAATAAATTGTCCAATCATAAGGAATTTCCTTACCATTAAAATCATTACTCATTTCCAAAAATGATTGCTTGAAAAAAAACTCATACTTACCTTCATTATTCCTTTTCCAAGCCACTTTAGGTTCAGTATTTTCTTTGAATTTCCCTAATCTATTTGTAAAATCTATATGTTCTTTATAATGATTAGGTAAAAAATCGAGAATATTTAATATTCGATGAAGTCTTTCCCTTCTTAACAATTTTCGGCTTTTGATTCTTCTAATCAATCTATAACGTGTTCTGTCAGCAGTCTTAGAAATAGGATTTCCTTTACCAAATTCATCTTTAACGTCCTGCCCCATTGGTATAATTCTACTGCCCATCCCAAGAATTTTACCTGTATTTTCTATCTCTTTTTTTTCAATTAAAGCCCAGCCTATTGAGTTTGTACCTAAATCTAGACCTAGTATGGTTCTTTTTTTCATATTTGCTTATGGGTTATCATTCACAATTTAATATTTAATTATCTTTTTTTTATTCAATCTTACATAATCGTTAAACTTATTAACAAATATAATATTTTTTAATATTTGTTTATATCTAATTGATATAATTATTATATTTGCATTTGATATCATTTACAATTTTTAATTTATCAGGCTCCAATCTGGTAGGCATAAGGCTATAATCTTATGTTTCATTGACTATTTTAGCTCAGTGAATTTATTAATACCGTAATTTGATCTATTCTTAAAAGAATAGTAGAAGGCCTCCAAAACCTTCTATTCATTAAAATAGCAAATAATCCAATATCAATTAGATGTTGTGAATTGCTTTCTAAAAAGAGGGGAATCTTATTTCCCCTTTTTTAATATCACTAAAATAATTTGATTATATGTTATAAATAATTTTAATTTGCTTTGAAAGCAATTCACAATAAGGATTATTCCGTTGTGAAAACATTTGAGGCGGGGCAACTCGCCTTTTTTTATAAAAATCTTGTTCGAATTCTTTAAGGTGTAAATTACTTAGCTTATTTGATTTGTATCCATACCAAAATTTTAATGGCCACCTCTACTCTTCTATAAATGACAGTCGCCATTCATTTTCATCATAGATTTTTGAATTGATATCAACTAAGAATGCTACCGAACATTCCAAAGCTTCTGCTATTCGGATAATAGTGGAAAAAGTCAAATTCCCACCCATTCTTTCATAACCGCTATAAGTTGCTTGTTCAATATCTAAGCGTTCACTCATATCAATTTGAGTGAGTTTTTTAGAAATTCTAATTGATTTAATTCGGTGCGCTAGTAACATAATGATTATAGGTTATATCCTTTTTTTTAATCGAATTTAACCTAATAGGTTTGAAAAAAAAAGTTATTATGATCATAAATTTCATTAGAAGAATTATCATCCTAGGTATGGTAATCTTCGCAAGCCAAACAACCAGAGCCCAGGAGGAAATTGAGTACAACGACGAACTTAAAGGTAATCAAGTAGAGTATGTAGAGATGGAAGATCGGTACGGAAAAGAAGCTTTTCAGGTATGGGAAACCGTTTCTATAAACTTTAATGATTTAACGGGAATGACTGAATTAGTTTTGGGAGAGAAATATGAGGCCCTTATTTATCTTCCGAACATAGGAATTCGAGATGTTTTTATTAGAGGATTTTCTAACCCATGCCTTTGCATTCAAACGGATTGGCATAAAACACCAATAGCTCCGGGAGCCACAGGCTTTGTTAAAATAAAATACACTGCATCAATTATTGGCCCTCACCAAAAACAATTTAAAGCTTATTTATTCGACAGCGTTACATTAAAACCAGTAGCAAAAGTTAATATCATTATTCATGCAAATGTAGCCGGCCCTACCGATGCTACTAAAAACTAATTTGTATATCACTATGAAAACTTTTTTAACAATTTTAGCAAGTGTTTGCTTCTATTACAATGGTTATAGCCAGCAATTATATAAACAAATTAATTATGAGTATGATGCTGCCGGAAACCGAATTGCTCGACATACAATTTTAAGTTTCAATAAAAAAAGCAACCAGGATACTACTACAACGAAGGATGTCGTTACATTAGATTCATCTAATACCCAAAAGCAAAACACTGCCCTTTTAAATAAAAATGCAGTGGTAAGTATTTTTCCTAACCCAACAGCCGATCTAGTGAAGTTAAGCATTCAAGGTTTTAATGAAACCAACGAGGCTAAACTTATTCTATCTGATGCTTATGGAAAAGAAATTATTGTGAATGAAAAGTTTAATAGTAGCACCATAATTGACCTTACATCATATTCATCGGGTGTATATTTCGTCTACTTAATTGTCAATAATCAAAAGCATGTATATCGTATAAATAAAATATAACCTTATGAAAAAACTTATTTTTACTCTTTTTATTTTTTTATTCCTGAACAGGGATGGAAATTCCCAACAGTTTTCAGTTGGAGAAATAGAAGTTGAACCATCTGTAGGTGCAATGGGCCAGGCACAAATGAGCATGCCGATTTTTTGCTCTCCCGGCCGACAAGGGGCTACCCCTCAATTATCGGTTAATTATAGTAGTTCAGCCGGAAATGGCACATTCGGTTATGGATATTCCTTAACCGGTGTTAGTGTAATAAGCAGAAGCGGCCGTAATTTTCATTTAGACGGTGAACAGCAAGAAGCGATTGGTTTAAACTCTAGTGATAAGTTAACCTTAGATGGTGAGCGACTAATACTTGTACAAGGAAGTTATTTTGCGCCTAATAGCGTTTACAGAACGGAAAACGACAAGTTTTTAAAGGTGACTTTTACTGGAACCCATTTTGTAGTTGATTTAAAAAATGGTGGAAAGTTATTTTTTGGTATCACTACATCAAGCACATTAGAGCCAATTAATAGCGGAAATGTTCTTTCATGGTACTTGGATTTAAGCTTTGATGCTATGGGAAATTATATAAGATACATTTACACTAGCTATCCCGGTGAAGTTGTACTTAGTGAAATTCAATATTCAGGATTTGATTGTTCAATTAATAGTACTGTTACATGTGGATTACCAAAAGAAAATCCATTTAATAAAGTAGTGTTTGAATATGAAAATACAAATTATAATGATGGTGTTTTCATAGCCGGTTTTGAAACCAGAAAAACCAAGGTTGTAAAATCAATAACATCTTTCGCAGATAATGTAATTGCTAGACGCTATTTCTTCGAATACGCGCATACGCCAACTCATGCAAAATTAACCCAAATAAGAGAGGTAAACAGGGCTAATGAAGAATTGCCTCCGGTTAATATCACATGGAATGAGGATGGTGAAGAGGTTATTGAAAGAGGTTTAATTAATAATCAATTAAAGCACTATAGAGCAACCGGTGACTTTGATGGAGATGGAGCGAAAGAATTACTTCAAATCAATGGAGAGTTAAATCCGGCAAACGCACAATTTTTAAGTCACAATAATTTTTGCGTGATATTAAAATATAAACATAGAAATAACTTAAGTAGTCCTGGTTTTTTTACATTTAGAATGGCTACCCCTACCCTTCCTACAGGCTTAATAAGCGGTGTTGTAGTGGCTGATGTAGATGCAGATGGAGATGATGATATCTTACTTCAATATTTAGATGTCTTTTCAAAGCGCTATGAATACAATAATGGAGGGCTTTTATGTGCGGGTTATCGCAAGAATTATATTGATTACGTTACTTACAGATACCACGTTCTTATTAGTGAACCTACAGATGCCGGTTCTTACAACTTCTCTTTTGCTTACGATTATTTTGGTGCTAGAACTTTTACCCATCATCATAATTTTCATTTAAGCAGTGAACATCAGCTATATTCTTATTTGTATGTTATACCATATATGGGGGACATTGATGGAGATGGTTTACCTGACTTAATTCTTCGTCAACTAAAAGGTGAAAGAATAGTAATTGATAATTGTGGTGGTCATATTCAAGAAACCTCTGTTAGGGCTGGTGCCAATAATGTTTTTCACATTCGGTTGAGCACAAGAAGGAACAATGCTACAGAGGCATCAAAATATATAGTAACGCATGATATCCCTGAAATGAATTTCTTCTTAATTGATTTTAATGGGAATGGAAAACTTGATTTATTTAATGTAATGCATAATAATCAGTCGGAAGTATTCGAGTTTGATAACAACATGGGAGGCTTCAAACATATTTATGGAACACATTCTCAAGGATTTCCTACTTATCACTATCATAAGCATTTAACTACCGGAGATTTTAATGGAGATGGAAAAACAGATTTATTATATTACATAAATAATGCTTGGCATATTGCCTATTCCAATGGTTTAAATTTTGTAGAGTTTAATGCTACTCAATTGTGGTTTTCACATAACTTCAATCATGATTATTGTACATCAGGAGGAATGTATGGTTTTAATTTTGAGGTCGGAGATTTTAACGGAGATGGTCGAGATGATATTGTTGAAAGGCATAATCATTTAAATTATAATGGTCACTCCGGTAATGAAGTTCATGTTTATTATTCAAAGGGGATTGGATTTGAAAAGGTTCATCTAGGTCAAAATCCTAGAACCCAAATTGGAAGGTGGTACTATGATATACATAATATAGTTTCCGATTTTGATGGCGATGGTAAAAGTGATATTTTGTTATTTGAATCGCATTCAGGTTCAATTCAAATAAACAGAAGTGCAGCATTACAAAGAATTCTTAAAAAGAATTACAAGATTACTCGAGTTCAAGTAAGTGCAGTAAACAGCTTTACTTTTGAATATAATTGGCTTCCACAAAGTCAACATTACAGATGGGTTAAAAGTGATCTTAACACCATTAGCATGGCAAAACATGTCAGAATTCCATTACGGTTGGTTACCACATTCAGAACACATACAACAGGACACAGAGACGAAAAGCTTATATACACCTATAAGAACTTATTACATCATTTGCATGGAAGAGGAATAATGGGTTTTATGGAAAGCGCAGTTATTAATGAAGATATTCAAAACATCAATAAAACAACTATTAGCAGGCACACACAAAATGCTGAATTACCTCATCAATTGGATTTAACAACGGTTGAAGTTTTTAATCACTGTACGAACTTTTTAAATCCATACACCACAGGTGTTGATCCAATTTCAAAAACAACTTATGAATATAGCCAAATTCAAACAGTAGCTAACAATGATGATGTTAGCTTTAGCTGCTTAAGTCTGTCAACTGAAATTGATTTGTTACGCGGACTTAAGCGCATTACCTGTTACGAGTATGATATTTATGGGAATTTAATTCATACAGCCTCAGTATTTTCAAAAAATACGGCAAACGCAGATGATGAATATTTGCAGTCTAATGACAACCTTTATGCTCAACACGGTTCATGGATTCCTTCCTCAAACACCATAACAAGACTAACTATGCGCCGATATAATACTAATCGCAATTTTGTTAGTCAACAAGAAATGGAATATACGCCGAGGGGTTTATTGAAGTCGAGAGAACATATTAAACACAATCTTCAATATTATTTCAAGGAGGTAATATCTTATGATAGGTATGGTAATATAATATCCACAGGTTTAGATAGTGCCAATAATACAGCTCCTGGATTATTAAGAATTTATTCTTATAAATATACCGCCGGAAGATTTATGAGGGAACAAACCAATCCATTCGGACATATAACTGAATTTCAATACGAGCCTATTTATGGAAATTTAATTTATAACAAAGAAAATGACGGGTCGGTTACTACAATTAATTATGATGCTTGGGGTAACGAAGTATCTCGAACTACTCCTGATGATATAACCACAACACAAATTCTTAGATATAATAACGATTATCCTAATGTACACACTAAAAAAACCATTACCACTAGTTTGAATGAAATGAATGAGATTTATTATGACGCAAAGGGAAGAAAAATCAGGGAGCATAATACAGGCTTTAAAGGTGTTAAACATGGTAAGATTTGGAATTATGACACAAGAGGATTTTTAACATCAGAAAGTAACTTATTTGATGCTATTACCCCAAGTAACTTATTATATCATTTTTATTTTTACGATAGATTTGGACGTAAGATGCGCGTCAATTATAACAATTCAGTAAATGTAGTTGCCTACAGTTATAATCAAACTGAAACAATTGAAACTTATGGGAATGGTGAAACCAAACGTACTGTAATTGACGCAACAGGTACTCCAGAATTGATTCAAGATAATGGAGGAACAATTAGTTACAGGTATAATGCAGCAAACAAACCGATATCTATTTCAAATAATGGTGTAATTACACAATTTACCTACAACGACCAGATGAATAAGATAAGCATGAATGACCCAAATGCTGGTTTATATCAATATGATTATAATGCATTTGGTGAATTATTAGCTCAATTAGATCCGCTAGGTAATGAGTTTAAATTCGATTACGATGCTCTAGGACGTTTAGTTCGTAAGCATAACGCTACTTATGAGTTTATTTACACTTATAATAATAGTAATGGCAACCCAAATAATAATAAACTTGTCAAAGGCTATTGTCTTAAAAATGGTAATACTGAGCATGAACTGAATATTGAATACAATCCTGCCGGTTTAATAAGTAGAACTACAGAAATGATAGCTGCCCAAGGGAACCAATCAATAATAACCAATTATAAGTATGATGGAAATGATAGGTTGGAGGAAATCGCATATCCGAACATTATCGTTAAATATCATTACGATAACTTCAACAACCTCGAATATATCACTGATGTGAGTAACAATCAATTGTGGCAAAAAAATAGTGTAAGTCAACAAGGCTCTATTAGTCAGATAAGTTATGGTAACAACTTTGTAACAAATTTTTACTACAACCAACATGATTTACTGACAGGTATAAGAAGTGAGCAAGGAAATATTAAAGCAATAGATATGCAATACAACTTCGCTCTTAATACTTCGAATCTTTTAAGCAGACGCGATTTAATTGCACAACAAATTGAAACATTCGATTATGATAATTTGAATCGTTTAACTACAGTCAGTCGTTCAAATTTATCTAATGTATTAATTGAGTCGACCGGAAATTTATATCAAGCCAATGGAAACATCACTGATATAAATAATGGAGATTTACAAAAACTTGCTTATTCAAATACTAAACGAAATGCAGCAATTACACATAGGGTTCCTGATGATTTAAGTTTAGCAAGGGTACCAAATGCAAGCTTCGATAATCATATTTATACCTTCAATGAAATTAATAGGTTATCTAAAATTATTCAAGATCATCTTGAATATGATTTGAATTATGGTTTTGGTGAACAAAGGATTGAAAGTAAATTAACAGATAATGGTAATGTTACCTCTCAAATATTCTATTTGCAATCAGCAAATATGGAATTTACGCAGGATGCAGAAATAACTTATTTATTTGCAGATGGTATGCCATTTGCTATGCATAGAAAAGACCAGAATGGGGAGGAATTATATTATTTACATACTGACTATCAAAAAAGTATTTTAGCTATTTCTAATTCACAAGGCCAGATAGTAGAAAGAAGAAATTACGATGCATGGGGCCGCCCCCGTGATCCAAATAATTTGAGTTACAGCTTAAATCCATTTAGTTCTACTCCTCTAACCTTAAGAGGTTATACCTTTCATGAACATTTGAATGAATTTAGTTTGATAAACATGAACGCTCGTTTGTACGACCCTGTTATGCGACGAGTAATAAGTCCGGATGCACTAGTAGTTGAGTCTGATAATACCCAAGCCTATAATAGATATAGTTATTGCTTTAATAATCCACTAAAATATACTGACCCGGATGGAAATGAACCAATTACCATTGGGATTATTTTGGCAGTTAAATTGATAGCCAAAATAACTGTTAAGATTGCTGCGAAAAAAGCTATTTCTGCTAAAGTTACTAAATTAGCTATGATTGCTAAATCAAAAGCATTTTCAAGTACAATGGCAGGATCGATTAATATGATGAGTAATACCGAATTTGATGAGCAAGGTTGGGGATGGGAAGCCTTTGGTAATTTTGCTGCCGGATTTATTGGAGCATATGTTGGTGCCGGGGTTGAACACGGAGCTATTGCTGCTTTTAATATTTCAGGTGGACTAACATTAGCTGTAAATGGATTTTCTGGTGATATTGAAACCCCATATGATGCAGCACAATTGTATGTAGGTGGTGGACTAAGTGGTATAGCCGGAGTAAAATCATATACCAGTTTAAGTAAAACCTCTTCGAAAGGAAAATTTTTGAAAAGTGCATTTAAAAATATGTACAAATATGGTAATACCGCAATAGCTAATGCTTTTGCTTATGATGATGAAGACAAGTTCTTTAAAAAACCAATTTCGTACCATATTGGAATTTATGCCGGTGGCGCTGTCAATGGTTTGCTCAATTCTGTTGATAAGGATATGCTGAAGAAAGCAACCCCGATAGTTAAGCTATTAGGCGGCGATCCCGATGAATTTGTGATTAGCTCCATTATCGTTTTAAAAACGGCAGGGGTTTCAGCTGAAATAGGATTTGCAAACCTGGTTAAAAAAGGAAAATTTACCTTATCTGGAAAAGACACAGGGAAGAAATTTGGAAAGGCTGCTTTAAAAAATGCTGCTTATCTATTAACCTTATAATGTAGACGTTTGTATAATCAATGAACAATTAACACCGGATTCTCATCTTTATGTACTATTACTTTTATGTAGATTAAGATGAGAATCCGGTTTTAATTTTAATCAAGGATACATCCCTTAGAATTGATAAAACCAATGACGGTTAGATTAGTCATTTATCTTGAAACAGCGCAATTCTATTGCCTTCGCTATCTTTAAACTCAGCTACCCACCCAATTCCATTATCTGTTTTGGGATATAAAATGGTGGCCCGGTTTTGTATGGCTAAAGCCAAGGTTGAATCAATATTGGTGGTGCGGAAATAAATAAGTACACCGTTAATGGTAGGCTTGTAAATTTCGCCTTTTGCCAATGCGCCACTTATGCCTTGTTGTGTTTGTACAAAGGGAAATAAAGCCATGTCGTTGCCATCAATACTATCCCTGGTAAACGTAAACTGAAATACGTTTTGGTAAAAGGTGATTGCCCTATTCATATTGGTTACCGGAATTTCAAAATACACTACCGGATTGGTTTGCTGTGTTATAGCTTCGGCTTGTTTAGGTTGTTTAGGCGTACAAGCGAAGGTTAAAGCAAGCCAGGATATACTAATGAATATACCAAATAAACGAAATGTTAAACGCATCAATTGAAAAATAATACTTGCGAACAAAAGTAGTGGTTATCAAATAATGTTTAAAATAAATTGCCTTATTTGGGTGCCTTGCTATTTTAAATAATTTTTAACTTAAGTGTAAATCATTAATAAACCTACCGGCACATAAAAAATAAGCAATTATTAAGTAAGCAATTCGGTTTTCTTGTACTATTTTTCTTTAATTGTTATTATGATACTACATTTATTTTGCTTTAATAAGAAATTTAAATGATGTGCCTACTTAAACAATTCTTATGATTTAATAAAATAATATTTACAATGATGGGAAATAGATTTGAGCAAGTAATGTTTAATAAAAGTGATAAAGAACTTTTTAAAATAGTAACCGGTGCGCCTGACGACTATCAGCCTGAGG
>JALONK010000027.1 GCA_025454975.1 Bacteroidia bacterium
AGATCCAACGGTAGGTGGAACAAATAAACCAGACCGATTGGTAACGGGAGAGAGTCCACAGAATGTACAGTTTGGCGATTCGATATCAACATGTATACCGGTATTGTTAACGGTAACCTCAGACAAAGGCTGTGTTGATACGGCGATAAGATGCTTACAAATAGATCCAGACATTACGGTTTTTATTCCATCGGCATTCCGACCGGTACCGGGATTAAACACAGCACCTTGTGCCGATCCGATGGTAGCGAATTGTAATGATAAGTTTATAGTGTATGCAGCAGGATTTGCCACGATAGAGATATTTGTATTTAACCGTTGGGGACAGCAAGTATTCAGCTCAAACACTTCTGATATAGGTTGGAACGGAACCGTTAATAATATAGGAGATGTATGCCCGCAAGATGTTTATATTTATCAAGTAAACGCAACAAGTTTTAACGGTAAAAAATACACCTATTCAGGGTCAATAACATTATTGAGATAAAAACAATATAATTTATCATAAAAGGCTGCACATGCTGTGCGGCCTTTTTTGTTTATGCACTGATGCAGATAGATTTTATATTCATATTTAAATGGCTAAATTCACGCCTGATATGAAAAAAATTTTCCTTTTAGTATGTGTGTTAACTACACTATGTTTACTAAATACCTATAGTCAAACAACATTTACTGTAAACGGACCATACGATGTAAGAACCAATTATGTTGCATATACTCATGCTACTGTTTATGTTCAACACGACAAGATAATTAATGATGCCACATTATTGATAAAAGACGGCATAGTAGTTTCGGTAATTGAAAAAGGGGCTGTACCAAAAGATGCAAAAGAAGTTAATTTGATGGGCAGGACTGTTTACCCATCATTTATTGATTTATATAGCAATTATGGGGTTTCGCTTCCTGCTCCCACTAAACAACCTCAGCCGCAAGAGCAGTTTAACTCAACAAAACCCGGTGCTTATGCATGGAATGAAGCGTTAAAACCTGAGGTTGATGCATCAGGATTATTTGCCGTTGACGAACAAAAAGCAACACTCTATCGTGCAATGGGTTTTGGAATGGTATTAACAGGATTACATGATGGTATATGCAGGGGAACAACAGCGTTGGTTTTAACGTCAAATGATGTACCACACAAGGTAATTATAAAGTCGAATGTGAGTTCATCTTTTAGTTTTAATAAAGGAACTTCTCGTCAACCTTATCCATCATCCTTAATGGGTACTATCGCATTAATCCGACAAACATATTATGACGCAATATGGTATGGTAAACAAAATCAAGAAAAAAACCACTCGCTTGAAGCATTTAATAAATTAATAGCGTTACCTACAATTTTTGACGCCGGCAATAAGTTTAATGTATTAAGGGCCGGTAAATTAGCAAAAGAATTCGGTTTGAATGTTTGGATAAAAAGCAATGGAGACGATTACCAAAGGTGGGCAGAGATCAAAGAAAACGGTTACCCTTTAATAGTGCCGATTAACTTTCCTAAACCATATAAAATAACATCACCATATGATGCTCAGCTAATATCAACAGCCGATTTAAAACATTGGGAAATGGCTCCCGCCAACTTATATTGGTTATGGAAAAACAAAGTTAAATTCACCATTACTTCCTCCGGACATCAGCAAGCAAACGCTTTTTTATCAAACCTTAGAAAGGCAGTAAAATACGGAATACCCGAAAATGAAGTCTTAAAGGCCTTAACAATTGTACCGGCTGAAATGATAGGTGAAAAAAGAGCAGGTAAATTACAACCTGGAAGTTTTGCTAATTTTATTGTTTGCAACGGTAACCTCTTTGATTCAAAAACAGTAATTCTTCAACAAGTTGTGCAGGGCAAGGAGTATGTAATTAATCAACCTGAAGTTTTAAGTTTTTATGAACAAACATTTACGTCTTCATTAAAAAAACTTTCTTCAATTGATGCCAAACATAATAAGGCATTTTTCAACCAAGACTCTGTAAATATGAAGTTAAACACTGAAGAACTTTGGTGCAAGATAACATTTGCAGATAGCCTGTTAACACACTACAATGGTTACATTACGAAAATTGATAGTACAGTTTTCCCGTATCGTATTGTTGAGTTTGATCTTTATTTGAATGAGGAGAAGGTAAAGTATGCGGCACTTCCAACACTTTCTAAATCTGAGAAAAAAGAAGGCTTGGCAACTATTTTACTACACGATTCATTAATTTGGTTTCCATTTAATGATTATGGATCTCCACAAATAAAAAAAGCTTCAACAGTTGTTTTTAAAAATGCTACAGTTTGGACTAACGAAGATGAGGGTATTTTAGAGCAAACTGACGTTTTAATAGATAAAGGTAAAATTGTTGCAATTGGAAAAAACTTGAGTGTTGCCGGCGCATTAATAATTGATGCAAGTAACAAACATTTAACCAGTGGTATTATTGATGAACATTCACATATTGCCATTACAAATGGAGTTAATGAAGGAACACAAACCGTTACAAGTGAAGTACGAATTGGTGATGCAATTAATGCTGATGATATTAATATTTATCGTCAACTAGCCGGAGGAGTAATAGGGGCACAACTGTTGCATGGCAGTGCTAACCCTATTGGCGGACAAAGTGCGGTAATTAAGTTAAGATGGGGTTTAGCACCTGAACAATTAAAAACAAACCAGCCTTTTGGATTTATCAAATTTGCTTTAGGTGAAAACGTAAAGCAATCTAACTGGGGCGACGCATCAACCATTAGATATCCTCAAACTAGAATGGGTGTTGAACAAGTTTTTTTCGATGCATTTATTCGTGCAAGAGCTTATGAAAACAGATTAAAATTAAACCCTAACGAAAGAAGAGACCTTGAACTAGAAGCATTGATTGAAGTATTAAATGGTAAGCGATTAATTACTTGTCACAGCTATGTGCAAAGCGAAATTAACATGTTGATGCATGTTGCTGACTCATTTAAGTTTAGGATAAACACCTTCACTCATATATTAGAAGGGTATAAGGTTGCTGATAAAATGAAACGACATGGTGTGCATGCAAGTACTTTTGCTGATTGGTGGGCGTATAAATTTGAAGTAATAGATGCCATACCTTATAATGCTGCCATACTAAACAGGATGGGTGTATTGGTTGCGATAAATAGCGACGATGCTGAAATGGGTCGTCGTTTAAATCAGGAGGCAGCAAAAACCATTAAATACGGTGGTTTATCAGAAATTGAAGCTTGGAAAACAGTTACTTTAAATCCTGCAAAAATGCTCAAGTTGGATCATATAACCGGAAGTATTAAACCGGGTAAAGATGCTGACCTTGTGCTATGGTCGGATAACCCATTAAGCATTTATTCAAAGGTGTTATTCACCTTTGTGAATGGCATTTGTTATTATAGTGAGCAAGATGACCTTTTACTAAGATTACAAACAAACGAAACACGTCAACGAATTATTAATAAATTAATTAAAGAACAAAATCAAGAAGGAGAACCGGTTCCCTTTATTTCTGTTTTAGACCCAAATTACCATTGCAATGATTAAAAAAATTAGTTCTATCGCCTTATTGCTTTTCTTTAATATACAGTTTGTTTTTGCACAAAGCACACCTGTTGTAATAACTAATGCTACAATACATGTAGGTAATGGATTAGTTATTAAAAACGGATTGATTGGTTTTGATAGTGGCAAAATTGTTTTTGTGGATTCGGTTATGCGAAACTCTTACAAGAATGCAACTATAATAGATGCAAAAGGAAAGCACATTTATCCCGGGCTGTTTTTATTAAATACTTATTTAGGGTTAAATGAAATAGATGCTGTTCGTGCTACAAGAGATTATTTGGAAACCGGAGATGTTAATCCTAATGTTCGAGCATTAATTGCCTATAATACCGATTCTAAGATAATCCCAACAGCTCAATTTAATGGCATTTTACACATGCAGGTTGTGCCTTCAGGAGGATTGATTTCAGGAACATCCTGTGTGGTTAAAACTAAAGCCGACAATTGGGAAGATGCTGCAATTATAAACGAAGATGGAATACATGTGAACTGGCCTGAGGCTAATGGATATTATCAATTATCCGGCGAATCGGCTCAGCGATTAGTTAATCAAAAAAATAAACTTCAGCAATTTTTCGAAGATGCAAAACAGTATGGTAAGTTAACAAATAAAGAAGTGAATCTAAGGTTAGCCTCTATGCAAGAAGCCTTGTTCGGTAAGAAACGCATATACTTTCATGTTTCTACACCTGAGGGAATATTAGAAGTAATTTCCTTCTGTAAAAAAAACCAAATTCCATATCCGGTTTTTGTTACTTCCGACTTCTGTTACCTAGTTGTTGATGAAATAAAGCAGTCAGGTATACCTGTAATTTTAAATGTTGTACATCGCTTGCCTGCTGTTCATCATCAAGATATTGATCAACCATATAAAACAGCAGCAATTCTTGTAAACAAAGGGATATTAGTTGCCTTGGGATTAAGCGGTAGTTGGGAAAGTAGAAACATAATGTTTCAAGCGGGAACATGCGCAGCTTACGGACTAACCAAGGAACAGGCGCTTGCTTTAATTACTGATAATGCAGCGAAGATTACCGGATGTGATAACGTTTTAGGAACAATAACAGCAGGAAAACAGGCTAATATTGTTATTAGTGAAGGTGATATATTGGATATGAAAACCAGTATTGTTACCCATATATTTATTGAGGGCAACCAAATAAAAGTATGGAATACTCAAACAGAACTATATGAACAATACAGTAAAAAGTATGGTGTTGAAACTAAATAACTACTGAAAACTAAGACGCAATGTTCTATATGTTTCCCTTCTGCTCAATACTTGAACTATAGCCGTATCTGCTAATAACGGATTCCCGGAGTTTCTTCCAAGGATATAATAGTTTCCTTGCAGAAGAAAACCAAAGTCGACAACGCCACTTTGATTTGTAAACTGAAAGTTCAATGGTAGATTTCTCTTTAAATCATCAAAGGTTGGATAAAGGTAAACGATACCATTTGCTTCAAGATTATTATTTTGGTTTCGTAATTCAACCCTCAATCTACCATTAAATTGGGAAGAGTCATTTGTAATTATGGGCTCAGGTGTTGTTGTGGCTGTATTATCATTATTACTGCCGGAGCATGAGTATAATACTATTGAACTAAATGATATTAGGAAAAGTATTTTTAAATATTGTATCATAATAGTAATAATTTAAGCAAAAGTAAAGAAAAACAAAATGCTATCAACAAAAGAAAATCCTTGGGCAATCGAACAAAAACAAATAGTATACCAAAATGATTGGATAATGGTTACACATCACGATGTTGTGCACCAACAAGGTGGTAAGGGTGTTTATGGAACAGTTCATTTTAAAAACCTTGCAATAGGGATTATTGTACTTGATGAGCATTACAACACCTGGCTTGTGGGGCAGTTTCGTTTTCCGGTTAATCAATATACTTGGGAAATACCGGAAGGCGGAGGCAAGTTAAATGTTTTACCTTTAGAATCGGCAAAACGAGAATTGTTAGAAGAAGCTGGAATTGAGGCTATGGATTGGCGGCTAATTCAGGAGCTTCAATTAAGTAATTCAGCAACGGATGAGCGAGCTTATATTTTTCTTGCACGACAACTACATTTCACAACTGCGTGTCCAGATAAAAACGAAACATTACATCAGCGAAAGTTACCATTTAATGATGCATATAAAATGGTATTGAACGGAGAAATAACGGATAGCTTAAGTGTTGTTGCCATTTTAAAAATTCAAATCATGATGCTAAATGGAGAATTATAGTGTTTTATTCTTGATGTAATCATGGCACACACGACTTCCAAGTTGAAAAGTTCTTGTATCAATGGTTGTAAACCCATGTTTTTGATAGAACTTAACAGCCTTGTGGTTTTCTTGCCAAACACCTAAGAATAGGTTTTCGCAATTTTCTTTAGTGATTATATCAAGGCAAATATTTAATAAGATTTCAGCATAACCTTTACCATGAAACCCTTGCTTGAAATAAATCTTTTCAAGTTCCATTACATTTCCTTTTAGCAAAGGATGTCTTGATTTAAGGCAAACTTTAGCAAATCCAATGCATTGCTCATCAATAAAAACCAACAAGAATAGAAAGTCGTCTATCAATTTAAGTTGTTCCAACAACAAGGAAACCGAATAGGCCTTCTGTATATAAAGGTGAAGGTCTTCCTCTGTGTTGTACTTTATAAACGTTTCATAAAATGTTGAAGAGGCAATTTCTGAAACTAAAACGGCATCATTTTCAAACGCCCGTTTAACTAGCAAATTATTTTGATGATATAATATCATTTAGCAATATAGCTTCATTTATATACATTTTAAGTAAATCCCAGTCTACACTTTGAGAAGCAAAAAACTCCCAGTGCCTGATTTGTTTTTGACCTTTATGCGCAACCAAACATTTTTGCTCATCACTTAATAAATAACCATTACAAAAGGCCAAAATCAACTGTTTGTTTTTATATAATCCAAGATAAAATAGGAAACCTTTATACGTATAAAAAGGCACCTTATACTTCATGCTTTCGTGTATGGCCGGAGATGATGATAGGATTATTGCCCTGACTTTTAATGCAATGTTTTTTTGCCAGGGCAATAATTGTTCAAAATAATCATCAACGGTTAGCAAATGTTTATGATTTATTGTTTCACTAAACGAATTGACTTTTCGTTACTTCTAATAAAATAAATTCCCGGACGAAGGTTACTAATATCAGCATAGCCATTATGGTTAATTTCCATAATTTGTTTACCGGTGATATCAAAAATAATGGCAACGCCTGTTAATCCTGTTACAAAAACAGATTGGTTAGCAGGATTTGGATAGATAGTGAATTCTTGTTCGGTGTTTAATTCTCCATTTAGTTGTATTGACACAACCTTACTATAGTCGTAATCACCACTTACCTCAAATTGTTTTATTCTGTAAAAATAAACAGGGTCGTTTGTGTTAATAGCATCATTGAAGCGATAGTTATTTTTAACCAAACTGTTTCCTACAGCTTTTATTTCGCCTCTATTTTCCCATGTTTTACCATCTGAACTTCTTTGAACGATAAATTTATCAGCATTAATTTCTTGTAAGGTAACCCAAGAAACATCAATCACATCAGAAGCTGATTTTCTTACAAAAATTGGTCCCCACTTCACCGGCAAAGGATTTATGCTTTGGTCCCCACCAACAGTGTATTCACCATTAATACTGGTAAGCGATGTTCTCACTACTGTAGCTGCAACGTTAGAGCCGGTAGGAGTTATCGGATTTCCTTGTAAACTCCAAGCACCGCCAGAATTTCTCCTTATGGTTCGTAATAATGTAAAATCTGTTACACCCGCAAAATTGTTTGCTACTAACGACAATGAGAATGTTCCTCCGGTTATAGTACTGTTTGTAATTCTCCAAAAGCCATCATTAGCTGCCTTATCTATAAATACAAAACCAAATCCAAAGTCAACTAATGGTAGACCAATATTTCCCGGGTTAGTATTTACAAAATCTACCGTCACTCTTCCTCCGGCTGTTGGAGCAGTTGTAAACTCAACGGTTACGGGTGCATAACGTGTTGCAGTTCCTACCGGGAATAATCCTGTTGTTGAAGTGTTTGTTGTATTGTTAAACCATCTGCTGAATGCACCAATAATGGTTCCTGCTGATCGATTAAGTGTACCTCTATTTGTGCTGCTGGTACCAAGCGTTAAGTTAAAAGTCGCGCAATTGATACTTGCAACCATTGCAAGGTTGTTACTCACAATAGTATTTGCACTTAATTGCTTAGTGCTACCTGATACAACTAAATTCTCGTAAGTGCCCGCGGCAAGAATTTGCGACGAAGCACTAATATACTGTACGGTAGTTCCAGGCTGAGCTGTAAGTTTTGTTGTAGCTAAATGACCTCCCACAGTAACTGTGATGGTGTTGTTTAAGTGAATAGAGTCTGCAAATAAAGAATCCATGCTGCTCATAAATAAGTTAAAAGAGTTTGTACCATCACCAAGAACTACAGTGCTATTTGATCCAAGTCGCCAAGTTCCACCAATAGTTGGACTGGCATTGTTTTGCACTCGATAAGTAACACGTGTTGAGTCAAAGCTTAATGGAGAAGTACCGCTGCCATCTGTATTAGTGCCCCAAGTTGAAAGTTGGTTCAAGTTGCCTGAGCTTTTGCTGTAATACACTATTGAGGTGTCTAAACCCGCTAAGGCTCTGATTTCATTGGCAGATAATGCTCTATCGTAAATACGTAAATCGTCAATAGAGCCAGTATAGTTAGTATTTGCAACAGGTGTGTAATTGCCAATACTAAATGAAATGTTGTTGTAAACAATGTTACCTAAATTAATGTTAACCGCAGAATCTAAAACACCATTTATATAGATCATCATTTTTTGTCCATCATATACTGTCGCCATGTGATGCCAGATATTATCCATTTTTGAGTTTTTGGTTGTAACCTCATTGTCTAAATTATTTAGAGATGAGGAAAGCATAAACGCCCATCTGTTGATATATGGTGCCCCCGAGAAAGTTGCGATTGCGTAACTATTGAATGGTGTTGCTGAGTTGCTATTCCTATAGGTGAGTAAAATGTTCCATCCTGCTGTCAATTTAGCTTCAGGGCGAATCCAAGTTGCGATTGTTATTCTATTTTGAGGCCTTAAAGATGAACTAGTTGGAATATTGATTACATGTCCACTGCCGTTAAAATTATATGCTAAATTAGGATTTCCATTTCTATCTGATGTTAACGTAGCTCCTACAACTGTGCCGTGGTTTCCGAATCCACTGCTATCGCCAGCGTTTCCATTAAATGGATACCATGCAATTAATCCTGTTGATGCTGTAGATTGATTTTTAAAAACCGATAGCTGATTCCCCCCTGAGTTGTTAGTAATCATGTCAGGTTTATTATCTCCGTCTACATCAACAAACCTAACCATTATAGGATCTGTACTTGTTGGATAATCAATACGATTAGCAAATGTATTTGAGTTAATAGTGCCGGTTGTTCCAAAATTCCTGAAAAAAGAAACAGAACTTGCATTTCTTCTTGTAAAAGCTAGGTCTAAACGCCCATCATTATCAATATCAATTAAAGCATTTCCATGAGGTTGATTATTTGATGCACCGGTGTTAAAACTTGTAAAAGCTGAAAAGCTAAGACTTCCGACAGTACTGTTGTTTTTATATACCAATAGTAAGCCTGAATTGTAGGAAGAAACAACTAAATCTTTTTTACCATCATTATCAATATCACCTGAACTTATACCGGCATTTAAGTTTACCCCCAATAAATTTACACTGCTAGCAAAAGAAATAGTTGTTAATGTGCTTGTGTTTCTAAATAAAGAAACAAAACCATTGTAATACACTACCGCCAAATCAACCTTGCCATCCCCATCTAAATCATCAGCAATAAGTTCTCTTGCTTGATTGGCAGTTCCTGACGCTGCAATATCTATTCTTGGTGTTTGTAATAAAACACTTCCTGAAGTACTTAAATTTCTATGAATAGAAATGGTATTATTGCCAAAATTACTGTTAATAACCTCCTTAATCCCATCGCCGTTTAAGTCAGCTGTTATGATAGGGCCTGAATTTACACCAACGGCATAATCAATTCTTGTTGCAAAATTAATACTACCTAAACTACTTGTGTTTCTAAAAACAGAAATTGAATTTGCCGAGAAGTTAGAAACAAATAAGTCGATCTTTCCATCTCCATCTATATCGTCCCCATAAATACTCGTTGGTCCCGCAGCGGTTACAAATGACCCGGCATTGTTAAAGCTAAAAGAATTTATAACTCCGGTAGTGGTTAGGTTTCTAAAGGCTGTTATTGTGTTAAGGGCTTGGTTTGCAGAAACCAAGTCCGGTTTGTTGTCGCCATCTAAATCCCCAACATAAACGTCAACCGGAAGAGATGGGTTGCCTGTTCCAAAATCTACACGTGAGGCAAAAGAGTTTGAGGTTATTTGTGCATTTGCCGAAACCATACTTAATAACAATAAGATTAAGCCAAATGGTTTTTTGTAAAACGAAATATTATACATGAAATTTATACTTTATTCAAATAAAAGCAATTCGTATTGAACTTAAAAGGCGAATAATGTAAAATTTCGAATTAGGTAATAAAGTTTTAGTATTAGTTGTAATTAATCAAATAATAAAACTAAAAGGCATTAATCATTTGTTAGCTCTTATCATTATATTAAATTATCTGTAAGAAAGTATTAATTTCAGTTCTGTAAAAGGAAAGTTGATTTAACAAAATTTCAAACAATTATTGTTTAATAAAACGAAGTGTTTTGTTGACAGATTTGATAAAATATACACCATTTGGTAATTCATTAATATCTGTATTACCGTTTTGCTTTAACTCTAGTATTTGTTTTCCTTTAACATCATATATAAAGGCAGGAAATGTAAGACCGTTTATATAAATGATTTGACTTGCAGGGTTTGGATAAACACTTATCTCCGAAATCACATCACCTTCAGGATTCAAAACTAGCGTTACAGTTTGGCTATATTCATAATTGCCATCCAAATCATATTGCTTTATTCGGTACAAATAAACACTAATGTCTTCTTGAATATTATCATTGAATAAGTAACTGTTTTTTACCAAGCTGTTTCCTTTCGCGTAAATTTCCCCTCTTATTTCCCATCTTTTACCATCAATACTTCTTTCCACTACGAATTTATCGGCGTTTAATTCCTGCAAGGTAAACCACTGTAAAGACGATACTGATTTATTTACTTTTTTAACATTTAAACTACCCCATTTAACTGGTAAAGGGTTAACACTTTGGTCACCACCCACTGTATATTCACCCACCAAAGTTGTAAGTCCGGTTCTAACCACAGTGGCTGCTGCGTTACTACCTGTAGGAGCTAAAGGATTACCCTGTAAACCCCAAGCACCACTACTATTTCTTCTAATTATTCGTAGTAAAGAGAAGTCGTTAACACCTACAAAATTGTTTAATAATAAAGTTAAAGTAAATGAACCGCCAATAATGGTACTATTTGTAGCTCTCCAAAAACCCTCATTAGCTGTTTTATCTATAAATACAAACCCAAGTCCAAAGTCAACAATTGGCAGCCCAACATTACCTGGATTTGAATTTGAAAAATCTACCGTAACTCGACCACCTGTTAAAGGAGCTGATGTATATTCTAAAGTGAAGGGAGCATAACGTGTGGCTGTACCGACAGGAAATAGTCCGGCAGAAGCAGTGTTAGTAGCGTTTGTAAACCATCGAGTGAAAGAACCAATAATGGTACCAGATGAACGATTAAGTGTACCCCTGTTGGTTACACTTGTGCCTAAAGTGAGATTGAAGGAGTTACAATTTATATTGGCCACCATAGCAAGGGTGTTTCGGATAGTAGTATTGGCTTGAAGAGTTTTTGTTGATCCAGAAACAACAATATTGTCATAGATACCTGCCGCAATAATTTGTGGTGATGAACTAATATATTGGACTGTTGTACCGGGTTGAGACGTAAGTTTAGATGTCGCAAGATGCCCACCTACTGTTAATATTGTATTATCATTTAGATGCATTGAATCCGCAAAAACAGAGTCAACACCGCTCATAAAAAGATTAAAGGAGTTTGTTCCATCGCCAAAAATAATTGTACTATTAGCTCCTAAGCGCCAATTACCTCCAACCGTGGGGCTGCTATTGTTTTGAACTCTATAGGTAACAAAGGTGGAGTCAAAGCTTTGAGGAGAAGTTCCTGTACCATCTATGTTAGTTCCCCATGTTGAAAGCTGGTTTAGATTTCCAATTCCTTTACTGTAATAAATTATTCTATTATCTAAATTATATAATGTTGTTATTTCTTGTGCCGTCAGTGCCCTATTCCAAATGCCAACATCGTCAATTGATCCTTGAAAAGCCCTGTTTCCAGAAGCATCCGGAGCAACATCAAAACCCCTCCCGATATAGAATGGCTGTGAACCGGCTATAGCGCCAGTTTGTAATAACCTTTGGCTCAGAAGTGTACCATTTAAGTATAAAGACAAATTACCGTTATCGTTAGTTAAAACTAGATGTACCCAATTGGTATCATTAAATGTTGTAAACGGAGTGAAACTTTGCGTCACAAAAATCAATGGCTCTCGATTAAGCCCCCCATACAAATTAAAATTAAAGGTTGCAACATAAAAGCCATCTCCATTAGATTGTCTTCTTTTTTGCCAAATATTTTGAACAGTAGTCAAGCGTGTTGTTTTCATCCAACAAGAAACAGAAGCCGTTGTTGCCCCATTTAATATGCTACTTCCTAAGTCAATGAAATCATCAATTCCGTCAAACCAATATGCATTATTGGGTCTTCCGAACCTGTCTGTTGACAGAAGTGCACCGTTAACAGTGCCATGGAATGAGGTACTGAAGTTGTTTTGCGAATTTCCATTAAATGAATACCAGGCTTGTAGACCTGTGGTTGGTAAGCCAAATGGGACACTTGCTTTGCTTGAAAACGAGGCTATAATAAGGATTGCTGCTATTTTTATTTTGTACATAATATTGTTTATGATTATATTATACACTACGAATGTAACTTTTTTTATTTTAAATAATATAATTTAAATGATTATTTTCAGACTTTTAAAATTTGATTTTAATGAACGAATAACTTAGCTTAAAAATACAACCAACAAAAATTTATATTTGCTTAAATGGATTTTTTACAAAAAATAAAAAAACAAATATCTCCAATAAGGAGGTTCGTTTATAAAATTAATGGCAGAATACCATGGAGTTATGGTTATCCTGATAGTCGTTGGCATGAAACCATTAGTGCCTTAAATAGCTCTGAAACAATTGACGCTTTTAGAAAGAGGCAGATAAAAAAAGGCTTTGGTATTGGTTTTGATGAGAGAATTGTTGAATATCCTTGGATTTTTAGTAATTTACGAAATACTAAAAATGCATTTATACTTGACGCGGGCTCAACATTTAATTTTCAACCCATTGTTGAACATAAGGCGTTGAAAGAAAGCAATCTGATGATTTACACATATTTCCCAGAGTCAGATAACTTCATTAAGAATAGAGTGTCTTATGTTTTTGGTGATTTAAGAGATCTGCCTTTTAAATCTGAACTTTTTGACGAGATTGTATGTCAATCAACATTAGAACATGTTGATATGGATAACTCAATTTATGGATACCAAATCCCCAATAATGACTCTCCGGAAATAAAAAGCTATGAATTTTTGAAAGTGATAGAAGAGTTGATTCGAGTTTTAAAGCCTGGTGGGCAGCTAATGCTTACTTTTCCTTATGGTAGATTTGAACATCATGGATTTTTTCAACAATTTGACAAGGAAATGACAGACAGAATTACACAACAAATTTCTGTTTATGGAAAGTGGAATAGCGATTTTATAATCTACTCAAAAGAAGGATGGAGCTTTCAAAGCCAAGAAAATTGTAACGATTCTTTCTCATTCAATCCCCATACCGGTAAAGGAAAAGGAACCGATGGGGCTGCTCATTGCAGGTGTGTTTGTTGTATTAAGTTTGTTAAAGATAGGTAAGTACTGGTGAGTAATCTGTTTTCTTTAATTCCAAAGTTTAGTAAAGCAAAACTGTCTTTTAAAATAGTTAGAAGAACCAAATTTTTAAAAGATGTTTTTGGTAAGAAATTAAATCAAAAAGTACTTATTTCTTACTTAAGTAATGCTTTTATTCAGGGTGTTTCTGAAAAGCATACAAGCCTACTCGAATGCTACAGTGCAGCCAAGGTTTTTGATGAACTAGGATACACAGTTGATGTTGTGGATTTTGATGATCAAGATGTAAAGATCAATTATTCGAATTACAATATAATTTATGGTTTCGGATTTCCATTTGAAAAGTCATTTCGAAATAAATTATTTTCTGGACACAGGATACTATACAGCACGGGATGCAATTCTAACTTTACAAATTCAAGTACAACAAGTAGGTTGAAGGATTTTTATCTGAAATCTGGCATAAAAGACCCAGAACTAATTAGAACTGTTGACAATTCATGGCCATTACAAAAGTACCTTTCTGATGCCATTATTTCCTTAGGAAATAAATTTGTTGCTGATACATACAGAAATGATGGCGTTTCATGTAAGGTTTTTGAACTGGATTTGTTTTATCCACAATCAGAGGTTAAGGGGCTCATTAATAACAATAGTTATGATCAAATAAAAAACAACCTTATATGGTTCGGAAGTAAAAGCTGTGTTCATAAAGGTTTGGATATTGCTATTGAACTAGCAGAGAAAATCCCAAATCTAACATTACATATATGTGGTTATGAAAAGCAAAATGAATATGAATTATACCGGTTTTATGAGCAACAATTTAATAATAAAAACATAATAGATCACGGATTTGTAAATATTCATTCTCCTTTCTTTGCGGAATTAATTAATAATTGTGGAGCCGCAATTTTTCCGTCGGTTGCGGAAGGTGGCGCTGGAGCCTTGCTTACATTAATGGGTAATTCTGGAATAATTCCTATTACTACTAGAAATGTTGGATTAGATTTGGATTCCATTGGGTTTATATCGAAAGAGGTTTCTGTATCAGCACTTGAGGAGCAAGTCAAAAAGTACCTTCAAACCCCGAACAGTATTTTAGAATCAAAAAGGAAACAGCTAAAACACGAAATACAAACAAAACATAATCATGAGCGGTATAAAGAAACAATTAAAAAAATAGTAATTGAGATTACCAGCTAAGCCTATATTTAATATAATCAAGGCCCTTTTTAAGTTTATTAAAAATAGAATTATTAGGCTTTAAAGCTTTTTCATAAAAGAATGTGTCTGCATTTTTATCAATTTCTATTTTAGAGTTGAATGTAATAAAAGGCAAGCTGTTTAATTGTTGATTAACAGTCCAAGACGTATCATTTTCACTGCTATGTGTTGAGTCTTGAGTATTTCCAATATTCGAGACTAGGTTCGCATTTGGTACAATACAAACTCCATGACTTTTTAGAATAGTGAGTCCCCATTGATAGTCCCAAGTATTAAATGCTCTTTTTTTGCTAAACATGAATGTGTTTTGCCAATATTTTATTAAGCCTTTGTGATTTGTATAATTTTCTAGGTTTAGTTCTTTATACGATTTTATATTTTTAAGTTCAAAATCATACTTCTCCCAAGCCCTTCTCCACGTAGCCCATCCCCATATATAACTAAACATTGAAAAATAATAAGAAGCCTCTCCACGTTTAATGCCTTGTTGAAAGTTAGAACCACAGATTTGCATTACTTGCTCGTCGTTTTTATAGTAGTGTAATAAGGTTTCACAAAAGGAGAAAAAATCAGGGTGTGGCAAACAATCGTCCTCTAAGATGATTCCCATTTCCTCCTGTTCGAAAAACCAAGTTATTGCGCTGCTCACGGCAGGTCCACAGCCTAAATTATTTTCCCTATACAATGTTTTTACCTCACAAGGCCAATCAATCGAATCGAAAATTGCTCTCGTTTCTGCACATAATTGAGGGTCGTTTATTTTATGAGCTCTTGCACCATCCGCTGCTACATATAGTTTAGATGGCTTTATTGCCCGTACTGCAGTAAATACTTTTTTTGTTTCATTAGGTCGGTTAAAAACCAACATTAATATTGGAATATCAAACAGCTTATCCATTAAGTTCACAAATTTACAGGCAATAATACTTTCTATTCACGAAAAATACTGCTCTGCATAGCTGAAATTAAAGTATATTGTTAATTTGCACCGTGCAATTGCCTTTTTTTAAAAACATAAAATCACCACATATCAAAAAATATGCTGCAAACACCGGGTGGTTGTTTGCTGATAATTTTTTGAAACAAATAATTAATCTGGCTGTTGGTGTTTTTTTAACACGATATTTAAATCCCGAGGGGTTTGGAAATATTAGTTATGCTTCTACTTACATGCAATTACTTAACCCGATTGCTTTATTGGGGCTCAACGCTATTGCAATTAAAGAAATGGTTAATCATGAAAACAATTCATCAACTGTAATTGGAACAACATTTTATTTAAAACTTGCGGCTGCGTTATTCACCTTTTTTATCCTTATTTTCTGTGCCTTTTGGATAGAACCCAACTTAGAAAAAAGATATTTTATTATTGTGGTTGGTCTTAGTTATTTGACATATCCATTTCAGGTTATTGATTATTATTTTCAATCGAAATTAATCTCAAAGTATACCGTCGTTTCTCAACAAATAGCAACAATATCGAGCGCAGTATTAAAGGTTATTGGTATTGTTTATCATTTTCCGGTTGAATACTTTGTATGGTTAATTGTAATTGAACTTTGTATTGCTACCTTTATTCAGATTTATATTTATAAAATCAAAATTGGCAGAATTTATTTGCAATTTGATAAGATCATGGCTAAAAAACTATTAAAAGAATCCTTCCCGATAATATTTACGGGTTTTTTTATAGTAATATATATGAGAGTAGACCAACTAATGATTGAAAAAATGCTGAATACATTTTCAGTTGGGAATTTTGCAGCTGCAATTAAGTTAAGTGAAGCCTTTTATGTTGTACCGAGTATAATTGCAGGGTCTCTTTTTCCTGCTATTATAAATGGGTTAAAAATTAGCAAAGTGGAATATATGGTAAGAATGAAGAGGCTTTATTCAATTTTTACACTTATCTGTATATCAGTCACTCTGGTTATTGTAATTATTAGCGACTTTTTAGTGAATCTTTTATATGGTAGTGCTTACATTGAAACAGCTGCTGTGTTAAGGATACATTTTTGTAACAGTATATTCGTTTTTTTTGGAGTTGCATACAGTCAAGCTTTTATTGTTGAAGGCCTCCAAAAATTTACAACCATAAATACAATTATTGGAGCATTATTGAATGTTATGTTAAACTTAATACTAATTCCAAAAATCGGTTTGATAGGTTCAGCATACGCTACACTCATTGCTCAGTTCTATTCAGGGTTTTTATGTTTGGTACTTTTTTCTCGGACAAGGCCACATTTTTTTCTTATGGTTGAATCTTTTAATATAATAAAAACAATCCGACTATATTCGGCCAAAATTAGAAATGTCATTCATGAATAGAATTCTTCTTTTATTAGAGCGTATATTCAATAGAAAGTCCATGTACAAGGTTAATAAGTTCATGTACTATCTCTCTCTAAAAGGCTTGGGGATTGAGAATCGTTACGATGTTGTAGAAAAGATGGAACCCGAGCTAATTGGTTCATTATTACAAGGCGAAAAAAAGCCTATTATAATTGATATAGGAGCAAATGTTGGTAATTATGCAAAAAGTGTTTTGGCTCATAATCCTAATTCAATAGTTTATGCATTTGAACCACACCCAATAACATTTCTGAAATTAAAACAAGCAGCTGAAAAAATTGGTTTTAACGCCATTAACAAAGGGTGTGCAGATACCAGCGGCGAAATGAAGTTTTATGATTATGCTGATAAAGATGGCTCTGAACATGCTTCATTATTGAAAAATGTTTTCGAAGATATTTATGGACATAAAACTATAGAACATAAAGTAACTGTAATAACTCTAGATTCCTTTATTAAAGAAGAAAATATTTCGTTTGTTCATTTACTAAAAATTGATACCGAAGGTTTCGAATATAATGTGCTTAAGGGTTGTTCTGTTGCTATAAAAGAAGATAGAATTAAGAACATTCAATTTGAATTTAATAGTATGAACACCATCAGCAAAGTATTCATGAAAGATTTTATTAAGCTACTACCCCAATATTCGTTTTATAGGGTACTGCCGGATGGATTGCTTAAAATAGAAACTGATAAAATTTTACTAACGGAAATTTTTGGATTTCAGAATATTCTAGCTGTCAATAATCATATAAATCATCATGACTAATTGCCGAATTTGTAATAGCGAAACCCGAGAGTTGTTTACACATCAGGTATTAAAAAAATACCAAGTTAAATATATGCAATGCTTGTCGTGCTCATTTATTCAAACCGAGAAACCTTACTGGCTTGATGAGGCTTACGAAAGCGCAATTAATAATAACGATACCGGTATTCTGGTTCGAAATGAAAGGTTTAAAAAAATAACGACCTTGTTGTTTGTGTTTTTGTTTAACAAAAACGCAAAGTTTCTCGACTATGCCGGTGGATACGGTATATTCACCCGAATGATGCGTGATGTTGGTTTCGACTTTTATTGGGATGATGATTACGCAAAAAATTTACTTGCTATCGGCTTCCCTCATCAACCAAATACTACTTACGAAGCTATTACCGCTTTTGAAGTGTTTGAACACCTCGAACAACCAATTGATGCAGTTGAACGTATGTTAAAGCTTAGTGATACAATTGTTTTTTCAACCGAATTTATTACTGACAAAACACCTGATCAAAACTGGTGGTATTATGCTTTTTCACATGGACAACATATCGCCTTCTACCACCCTGATTCCATTAAGTTTATCGCTAATAAATACGGATTAAACTTTTATTCAAACGGTTCAAACTTCCACATGCTTACCAAGCGTAAGTTCAACAATTTACTGTTTAAGGTAATGGTTAAAGCTGCAAAATATGGCTTATTTCATTTCGCTAAAAATAGCATACAACCTAAAACCTTTTCCGACCATAAGCAGCTAAGTTAATGAAACTCCTATTTGATGATGAAGTGTTTATTCGACAGCGTTACGGCGGCGTGTCGCGCATTTTTAGCAATGTAATAGAATCGTTATCAAAACAAAACAATATCGAGGTTAGCTTTCAATGTTCATACACTGAAAATGAATATTTACTTCAGCTTTTTCCTTCAGTTGCGCATTTTTTAAAACCTTATCAATTTCCACTTAAAGGTAAAATTGTTAGAGCAATTGCCGGTGGCTGGTCTCATTATAAAATCAACCAACATCTACGCTTAAATTCACCTGATATATTTCACCCAACATTTTATGCTGATTACTATTTAAAACACATAAACACCCAAAAAACTAACCTTGTGTTTACGGTACATGATTTAATCCACGAAAAAATTCCTCAAAACACCCATTATAAACTGATGGCCGAGGTTAAAAAAAGAAATATAAAAATTGCGAAAAGAATATTGGTTGTTTCTGAATACACTAAAAAAGATTTATTGGAACAGTATCCATTTGTTAAGGAACATAGCGTGGATGTTTTGCCATTAGCTCAATCACTGTCGTTAGTGAAAGAGGAATATGTTAACCTACCGGAAAAATATTTATTATACACCGGCGAAAGGGGAGGATATAAAAATTTTGTTGGCCTGTTATATGCATTTGCACAATTACACCCATCAATCACTGATTTACAATTGGTATGCGCAGGAGGAGGCCGTTTTAGACCTGATGAAACAAAATTGATAAAGTCGCTTGGTTTGTTTAATCATGTTCATCAATATTCCTTTAGCGATAAACAATTGAAATATGCCTACATTAACGCTAAATGCTTTGTGTTCCCTTCAAATTATGAAGGCTTCGGAATTCCGGTTTTAGAAGCCTTTGCATGTGGCGTTCCTGTTATTATCAACAATAAAACAAGTTTACCGGAAGTTGCGGGAAATGCAGCCATGTCTGTTGATGCCAATAACATTCATGAACTTGCATCTGCAATTAAAGAGGTAATTTTAAATACCAGCTTAAGTAGTTCCCTTGTCGAACTTGGCTTAAATAGAGAAAAACTATTCACATGGGATAATCATATCAAACTTACTGTGAATGCATATAACCGGGCGTTATCGTGAAGTTTATTTTAATTGATAATTACGACTCATTTACTTTTATGCTTGCCGATTATATCAAGCAGCTAGGCGTTGTGTGTGATGTGTTTAGAAACGATGATGTAAATTTGGTTACAGATTTAATTAATGACTACGATGCTTTAGTTTTTTCTCCCGGTCCAGGATCTCCTGAAAACGCAGGAAAAATGCCTGATATTATAAAAGAATTTTGGTCAATTAAACCGATGCTGGGTGTTTGTTTAGGTCATCAAGCCATTGCGCAATATGCAGGTGCAAATATTGTAAAAGCAAACATCCCTATGCACGGGAAAGTCCAAACAATAAGCCATTTTAATCATCCAATGTTTACTAATGTACCACAAAGTTTTAAGGTAACCAGGTACCATTCTTTAATCGTAAACTTAAAGAGTAACGAGTTTGCTGTTACAGCGGTTTCTCCAACTCAAGAGATAATGGCTATTGCACATCAAACCTTCCCAATTTGGGGTGTTCAATTTCATCCCGAATCTTGTGAAACTACTTATGGAAGTCAAATCATCCTTAATTTTGTACAAAATTTATTCAAATAAGGTTAAAAACAGAAAATACCTATATTTGATGATTCAATGATATGAAATGAGTTTAGAAGTAAAACAAGAAGGTTCGTTTAAATACATAGAAGAAGGAGAAGGCGAAGTTTTATTATTGCTGCATGGCTTATTCGGTGCGCTTAGTAATTGGAAAGATGTAACCAACCACTTTTCTGATAGATATAAAGTGGTGATTCCGCTTATGCCAATTTTTGAAATGAATATTTTAAAATTAAGTGTTCATGGGTTGGCCGACTTTATTCACGACTTCATTGAATTTAAAAAGTTCGATCAAGTTAATTTGTTAGGGAACTCATTAGGTGGTCATGTTGCATTGGTTTACGTAAGAAAACATCCGGAGAAAGTAAAAACGATGTTGCTAACCGGAAGTAGTGGTTTGTATGAAAATGCCATGGGCGGTAATTATCCGAAAAAGGGCGATAAAGAATTTATTCGTAAAAAGGTTGAAATTACTTTTTATGACCCCAAAACAGCAACAGATGAATTGGTTGATGAAGTGTTTGAAACCATAAATGACAGAATGAAAATCTTGCGCATATTAACCATGGCTAAATCTGCCATTCGACACAACATGCGAAAGGATATTCCACAAATAAAAATACCTGTTTGTTTAATTTGGGGAAAGGATGATATCATAACACCACCAACTGTTGGTGAAGAGTTTCATGAGTTACTCCCTCAATCGGAATTGCATTTACTTGCACAATGCGGACACGCACCTATGATGGAACGACCGAATGAATTTAATACTATCGCTGATAAATTTTACACAAAACACCTCGGGTAATGCTTGTCAACGAAATATTGTCGGAATGGATTATTCCTCTTAAAAAAACAGACACCTGTGATGCAGTTGCAATGTTTTTTGCTGATGCACAAACATTAGAGTTACCGGTTGTTGAACAAGGTAAATTTATTGGTTACGTAGGTCTTCAGTCGGCATTAGTAAATAAAAGCAAACGAGTTGAAGAAATTATAGAACATCAACATATCACCATTCATAACGATTTACACATTTTTGATGCAGCTTTGTTTTTATCGCAATCCGGAAGGTATTGTGTTGCTGTATGCGATGAACAAGGAGTTTACAAAGGGGCTATAACCCTTAAAGAAATTAACAAGGCTATTTCAACAGATGCCGCTTGGGCTATCCCCGGAGCGATTGTAACCTTAGAAATGCCGGCACGCGATTATACCCTAACTGAACTTTCTCGTTTGGCAGAAATGAACCAAGTTAAAATTACCGGTGTCCACATTGGAAGAGTACAAGACAGCGAACAATTGTTGGTTTCGCTTAAGTTTAATTCAACTGAAATTAATCAAGTACTCCATGCATTTGAAAGATACGACTATGTTATTAAATCGGTTCATCAAATCAGTAGTATTAATGAAGACTTAAGTGCAAGGATGCAATGGTTGATTAAATATTTAAACACCTGATATGAAACTTGCCATTTACGGTCGGGTTTATAAAAAAGCCTATCATAAGCAACTTCAAGAATTGTTTGATGAATTAAACAAAAGGGAATTTCCTTTTTTCGTTGAAGAATCTTTCTTAATCCAATGTAAACAGGCCGGATTGAAAATAAAAGAAACTGATGTGTTTGATTCTTATGCGGAATTAAAAAAATATTCGGTTGATTTCATGTTGTCAATCGGAGGAGATGGCACCATGTTAGATGCATTAACATATATCCTTGACCAGGAAATTCCTGTCATGGGACTTAATAGCGGCCGTCTGGGTTTTTTAGCTGGAGTTTCAATGCATGAAATCGCTAAATCACTTGATTTATTATCTAAAGGACACTTTCAACTTGATTCAAGGTCTGTTCTTCAGCTTGAGGCTAACCATGAATTATTTGGTGGAATTAAATATGGGTTGAATGACTTTGTGATTCATAAAAAGGATACCTCAAGTATGATAATTATTCATACCTATATCAATGGGGAATTCCTAAATTCTTATTGGAGCGATGGTTTAATTATCTCAACCCCAACAGGATCAACCGGATATTCTTTAAGTTGCGGTGGTCCCATTGTTTATCCAAACAGCTCAAGTTTTGTTGTAACACCGGTAGCTCCCCATAATTTAAATGTTCGTCCAATAATTGTGAGTGATGAAAATGTGCTGTCATTCGAGATAGAAGGAAGAGCAACCAGCTACTTAGTTTCTCTTGATTCCCGCTCTGAAACCATCAGTAGCCATGTTCAACTTGCCGTAAAAAAAGCGGGATTTAAGTACCACATGGTGCGTTTCAACGACGGAAATTTCTTATTAACCTTGCGAGAGAAATTAATGTGGGGAGTGGATAACAGGAATACAGGTTGATTTATTACAATTTGGTAATAGCTAATCATTTGTAATTGTTAATAAAAGGTGTACATTTGTGAACTTGTGTACCACAATGAAAAGTATTAGTAAAATTTTAGTCGCAATATTAGTTATCGCCACAACTACTCCTTCCTATTCACAAAAAATGGATATTGGATTATTGGCCGGCATGACCGGATACTACGGCGATGTAGTAAACGAATTTGAACCGGCCCTTTTAAAACCCGGTTTTGGCGCATTTTTTAGATATAGGTTAGGCGGACGATTAGCCTTAAGAGCTAACTTTTTATATACAAGTGTTGAAGGTGACGATCAACGTAGTCAAAGCCAATGGCAAAACCAAAGGAATTGGACTTTTACTTCTAGGATTATAGAAGGTTCTGCTTTACTTGAGTTTAATTTTATTGAGGATAGAAACCAAGGTAGAAGATTTGCTAATCCTTTTATACCATACGCTTTTGGTGGCGTTGGTTTCTTTACTTTTGATCCCCAAAGTGATTTTAACGGAACAATGATTAGTGTTGCACCTCTTCAACTTTCCGGAGTGGCTTATCAAACAAATGCCATTTGTGTTCCTTTAGGAATTGGATTTAGATATTATCTAAACAGAAAAATACAGCTAGGGGCTGAACTAGGAATCAGATACACCACAACTTCATATATTGACGATATTGGTGTTGATGATAGATACCAAGCTGTTGAAACAACACCTAATCCTGCTATTACAACCTATTTTTATAATAAAGCTACTGCTGATAATAATGCGGGTGATTTTAGAAGTAAAATGGGAGCAGCTAAATCAAATTATGGATCTAATTTTATAAACAATATTTTAGGCAGTAACGATTTGTATTATAATATTGGATTAACCTTATCATACACATTAGGCGATGTTGGAAAGGGTGGAGGAGGAAGCCGTGGCAGAGGCTTTGGTAAAGCCATTCGCTGTCCAAGGTTTTATTAATTATAAAACACTAACATTTAATTTATTACGCGATAACAATTTCTATTGTTTTGCGTTTTTATTTACACAGTTATATTTGTGTTATGGGGGCAAAATTTAAACAGTTAGCAGCAGTAGCGTTTTTATCATTAATCATGTCGGTTAGCCAATCCGATGCACAAAACATTGAATTCGGTGTTTTTGCCGGAGCATCCAATTACATGGGTGATGTAGGAGGTCAAAAATTACATTTCGATCAAACGCATTTCAGTGCTGCATTTATTGGTCGTTATAATATTTCTTCAAAGGTAGCTGTTAAAGGATTTATAGGTTATGGCCGCGTTTCAGGCGCTGATTCTTTGTCAAACGACCCCAAAGTGAAAATCAGAAACATGAACTTTTTCAGCGATATTTATGAGTTCTCAGCCCATTTAGAGTATAATTTGGTTAGATATAATGTTCGAGGAAGAAGCGGAAACCCTTTAGTACCGTATTTATTTGGTGGCATTGGGATCTTTCATTACAACCCCAAAACTAATTTTCTGGGAGATGTTTATGAGCTTCAACCCCTAGGAACTGAGGGTCAGGGAACAACCCAGTATAACGAGTTAAAAAAATATGACCTAACCACCGTTTGCATTCCAATGGGTATTGGATTTAAGAAAAAAGTGTCTCCTAGCTTTGTAGTTGGTTTAGAATTAGGTATGCGATTTACCTTTACAAATTATCTTGATGATGTTGGTGGTGTTTATGCAAATGCCACTGTTGTTGAAAGAGCTTATGGCCCGGTGGCAGGAAGACTATCTAACAGAACCGCAGAAGTGGCCGGAAATATTGATGGTGGTATTATCGCTCGTGAAGGCGAGAAAAGAACAACACCACCGGCATTGATTAATACAGATATGTATTTTATGGCCGGTATAAGCATATCCTACGTGCTACAAAATATTGGTCAACCATGTCCTAAATTCTAATAAGTGAGGGCACTTATTCTACTTATAATTTTAAACCCCGGCTTAGTTGCAACAGCGCAGCGTGTTGAATTAGGCACTTTTATTGGACTGTCAAACTATACCGGTGATGTTGCTCCTAAAGGGATGATATTATCTGAAACTAAATGGGCGGCTGGATTCCTAGCAAGATACAACTTTAATAACACTTGGGCTTTTACAGCTTCCGCAACCCAATTAAGAATTGGGGGAAGCGATAAAAATGTTCCATTTAATCAATCGAGAAATATAACCTTCCGAACTGACATTACAGAATTTAGCGGTGTATTTGAATTTAACTATTTTAGATATGGAACCGGTGTATTAGATAATCATTTCACACCTTATGTGTATTGGGGTTTAGGAGCAGCAATCTTTAATCCCCAAGGGCAATATAAAAATGAATGGTATGATTTAAGAGATTACCGAACTGAAGGAAAATCATATGGGTCAGTTACAATGATTATGCCTATGGGAATAGGCTTGAAATGGATGCCAAGTAAAAACATGAGTGTTGAATGGCTATTGGGATTAAGAAAAACCTATACCGATTACCTTGACGATGTGAGTACGGTTTACCCTGATTTGGCCGAGAAACTTGCCACTCAAGGCGAAATTTCAGCAGCACTTTCCGACCCGTCAATGCTTCTTAACGAAGGAGTTCCCCTTAATAAACCAGGTTACCAAAGAGGAAACCCTGATTATAAAGATTGGTACTACACAACTCAAGTTACGCTAACTTATCGCATATTTAGCAGGATAAAGTGTTCAAGATTTTATTAAATTCGCCAATTCATAATATTTCATCGAAACATTAGATGAGCATAAAAGAAAAGATTGACGAAAATAAATTACCTGAGCACATCGCTGTTATCATGGATGGCAATGGTCGTTGGGCCAAAGGCAAAGGGAAGTTTAGGATATTTGGACACCAAAATGGAGTTCGATCAGTAAGAGATACTGCCGAAGCATGTGCCGAACTTGGTGTAAAATATTTAACTTTATACGCATTTTCAACTGAAAACTGGAACAGACCTAAGGTTGAAGTAATGGCATTAATGGAGTTATTAGTTTCTACCATAAAAAAAGAAACACCAACCTTAATGAAAAATAACATTAAACTTTCTACTATCGGAAATATCCTCGACTTACCACCTAAATGTATAGATGAATTAACATCAGCCATAGAAGAAACTAAAAATAACACACGAATGACCCTAGTTCTTGCGTTAAGTTATAGTTCTAAATGGGATATTACAGAAGCGGTGAAAAAAATTGCATTACAAGTTAAAAACAATACAATATCTGTCGACCAAATTTCGGATGAGTTAATAGCGGCTAACTTATCAACTGCGGGAATGCCAAACCCCGAATTGATGATTAGAACTAGCGGCGAACATCGAATAAGTAATTTTTTGTTGTGGGAACTCGCCTACAGTGAATTTTATTTTACTGATAAATTGTGGCCCGACTTCACTAAAGACGACCTCTATCATGCTATTGTAGCGTTTCAAAACAGAGAAAGAAGATTTGGTAAAACAAGCGAACAAATTAAGGGTGCATGAAAGGTATAAGTAAAGTTATTTTTTTATTGTTCTTGCATATCACCTACTCCTCATGGTCACAAGACACTACATACCAAAAGACAGGTCCTCTTGGATATATTGACTATTCTTTTCCTAAAACGTATGAAATTGCAGGTATAATTGTTACCGGAACAAATTTTTATGATAAAAATGTATTGGTTGCACTTTCAGGATTAGCTCCCGGACAAAAAATCAGAATTCCGGGTGAAGATATTAGCAAAGCTATTACAACCTTATGGAAACAAAAGTTGTTTGACGATGTAAAAATAAAGGTTGTTGAGGTTATTGATGATAAGGTTTCTCTTGAAATTCAATTAAGAGAAAAACCCCGTTTGTCAACCTTCACCATCAAAGGACTTAGAAAAGGTAAAGCAAACTCGCTTCGAGAAGAACTTACCTTAAAGGCAGGTCAAATTGTAACAGAAAACTTAATTAGTACTACCAAAGCACAAATACAAAAACACTTTATCGATAAAGGGTTCCTTGACGCTACCGCCTCTATTGAAGTGCTACCTGATGATGAAAAACGAAATACTGCCAAGATGCGTATCCTTGTTACTCAAGGACCTAAAGTTAAAATTACATCAATTGACTTTGAAGGCAACCAAGCCATAACTGATAGAAAACTTAGAAGAGTACTGAAAAAAACTAAGGAAAAAAGAAGGTTCCTTGCTAAATCAAAATATATTGAAACCGACTATGAAGAAGATAAACTAAAGATTATCGAAAAGTATCTTACCTTAGGATATCGTGATGCGGAATTGGTATCCGATACCATATATAGAAAAGCAGACAAATCTATAGGTATCCGAATAACTGTTAATGAAGGAAATAAATATTTTTTCCGTAACATTAATTTTCTTGGAAATACAAAGTATACATCTAAACGCTTGCACGAAATTTTAAAAATTAAACGTGGCGACATTTATAATCAATCTATACTCGACTCGCGTCTTAATATGAGTCAAACAGAATTAGATATTAGTACTTTATACATGGATGATGGTTACTTGTTTTTTAGAATTGAGCCCGTTGAAGTATTGGTAGAAAATGACTCGATTGATCTTGAATTAAGAATTTATGAAGGCCCTCAGGCCCGAATCAATAAGGTTACCGTAACGGGAAATACTAAAACCAGCGACCATGTTATTTTACGTGAACTAAGAACTAAACCGGGAATGCTTTTTAGCAGAAGTGACATTACTAGAAGTTTACGCGAATTAGCATCAGTTGGATATTTTAACCCGGAAGCCCTTAATGTTAATCCTGTACCACATCCTGAAAATGGAACCGTTGATATCGAATATAAAGTTGAGGAACGTCCAAATGATCAAATAGAATTATCAGCCGGTTGGGGCGCAAGAAGTGTAGTTGGACAATTAGGATTGTCGTTGAATAATTTTTCAACACGAAAATTATTCGATCCTCGCCAATGGTCGCCAATTCCAAGTGGTGATGGCCAACGACTAAGCTTAAGGATGATTTCTAACGGCTTCGGTTTCCAATCATATAATGCCTCATTTACCGAACCATGGTTAGGAGGTAAAAAACCAAATGCCCTTTCAGTTTCTATCTTTCACTCTATTCAAAGCAACGGTTATAGAAGAGGTGAAGCTTTACGTTCTGCTTTGTATACCACAGGCGTAACAATTGGTTTGGGTAAACGATTATCATGGCCGGATGATTTTTTTGTGCTTCAGTATTCGTTAAATTTACAAAGATATAACAACGTTTATAATGCGTTTGGTACAAGTAATATCCCTAGTATCCCTGAAGGTGAATCCAATAGCTTAAGCTTACGATTGGTATTAATGCGTAACTCAACCGACCAACCAATCTATCCACGCCGAGGTTCAAATATTAGCGCATCTGTACAATTTACCCCACCATATTCATTGGTAAATAATAAAGACTATAGTCGAATTCAAGAAAGTGAACGTTACCGTTGGCTCGAATTTCATAAATGGAAGTTTGATGCAACCTTTTTCACTCCAATTGTTGACAAACTTGTTATCATGACGAGGGTAAACTTTGGCTTTATTGGAATGTATCGCAGTGCGGTAGGTATGACTCCTTTTGAACGCTTCTGGGTTGGTGGAGCCGGATTAATGGGTTTCAATTTTGATGGTCGTGAACTCATCTCCTTAAGAGGATATCAAGATAATACCTTAACGCCAATAAGGGTTAATCGTGTTCAAACATCCGCCGGTGTGCTCGATCAGCCTGTTCGCGAAGGAGGTACTATCTACAATCGCTATACTTTTGAATTGCGTTATCCTGTATCTCTAAACCCTCAAGCAACTGTTTTCCCATTAATATTTGCTGAAGCCGGTGGGGCTTGGTTAAGATTTAGAGATTTTAATCCTTTTCAAGTAAATCGTTCTGTTGGTGTTGGTGTTCGTATCTTTTTACCAATGTTTGGTATGATTGGTTTAGATTATGGTTATGGCTTTGATGTGCCCGCGGGCAGTACCGACGGCCAGTTTAACCGAGGAAATTTCCACTTTCTTATTGGTCAGCAATTTTAATGAATACAATCATGAAGAAGATTTTTTTAGTTTTACTTATTCTTGGCATTGGTTTTGTAAACGCTCATGCACAACGCTTTGCCTATGTTGATACAGAATATATTTTAGATATGTTGCCTGAATACAGATCAGCACTTAAGCAACTGGAAGCGCTAACTGCCGATTGGGAAAAAGAAATTGAGAAACGACAAGCAGCTATTGATAAAATGTATAAAGACCTAGCAGCAGAACAGGTATTGCTAACCGATGAAATGAAAAAAAAGCGTGAGCAGGAAATTAGAGATAAAGAAAAAGAATTGAAAGATTACAGAAACCAAAAGTTTGGATACGAAGGCGAATTGTTCAAAAAACGACAAGAGCTTATCAAGCCTATTCAAGATAAAGTTTTTGAAGCTGTACAAAAAATTGCAAAACAAGGTGCACTTGACTTTATATTTGCCAAAGGGGGGGAAATGATCATGTTATATTCAAATGCCAAATATGATAAGAGTGATGAAGTGCTGGCTGAACTGGGTGTAGCAGTTACAAAAAACAAAGAGAATCAACAAAAAAAGGATAAATAAACATCATGAAGAAAACAATCATTACGCTGGCATTTGCTATTGCAACCCTATTTGGAGCCGGCAGCTTAAATGCACAAAACAAATTTGCTTACATCGATTTCCAGGAGCTGATGCAATCAATGCCTGAATATAAAAAAGCAAATACTTACATGGAAGCTTATGGCGATACTTTACAAGGTATCATGGTTAAAATGGAAGAAGAGTACCAAAAGAAAATTAACGACTACCAGAAAAACCCAAACATGAGTGAAGCCATTCGTAACTTAAAAGAAAAAGAGATTCGCGATTTACAGTCTCGTATCCAAGATTTTCAAGAAACAGCTCAAACCGATGCCCGTAAAAAACAAGAAGAATTGTTAAAGCCAATTATCGAAAAAGCAAAAAATGCAATTGCATCAGTAGCTAAAGAAAATGGTTATACTTATGTTTTTGATAGCAGCCCGGGTTCAAACATTTTATACAAACCCGATGGCGATAATATTATGGCAGCGGTTAAGAAAAAGATGGGAATTCAATAAGTAAAAAAAACGGCTGAAAATTTTCAGCCGTTTTTTTTTAATATTCAATATCCATTCCGCCACCACCTTCGCCTCTGCGTTGCGAACGTTTTCTGAAAATAGATGCATCCATTTCCCCAAATCTTATTGTTACACTCAACCGTATAAACCTAACCTCTCTTCTTCTACTTACCTCTTGGTTCAAACTTGCACTTTCAAAAAAGGTTCCAAACCTACGCGTGTTAAAAACATCATTCACAATTAGGTTTATATTCATAAATTTCATCACCTCTTTGGCAATAGAAAAATCAACAGAATACACATCAAGTGTGGTACCTTGAGGAATAATACGCGGCGCTTCATAACTGCCATTTACTTGAACAGTATAAGATTTTGGAAGCTTGTAACTGATAATGGCTTTTGTGTTCCAGTTAATACCTGAATTCCTAATCGTTTGAGTGCCTGTTACCGCACTAATTCTTGTGTAATAGGTGTTCAGGTTGAACGTAAAATCAAGCTTTTTATTTAAAAATGAATACCTCAAGTTCTTCTCCCAACCAAAATTATATTGGGTGTTTCCATTAATAAAGGTGGTTAACAAAATTTGATTGGTGGTATCACTCGCTAATGGAAGTGTAAAGTTGGTTATTGGATTTTCTATGGCTTTGAAATATACCGAAGTAAAAAAGTTGCCCTTTGGAAAAATCCTGTTATAGTTTGCCTCTATAGTATTAATAAACTCAGGCGATAAATTAGGGTTACCAATTCTGTAATTAAATTTATCGGCAAACATAATAAATGGCATGGCCTGCATAAATCCCGGACGATTGATTTTACGCGTAAAGTTTAATTGAAATTCATGCTTTTCACCAATTCGTTTTGTGATAAACAAACTTGGAAAGAAGGCTTTTGCTAAGTTGCCAATACTGTCAGGATAATAAAACTCAAATCGTTGATTCTTGCCAACTAACTCTCCGGTAAATCGGGTTTGCTCAAATCGTAATCCAACCTGATAAGCATAACCTTTATACATGTTTGAGTAAGTTACATAGGCGGCATTAATTAACTCATTAATTTTATAGTCGTTTGTTAATGACGTATCTGCTAAATATTCGGCATTTGGGCCATTAGCAATTGACACATCAAGCTTCGAACGATCTTCCCTGAAATTACTCCTAATTCCAAATTCCCACTTAGCGGTATCAGTTATCGGATTAACAAAATCAAGCTGGAAGGTGAAGTTGTCGTTCATGCCACTTCCTAAATTTTTTTGAAAATCTTGAATAACTAATGACGGATTATACAGGTTGGTTATGGTGTTAAAGTCGCTATTACTTTTTCTGTCACTATGGTTGTATGTAAAATCTGTTGTTAACTCTTTTCCTTTTTTAGGAAATGTTTTTCTGAATTGCACCTGCGTGCTATAATTTTTCCATTCAGTTATTTGGTTGATGTCCCTAGTACCATCTGTTGATAAGCGTCCTAATGAATCTCTTCCGCTAAACCTTTGTTTATCTTCCATATCAAACCCACCACTCATAAAGCTTTGGGCAATGGTTATTGTACTTCTGTTACTTAAATTATAGTCAAACGACAGTCGTCCGTTTTGAAACAAATTAATTACATCATTTTCGTTGTTTTGATTAAATCTTCTATCCTCAATCCCATCTATAAAATTAGTACGATTGGTGTAGCCACGAGCCGGATTAAATGAACGATTTAAGTTATAACTTATGCCAAAATTAGCCCGCCCTTCCTTAATGTTTAAACTAAACATCGCGTTTTGACGATTAGGGAAACCCGCACCAAGTGTTATTAAACCATTATATCCCGGTTTGGTATTTTTTTTCAAAACTACATTTAAAATTCCTCCGGAAGTAGAAGCATCAAACTTGGCAGATGGATTGGTAATTACTTCAATACGCTCAATTTGATCGGCAGGAATTTGCTCTAAAGTCATTAATGTTGGTCTGCCATCAACAAAAACAGTCGGACTACCATTTCTAAGTGTAACCGCACCGTCAGCATCAACCGTAATGCCAGGAATGTTTTTAACCGCATCAATTCCACTTCCTCCCCTTGCACTTATGTCTTTATCAACGGTGTAAATCCTTCGGTCAATAGTCATAATAACCGTATTCCTTTCTCCCTCTATCACGGCCTCCTTTAAAGCCTTAGCATCAACATCAAGTTTAATGTTTCCTAAATCTTGCTCCAAATTATTGGGCGTTATCACCACATTTAAAAACGAGGTTTGATACCCAATAAATGAAATACGTAGCCGAAATCGGCCAAAAGGAAGTTTGTCTAAACTAAAATCTCCGTTCGACTTAGCTAATGCACCACTAATGATGCTGTCTTTATTTATAGCTAATAATGTAACAGTTGAAAACTCAACCGGACTGCCTGAGTTCGCATCAATAACTTTTCCGTACACCCTACCAATAGATGGCATGCCGGCTCTCCCTCTGGCAGCATCAGGCATGGTTCCTGCCGGTCGCTGACCAAATACACTTAAAGGAAGAATAAATAATAATAAGGTTTTCTTAATTAGGTTCATATTTGTTGATACAACATTCACTTTAGATGCAAATGAAGTTAAAAAGGTTTAATATAGAAAGGCGATAAATGTTAAGTGTTAGGTAAACAAGTGTTTATAATAGGCCAAGTTCTTTTTTAAGGAAGGTAGCGGTATGACTCTTTTTAATTTTACACAAAGCTTCCGGTGTTCCTTTACCTATAATTTCTCCTCCGTATTTACCTCCTTCAGGACCCAAATCAACTACATAATCAGCAACCTTTACCACGTCTAAATTATGTTCAATTACCAAAACCGTATTTCCTTTTTCAACCAGTTTTTGTAATACATCTAATAATACTTTTACGTCTTCAAAATGTAATCCGGTTGTTGGCTCATCTAAAATATAAAGTGTATTACCTGTATCTCGTTTGCTTAATTCAGTAGCAAGTTTAACTCGCTGTGCTTCTCCTCCGCTTAAAGTTGTGCTTTGCTGGCCAAGAGTAATATATCCTAATCCTACATCATTTAATGTCTCAATCTTTCTCAAAATTTGCGGCGTGTTTTCAAAAAATACAACAGCGTCTTCAATGCTCATATCCAACACATCGTTAATACTTTTTCCTTTATACCTCACCTCTAAGGTTTCTCTGTTATAACGCTTGCCATTACAGGTTTCACATTTTACATACACATCAGGTAAAAAGTTCATTTCAATTGTACGCATTCCGGCACCTTGACAAGTTTCACAACGACCACCCTTTACGTTAAATGAAAATCGCCCGGGTTTATATCCCCTTATTTTTGATTCAGGTAAGTTGGCAAATAAGTTTCTTATGTCGCTAAACACTTCAACGTATGTTGCCGGATTACTTCTGGGTGTTCGTCCAATCGGACTTTGATCAATATCAATAACCTTATCTATTTCATTTATTCCTGTTATTTTTTGATAAGGTAATGGCTTTTGGTGTGAGCCATAAAAATGTTGACGCAATATGGGATATAACGTTTCATTAATTAAGGTTGATTTTCCACTTCCACTTACTCCGGTTACAGCAATTAATGTCCCTAAAGGTAAATCTAGTGTTACATTTTTTAAGTTATTGCCCGAAGCGCCACTAAGCGTTATTTTTTTTCCATTACCTTTCCTTCGTTGTTTTGGAATAGCAATTTCTTTTTTACCATTCAAATATTGTGCAGTAATTGAATCAGCCTTTTTTATATCCGTTATTGAGCCCTGTGCTGCAATATGTCCACCATGAATGCCGGCACCAAATCCTAAATCAAGAATATAATCACTTTCCTCCATCATGTCTTTGTCGTGTTCAACAACAATTACACTATTACCAACATCTCTTAGTTCCTTCAATGAGTCAATCAATCGGTTGTTATCACGCTGATGCAAACCAATACTCGGCTCATCCAAAATATATAAAACACCTACCAATTGTGAACCAATTTGAGTAGCTAATCGAATTCGCTGCGCCTCTCCACCACTAAGGGTTCGCGCAGGTGAGTTTAATGTTAAATAATCAATACCTACGCCAAGTAAAAATTTAATTCTGCTCCTGATCTCCTTTATAATTTCATTTGCAATGGTTTGACGTTTTTTATCAAGATGTTGCTCAACACCGCTAAACCATTCGGCTAAGGCCGCAATTTCCATAGCTGCTAAATCAGCAATGTTTTTATCACCAATTTTATAAAATAACGATTCCTTTTTTAAACGAGCGCCATTACACTCAGGGCATGTGTCAATAGCCATAAATTCCTCTGCCCACTTTACCACACTGTCCGAACTTTTTTCATGGTAATGACGTGTAATGAAAGGAATTAATCCTTCCCATGTTGATGTATAATTTTGCGTATAACCGCTATTGTAAGTATATGGAATTACCAATGGTTCTTCACTGCCATACAATACCGCATCAAGGGCCTCTCTCTTTATTTTATTGATGGGGTCGGCAAAACTGAATTTATATTTTTTAGCCAATTCCCTTAATTGTAAAAATGTCCAGTTATCGCGTGGTTCTCCTAACGGAGCAATTCCACCTTTGTTAATGCTAAGTTCGGCATTTGGTATAATAGCTTTCTCATCAATGGTACTTACCACTCCTAAACCGTCGCATTTGCTGCATGCACCATATGGCGAGTTAAATGAAAATGAATTCGGCTGCGGCTCATCATAACTAATCCCACTTTCAGGATCCATTAAAAATTTACTGAAATGAAAGGCTTTGCTTTTATCACCATCACCTTCAATAATCAACAGGGTTCCTTTGCCCATTTTTAATGCACTTTTCACACTTTCTCCAATCCGAAACCTTGCATCTTTTTTAGGTTCTATCCTATCAATTAACACTTCAATATCATGAATTTTATATCGGTCGGCCTGCATTTTAGGCACCAAGTCTTTTATCTCACCATCTAATCTAACTTTAGTATACCCCTGTTTTCTTATCTGCTCAAACAATTCACGATAATGTCCTTTTCTACCTTTAATTAACGGAGCAAGGATATAAATACGTTTTTGTTCAAATTGAGAAATTATACTTGTTATTATTTGCTCCTCCGTCATCTTTATCATTTGCTTGCCACTTACATAACTGTAAGCATCTGCTGCACGGGCATATAACAAACGTAAAAAATCATAAATCTCAGTGATGGTTCCTACGGTTGAACGCGGATTTTTATTAACGGTCTTTTGTTCAATAGAAATTACCGGCGAAAGGCCATTTATCTTGTCTACGTCAGGCCTTTCCATATTGCCAATAAATTGTCGTGCATAGGCACTAAAACTTTCCATGTACCTGCGTTGGCCTTCTGCAAAAATGGTATCAAAAGCTAACGAAGATTTTCCGCTACCACTTAAACCTGTTATGGTTACCAACTTGTTTCGGGGAATATATACATCTATGTTTTTTAAATTATGTTCACGCGCCCCAAGTATCTCTATTACTTCTTCTTCCGTATTTGTTGTTGCCTTACTTTCCAATTTTTGCTTTCCCATGTTTACCTACATTGCTGCTAAATACAACCACGAAAGTAATCTTATTGTTTCACCTAAAAAAAGAACAAACAATAGATTATTTTCGCCTTATGAAAACTCCTTTTTCAATTGCAGTGCATGGTGGTGCAGGTACCATCCTTAAATCGTTAATGACCGAAGAAAAAGAACTTGCCTATACCAATGGCTTAAAACAAGCGATTGATGCAGGCTATATGGTATTAGAAAAAGGAGGTCTTGCTGTTGATGCCGTTGAAGCGGCAGTTATTGCCCTCGAAAATTTTCCGTTGTTTAATGCCGGTAAAGGAGCTGTATTTACCAATAAAGGTACGCACGAAATGGATGCAAGTATTATGGATGGAAAAACCTTGGAGGCAGGAGCTGTTAGTGGAATCAGCAGGGTGCAAAATCCGATTCGCCTTGCTAAATTAATTAAAGAGAAAAGTGGTCATGTATTTTTGTGCGGCCCCGAAGCCGAAACGTTTGCACAGCATATGAAACTACCTTTTCAACCCGAATCTTATTTTTATGAAGAAGGTAGATTTAAACAATGGCAGGAAGTGAAAGATAGCGACGGTTATCAATTAGATCACACGGTGAATAGCGGTGAAGGAAAAAAGTTTGGAACCGTTGGAGCCGTTGCATTGGATATGCATGGAAATGTTGCTGCCGCAACTTCTACAGGCGGTATGACAAACAAACGTTATGGCAGGGTAGGCGACAGCCCGATTATTGGTGCCGGAACTTATGCCAACAATAATACATGTGCAGTAAGCTGCACCGGACATGGCGAATATTTTATTCGTGCAGTAGTGGCTTATGATGTGAGTTGCTTAATGGAATACAAGGGTTACACCTTAAAGCAAGCTTGTGATTATGTAGTGAAAGATAAGTTAGTAAAGTTTGGAGGAGAAGGTGGATTAATTGCGATTGATCCACAAGGTAATATCGAACTAACCTTTAATAGCGAAGGAATGTATCGAGGCTATCAACAACAAGGCGAACAGGCAGTCATTAAAATTTACGAGTAACCCGCAACTGCTTCCTGCAAACTACACAAATCACCCAATAATTTTAATAGATTTATTCCCCGGCCTTTACCTCAACTTCGCCGCTTATAAACTTGCGTTCTTTTAATAAGTATTGATTGCCCCTAACCAAAATACTTACACGTAAATTTTCAACGGCAATAGGTTCCCCTAAATTTACATCAGTAATGTTTGTGTGTCTAATATCTTTTCCATCAACAATAACTACCGCTCCACTTCCAACAACTTCAAGGTGATTGTCGCCGGTTACTATAACACCGGTATCTTCACCCAAACCAATGCCGGTGCACTGTGGATTACTGGCTACTGCCTGTGCCAAGCGATTAAATCTTCCACGTTTATCGAAATGTGAATCAATAATTACATTTCCAACAAAAGCTAAACCGGTTGTAATTTTTACTTCACCTTTTAAGTGAGCCAATTCACTTTTACCTTGATATATCATGGTATTACTCATGGCCATTGCTCCTGCGCTTGTACCGGCTATCACAAAACCTTCTTCATTTAAATAACGGTCGTGTAAGATGTTATAAATTTCGCTGCCGCCAAAAATACTTGTTAATCTCAACTGGTCACCTCCACTAAACATAATACCGTCGGCTAGTTTTACACGATCAATATAAGTTGTATTAAAAACATCTTCACGTTTTCTAATATCAATTACGCCAACATTAGTACAACCAATTTTTCCAAATGCACTTAAATAATTTTCACCAACCTCATCAGGAATTGAGCTGGCAGTTGTTATTACCTCAATGCGTTTATCGGTTCCACCCACCTCATTCACTATCCTTTTTAAAATGCCTAATTCAAAAAAGTTTAAGCGGTTACGTTGTATAAATCCTTGTTCTAGGTCGGTTCCTTTGTCTTCAGCACCGCCCACCGATATTAATTTTCCTTTTGGTAATCCTTGCATGTTTTAAAAATAAAGCGGCAAATATAACAGGTGTTCGATATGCTGCAACCATTTCATTAATTATTCGCATTTATGAGCAATAAAAAGGTGAATGGCTTGTTTTTTCATAAATTTTGTTTAAACTGCATTTTACACCACAATAACTCGTTACCGTATGAAAATACTCGACATTAAAGTAATGCGCGGCCCGAACTACTGGAGTATTCGCAGGCATAAACTCATTCAAATGAGATTGGATTTAGAAGATATGGAGCAAAAACCAACTAATGTTATACCCGGTTTTGGCGAACGTCTTCAGCATTTATTTCCTACCATGTTTTCGCACCGATGTTCAATTGGCACGCCCGGCGGATTTTTTCAACGGGTTAAAGAAGGTACATGGATGGGACACGTTATTGAACACATTGCGCTTGAGCTGCAAACACTAGCCGGTATGGAATGTGGTTTTGGCAGAACAAGAAGCACCGGCAAACCCGGCGTGTATAATGTGGTGTTTAGTTACATGGAAGAAAAAGCCGGCATCTACACCGCTAAAGCTTCGGTTCGAATTGCCGAAGCCTTAATTGCAGGAAACTCATACGACCTTGCAGAAGATATTCAAAACCTACGCGAGATTAGAGAAGAAGAACGCTTGGGTCCAAGCACAGGTTGTATTGTTGATGAGGCCATTGCCCGTAATATTCCATACATCCGACTTAATCGTCATTCGCTTGTACAACTTGGTTATGGTGTTAACCAACGTCGCATACGCGCCACCATTGCAAGCACAACAGGAAGTATTGCTGTTGATATTGCTTGCGATAAAGAGGAAACAAAAAACCTGCTTGAAGCTGCCGAAATTCCTGTGCCTCGCGGACGAATTGTATATAGTGAAGAAGGACTTAAAGAAGCGATTGATCGCATTAAATATCCCATAGTAACAAAACCTGTTGATGGCAACCACGGTAAAGGCGCAACCACAAATATTTTAACATGGGAAGATGCTGTGCGCGGACTTGAAGCCGCAAAAAAATATTCACGCGGGGTTATTGTCGAAAAATTTATTACCGGACAAGACCATCGGGTGTTAGTAGTAAACTATAAATTTGTTGCAGCCGCTATCAGAAAACCGGCCGCCGTTACAGGCGATGGAAAAAGTACCATCCAACAATTAATTGATAAAGTAAACGAAGATCCTCGCCGAGGCTACGGTCACGAAAAAACCTTAACCCAAATTAAGATTGATGATTTTACATTAGACATTCTTCAAAAAAGGAATTTAACACTTGATAGTGTAATACCTGATGGCGAAGAGCTGTTTTTAAAACCCACAGCCAACCTTAGTACCGGAGGTACTGCAACCGACGTAACTGATTTGGTGCATCCTGATAATATATTCATGTGCGAACGTATTGCACGTATAATTGGCCTCGACATTTGCGGTATTGATATCATGGCCGAAAACCTAACCGAGCCTGTTGCACAAACCGGAGGTGCTATACTAGAAGTGAATGCAGCACCCGGATTCCGCATGCATATTGATCCGGCCGAAGGTATCCCTAGAAACGTAGCAGAACCTGTTATTGATATGTTGTATCCACCGGGAAGCACAGCACGTATTCCAATTATTGCTGTAACCGGTACCAATGGAAAAACTACCACAACCAGGTTAATGGCACACATGGTTAAAACCATGGGTTATAAAGTTGGCTACACAACAACTGATGGTGTGTATATACAAAACCAAATGATGATGCGTGGCGATTGTACAGGTCCGGTAAGTGCCGAGTTTGTGCTTAAAGACCCAACGGTAAACTTTGCTGTGTTAGAAACCGCTCGTGGTGGAATACTGCGCGCAGGCTTAGGATTTCATCGTTGTGATATTGCTATTGTTACCAATATTGCCGAAGACCATTTAGGGTTGCAAGATATTGATACCATTGAACAATTGGCGCGTGTAAAAGCAGTAGTACCGGGTAGTGTAATGCCACATGGATATACTATACTAAATGCCGATAATCCACATACAGTAGCAATGGCCAAAGACCTTACCTGTAAAATTGCATACTTTAGCTTAGATGAAAATAATCCTATTATTAAAGAGCATATTCAAAAAGGAGGATTGGCTGCCATTTACGAAAATGGATATGTAACCATTTGTAAAGGCACATGGAAAATCAGGGTTGAAAAAGCAGTGAACATCCCTTTAACTTTTGGAGCAAAAGCAACGTATAATGTAGCCAATGTGTTACCAACATTATTGGCCGGATTCGTACAAAACTTTAAAGTAGAAGATATGCGTGTGGCCTTACAAACCTTTATTCCTGGTCCGGCACAAACACCGGGACGTATGAATATTTTCAGGTTTAAAAACTTTGAAGTAATGGTTGATTACGCCCACAATACAGCCGGGTTTAAAGCCATTGGCGATATGCTTTCAAAAATACCTGCAAAACATATAGGAATTATTGCAGGAGTGGGCGACAGGCGCGATGAAGATACAATTTCGTTAGGCAAACAAGCTGCAAACATGTTTGATGAAATCATCATCAGGCAAGACAAAAATTTACGCGGCCGCACCGAAGATGAAATTATTAACCTGATATTACAAGGCATAAAAGAAGTAGATGCCAACAAAAAAATAACGGTGTTTAAGCGCGAGTCCGATGCCATTGAATTTGCCATTCGCAATGCCGAGCAAGGGTCGTTTATAACCATTTGCAGCGATGTGGTGCCCGATGCATTAGATCAAATTTTAAAACTAAAAGAAGAAGACGACCGCGCATAGTTGTAAGCAAAAATAGATCAAACAAAAGTTGTACTTCATTTTAAAAAACATAAAGTGAAGTACAACCTTGCCTTAAGCAATCACATTTTTTAATTAGTAACTATCTACAACAAAATTATTTTAAAGTTGGGGCTTCCCTTGCTATGCTCCCTGCGCAGGGCAAATGCAAAGCAAGCAAGGTCGGGCATTACGCTGCAATCTTTTTTTCGTGCCTCAAAAAAGGATTTCCGCTGCATTCCCTAAGCCGGTTAAATTCCCTTGATATTGGTAATTTATTTTCCTTACTTCGTATTTGTATATATCCGATTAACCCAAATGAAAACCATAGAAAAAACACAAGCAAAAAATTTTATTGAAAATACTTTTACAAACGAAAGTTGTATTCGACTATACTGCCATTATGAGGCTGATAAGCGAGTAAGGCCTTCGGTTATAAATTAGTTATGGCTAATTTCATAAGATGACACAGAATAAACAAATGGAAATATTAATAGGGATTTTAGGTATTGTCGTAGGACTTTTAATTGCAATCGTCCAATACTTCTGGAAGCGATATATCACGCGACCTGAATTGACAATTGAAATCATCAAAGACGGTGGTTCTAGTTCACCAAGGGGACTAAGTAGTAAAAACGTGGTAAACGAAGAAGGCTACATTGACGGACGAACTGCTATTAGAGTTTTTGAATTGAATTGGAGATTTCAAATTCGGGTGACAAATAATTCTGAGTTGACTGCCTTTTATCCGGAATTGACATTTAATCCAAACGGACCAAAATTTAACCTAATTGACAAAATTAATACTCTTCAACCAATTAAGCCGACTGAGACTGTTATTCTAAAAGCTCAATACAGAAAGTATGAAGAAAAGACAGGTGAAGAAAGAACAGACGTAGGACGACAAATACCTGAAGAATTTAGCGACTTAGGACTTCTATTGACATACCAAAACTCACATAAAAGTAAATTTTATACACTCTTTGATTTCAATGAAATGACGAACAAGTTTTTAGGCAAAAGACCAAATGAATACAAAAACAACTAGCCATAATAGCCGTTTACCGCAATGGGAGTTGACGTGGTTAAATCAAGTTTTGTGCTTGCTTGACAGTGTATCGCTTCGAAATCGCCACCAGCGTGTAGCTGCAAACCGTTATGCGTCACTCTAAAAAACAGACCGTGTAGATGAACTATCAGACATTTAAGCCACATAAAGACTTAGAATCCATAGTTAAATTTTATTGGACTTTGGAAGTACCTTTTGACCCAAAAAATCAAAAGCAAAAAATCGTGCCTGACGGTTATATAGAAATGACCTTCAATTTTAGCGATAAGATAAAAAGATTCACTTCCGAAACAGACTTTATCCTTCACCCCAATGCAATGGTAATGGGACAGAGAACTAAATCCTTTGACATCTTACCTACTGGCAACGTTGACACTTTCGCAATCTGTTTCTATCCTATAGGATTTGCAAACTTCGTAAAAATGCCTCTTAAGAACTTGGTTGACAAGGAAACACCTATTTCAGAACTTTTCGGTCAATTAGAAGCCGACATTTTAGAGCAACAAATGATTCAAGCTTCTGATACCAAACAGAGAATTGACATTATTGAAGCCTTTTTCCTGAAAATGCTTATTGAAAAAAATACGATTAGCAATATCGTAATATCAACTGTTGATGTACTTCTCAAATCAAACGGAACAACTCCCATAAATGATATTTTGATAGATGACATTTCAAAGAGAAGGCAGTTAGAAAGACACTTTAGAAAGCAAATAGGCATTAGTCCAAAGCAATTAAGCAAAGCTATTAGACTTCAAGCAACATTAAATTTGTTACTCAACAAAAAATCAGAAACACTCACAGACATAGCTTACGAAAGCGACTATTTCGACCAGAACCATTTTATTAAAGATTTTAAAGACCTGGTTGGAGTTACGCCAAAGGAGTATTTAGGCAATGAACATATGGCACTATCCGCTCTCTTCTACAAATAAATTTTGTAGTGTCGCATTTCTACTATTTTGACTTTATGATAACCTGTAATTTTGCAACTGAATTAAAACACGAAAAATAAATGGAAGTCAAAAGAGTAATTTTAGGTTCTATGGTTTTTACAATGCTATTTGTTTCCTGCAACAATTCAAGCAAGACAAATTCAGAAGCACCGAAACAAGACACTTTAACAAATTCAAAAGCCAGAAATATGAAAAGTTACATTTCAATGTTTGAAATTCCGGCAATGGATATTTCACGAGCAATAAATTTTTATCAAGCAGTATTAGACATCAAAATTGAAAAAATGGATGTTCAAGGAATGCAAATGGGAATATTGCCATATGAAGGGCAAATGATTACAGGTGTAATCATACAAGCAGACGGTTACAAGCCATCAGCAGACGGTGTAACGATTTACTTGAACGCAGGAGAAAATCTGCAAGTAGTTCTTGACAGAGTTGAGAAAAATGGAGGACAAATAATATTACCTAAAACAGCTCACGCAGACGAAAGCGGGTTCTTTGCTATTTTCCTTGACTCAGAAGGAAACAAAATGGCTCTTAACTCACCGAGATAACGGAGAAAGAAAAGCACGAACACCTTACAGCGCATTTGCAATATGCGTGCAATTCGTCTCCGTTTGAAAGGATTTTCGCAGTTGGTTTATTCGTTTTCCTAGGCTACATTTGAGTTCAAACGCACGCCCATCGCAAATGCGCAAAACGTTATAGGCAAACGTGACAAAAATTCAAAAGGAAATGACATTAAACTGAAACATACAAAAATATTAATATGAATGAAGATTATATTATACAGTTTTATCAACTTACTTTTAATTCTATTGATAACTTGACAAGATTTGCGGAAGCCAAAAATGCCGGGCTTATTGTTTTTAATAGTACGCTAATATTTGCAGTTCTTTCGTCAATTAAGGACTTAGGAACCCTTAAGTTTAAAAAATGGACTTTTACCCTTTTAAGCATTATGATTATAACTCAATTGATTTCGCTGTCTATAGCATTTAACTCATTAATAGCAAGAACCCAAGTTCCTACTCAAACTCAGATTGATATTAATAAAACTAACTTGACTTTTTTTGGACATATTAGCAGATTAACACCTGATGATTATTACAACTTGACGATTTCAAAATATAATTTAAAATCTTCTAATCTAACACTTGAGAAAGATTATGCATTTGACATAGTTCAAATCTCTGTTATTACAGCAAAGAAGTTTACATTATTCAACATCGCAATAAAATTCAACATTATCACACTTATAGTTTTTATAATATGGTTTATAGGATTCCTATTTTTAACTAAAAAGAGTTGTTTTATTTCAGTGGGAAAGTAAGGTGAGTATAAAAATGAATTCATCGACAGGAATAAAGTATGTTTACAGTTACGAAACGCCTGTCTATAACACGGTGCAAAAGCCATAAGCGGTTTTGTGCTTCGAATCCACATTTTTCTGTTGCCTAAATTTTGTACTTCGAATGAACTTTTATCTGTAAATTCGCTTACGGCTTCTGCACCGGGAACGTTAGGCACAATACAGCAATGACGACAAAACTTTTACAACTGATAATAATTCTTTCATTAACATCTTGTGGACAGGGTGACAAACTACCTGACAAATTTAAAGCTGGACTTCTTGACTTTAAGGTAAAAAAATCAGAAGTCAGTGAGCAATTGGAAGGCAACAAGCCGCTTGACTTTGGAGCACTTTGGGTTTGTGTTGTAAGCATCCCCAAAAATAGTACAATTTAAAAGTAGAAAAAACATAACTTTAAATTGTAAAATATGAAAAAGAGCAAATTTAGTCCGGCTCAAATAGC
>JALONK010000062.1 GCA_025454975.1 Bacteroidia bacterium
TATGGATTACTTAAAAATAACAACGGGAAGTAATACATATTATCGTTATTACACTCCTTTGCACAGAGGAGGTTTTAATCTTTCAGAACCTATTGATGGAATATCTGGCAATACTTCATGTACTGTAACCATTATTCGTTCCGGCAGAAATAATGTGCCTTCTACGCCTATTTTTAATGCTACTACTTTGGTTAATCCGGCTTCTAATTCAGGAGGTGATTTATCATTATTAAACTTAAATAATTCCCATCAAATTATTAACGCAGGTGGCGTAGAATTTGATAATGTTTGGCCGGTAACTTGCGATAAAATTTCCACAGGTATAAATAGTCCAAATTCTAATTATCAAACAAATCAATTAATATCATTTTTAAATCATTTTTTTAGCCAATCAAATAGCACTGAAAATACCAATACAGATGTTCATAATTATAATGTTACTTCTGGTAATTCAACACCAATAACAATGTATGAGAGTTTGTTGGATAATCCGTTTTTTAATCCAGCTACCGGACTAATTAATGATAAACAATATAGTACAATCTCAAGTCAACGTACTGTAGATGGTCAACATTTAATTAGAAATATCAGGATTAATACTATAATCCCTTTCCATTTGCGTTTGACACATCCAGTTGCTACGGGTTGTCATAATCGTTTTCCAACAAGTATCGCATTAAAAACTAACGGAGATAATTCTAGTATCAATAATGGAGCAGTAACTGGAAGTATAGAGGTTATTTTAACATATCCAGCACAGGAAGAATGCTCGACAACAGTAGATGCAACAATTGAATTTAATAATTTAACTTTTAATGGCGGACCTGCTTTCGCTCCTGAACGCATAAAAGAAGTATTATGTGAAAATACCCTTCGTTCTGATATATTGAGGTATTTTCATTTTTGGCGCAAAAAGAAAGCATATGCTTTCTTAAATAACCGAACGCCAACCAATACAGGTGCTAATGGAATGACTAACCAAAGAATTGACGGCTCTTTTATAGATTATGAAGCACTTTATAGGAAACCCCAAGCAGGTTATGTGCCTTTATTGCACTCACAGCGAACCCTCACCATTCAAGATCTGGTTTCATGGAAATGGACAAGTAATATTTTAGCTTATGATAAAAGTGGAAACGCCATTGAAGCTAATAATCCATTAAATATTTATGATGCCGCTCTAACAGATGATAAGGGAATGGTGGTAGCATCAGCAAAGAATGCACGACGAGCAGAAATTGGATTTGACGGATTGGAAATTTCAGGATTCGGTGAGCGTTTAGTAAGGTCATGCTATAACGGACATTGGAACATGGTTCAAACAATGTTGGATACTAATATTTCTCATACAGGTTATTCTTCTGCCAAGGTATTAAATAAAATTTGGGCAAATTATCCAATCAATAATTGTGAATTAGCGAGGGGCGAAAATACAGATCCTAGACTTTTTGATCCTACAGATCCTGAAAATTATTTTCGACCAAATAATTGCGAAAGTTGTATTTCTTCCTTTCAACCAATTCCCGGTAAACGTTATATTGTATCTGCATGGGTTCGTATTAACCCCACCCTTATTGTTCGTAAAACAAATATTGATGCTGATTTAAAAGTACAATTTGTTGTAAAAGGTGCTACCCCTGCAGATCCAAATACAATTACAACGCTTGTCCCTTTTAAGCCTAAAGGACCAATTATTGATGGCTGGCAAAAAATTGAGGGTGAGTTTTTAATTCCGGTAAATGCATTGAATATTCTAATTGAAGCGCACGCAGCAAGAATAAATGATACTAAAGTAATTACTTATTACGATGATTTCAGGATTTTTCCAAAAGGCTCAGTTCTTACTTCTTATGTCTATCATCCTTATACCAATCGTTTAATGGCTGAACTCGACGAGAATAATTTTGCAACCTATTATGAGTATGACGAACAAGGCGCATTAAAACGAGTTAAGCGTGAAACTGAAAGGGGAGTAATGACAATTAAAGAGTCACGAAATAATAATTCAATTCGATAGTATGTTATTACGAAAAATAATTTTAGTATTAATAATCTTTACCGGCAGTTATTCCACCTATGCTCAAACTGCCAAGCAGGATTTATTGGAAGCCACACATTCTTTCTATAATAAATCATTTGAATTGAAAATGAAAAGTGTTTTTTATGGAATTTATAATAACCAAAGTAAGGTGATTGATAGGCTTAGTATCAATGGGTGTAGCGTGAATGGAAATTTGATGTATAGTGACGATCAGAATATTATATGGACAAATAAAAAATATACTGTAATGGTTGATCATCAGGATAAAACTATATACATAGATAGTATAATAAATTATCAGGAGTTTAACGTTAAACAGTCTGTTCTATCTATGTTTTTCGACTCTTCTTTGTTTTCAAATTTTCAACCGCTATTGGTAAATACTGATTCGATAAACAATTATTGGCGTCTAACCTCCTTAACTAATGATGGACCAATTAGCCATTTTGATTTTACATTTAATAAACCATCAAAAGTAATTACCCAAGTAGTTATTATTTATAGAACCAAATTAAATGATGTTTTTGGAGAGGTTCCACCGGGAATACACAAGGATGCCACAATGAAAATGGAAATTGATTATGAATACTTGAAAGAAATAAATAATAATGAAGGATGCATCAATATTGACGAAGTGTTCAGTTTTGTAAATGGAAAAATTAAAGTACAACCAAAGTACAAATCATATCAGTTATTAGTAATGTTTGACCAAGAAATAAAAAAATAAAATGAAATACCACATCTTCTTATTTCGTTATATTGTTTGTATAACCTTTATCATTTCTGTTGCATTTAAACTAAATGCACAAACGTTTTCATATAATGTTGCAACCGTAAGTGATTATATGCACGGTAATGAAATGCTGGCAACATCAGCTTCACGAGCCGTTGTAGCTGATAGGCTTAGTGCCACCTTAATTAACGGTTATATGTCGAATCCAACCCTAGCTTCTCATGCAACTAATACCACATGGAGAACTGCAATTAACGACTTTGTTTATAAAAAGTCGGATGCCAGGTTTGCCTTAAAACTGATTAAACCCGAAGTGGGATATGATATGCAAAGTTTTTCTCTTGAAGTAACTGCAAGGGTTTCTTATTTGTTGTTTAATCCAAATGCCAATCCACTTCCTACCACCAATAATTTTCTCAATGAACTTGTTACCTTAAAGGCAAGCTATGACAGTAAAACCGGAAAGTTATTTACCGAAGCAGATTTTAAAAGTTATGAATGGGCGTTTGCTATTGGCATTAATCAAATCACTGTAAGTAATCCTGAATTAGCAAATTTGTTTGCACTTGAAATTGAAATTGACCAAGAGCGTTATTTAAAACTGAACAATACTAATTTTAATACAGGGATGTCTTTGTCAGCTTCTAATCTAACCTTTGAGGGGCCGAATAAAGACAAAATCAGACTTACATTTACCGGACAACCCATTGCTAATGAATATGATGTAGAATGGCGCTATGTTGACCGTTATCATTCAAATGGCACAGACCTCTCTTTACAAAGTTATATAAAGAATGCAGAACTATTCCGCTTCGATGCTTCTCGTGTTACCATTAAAGAGTTAAACTATACCATTAATAATATTTTTGGCGTAGGGGATATATTATTCAGGGTTCGCCCTGTTGCCTATACCTTAAATGAAGCAGGTGAACCTATTCGTATTCCTTTTGAATGGACAAACATCGTATGGGTTACTAATACTTATGCATCTACAACTGCTTCAGAAGGAAGTCAACACCTGCCAAAGTTTAATTGGCAATATGTATGTGATTTTAGCGAAGAAGGTAAGCGAAAAGAAGTAATTACTTATTTTGATGGAAGTTTACGGTCGCGACAAACGCTTACACAACTGAATGCCTTAGATGTTATGGGTACGCCCCTAACCACTACCGTTGCGCAAGACCAATTGTATGATTATAATGGGCGACCAGCCATTCAGGTATTACCTGTTCCATTATCAACTACTCAATTAACCTATCAATCCGGATTAAACCGAAATGCCGATGATGAAATTTATGGTAAACAAAATTTTGATGTTGATGGAGCTACCTCTTGCGTTGCAACTACCGACCCAATGCACAATACATCAGGGGCAGAAAGATATTATTCTACAGCGTCAGGATTTAATTCAACGAACGCTGTAAATTTTCAAAACTACGTTCCTGTTGCTAATGGTTTTCCATTTGTTCAAACGGTTTATACCAGAGATAACACCGGGAGAGTTGCAGCACAATCAGCTCCGGGCGTTAGTCATAAAATCGGTTCAACTCATGAAACAAGATTTTTTTATACACGACCATTACAAGTTGAATTAGACCGTCTTTTTGGAACAGAAATCGGTAATGCAGATCATTATTTAAAAGAGGTAATTTTTGATGCAAACGGACAGGCAAGTATTTCATATAAAAATGCAGAAGGCAAGGTTATCGCAACAGCCTTAAGCGGCAATAGTCCAACAAATTTAATTGATTTACGTGGACCCACTCCTTCAAATCAAACGCAAGATGGCGACGTGGAAACAGATATTCTGCAAGGTGTTGAGAACAATACTGATAAGAATATAAACAGTGAGTTAAGTTTGCATTATAAACTTGTTGTAACTTCCACGGGTACCTATAAATTCAAGTATGAAACTACCCTTCCAGAAATTAATAAGCAGTTCTGCAATACCCAACCATGTTTAGATTGTGTATATGAACTTTCGCTAAGTCTAGTAAATGAATGTGGTGTTGAACAATTTGATCATGATGATAATGGTGTAGCTAGTGCATACAAAATAATTATAGGAGCTAAGCCCACTAACAATTTAAACACCCTAGCTTGTGATGACGAAGAAAATTTTAAAATACCAATACCCGATAACGAAGAAGGAGAAGGAGAAGGGGCAGTATTAAATGATGGATACATTTCACTTAATCTCGTACCCGGTGAATATGTACTTACAAAAGTGCTAAAATTACACAAGAGCGCTTTGGATAAGTATAAAGAGGCTGCAGCAGCCAAGTTAGCGGCAATGGATGGTTGTTCTACATTAACACAATTTATTGAAGAAGAAAAACAAAAGTTGAATTATGAAGATTGTGAAATAGATTGTGATGATTGTTTAGGAAAACTAGGTTTGGTGCGTGGCTATACTGCAGCACAATCGAAAGATGCACTAACTACTTTTGCTCAAAAATATTTTAAAATAACAACACCCCCAAGCAGTGAGCAAATCGAAGAAGTTCGTTTAATATTCAATAGTAAACTTGCTAGATGTATGGATATTTGTAACGAACAAGTTGAAGAAATAGATTTATGTAAGAATTATCTTGAGATTTTAAAAGCAGATTTTTCACCGGGGGGGCAGTTTGCAAGGTATAAAACCAACAATGAGGGATTGTTTGTTGGTGACTATACCAATGGCACACTAACCGACAATTATAATATTTTTAATGTCTCAACTACTGCTCAATTTGGTTATAAAACCATATTAAGTGGTATTGAGGTTGAGATTAATGGGGAAAACACTTTAGTAAGTGAATTAACTGTTGATGAATATATAAGAAATTTTAAAAATGAATGGTTGGATGCATTTGTTACGAGTCACCCGGAGTATTGCCAATATACTTCCTGCATGCAACAAAAGCAGCTCAATGATTTTGAATCAGACTTTCAGAATACTGAAACATACGCAAGTGCCCTATCAAAAGGGTATATTCCTCCATTTAATGCTACAAATGCAAGCCTTTCTTCTTATTTGAATGTAGATCCACTTTTTGGTGTGGGAGTTTGTTCCTTAACAAAAACTGAGATGATTGACAGGATGCTTGAATATTATAATATACCCAATTTTTTAAGAACTTCAACAGGTATTGATGTCATTGTAAATCTTAAACCAATTATAGTTTCAGGTCAAACTCAAGGATTTGAAGTGCAGGACGCCGGTAATAATAGAACAATTGGAACTGTCCCTACTGATGCTGACAAGTCACCTTTTACCCGTGCAACCGGAGTTTCTTTTAGAAGTACGGGTGCACCTGCATTAGTTTTAAGGAAATTTATTGACTTAAGAACCGGCAATACATACTACAAAATTCAAAGGGATCCAAGTGCTACAAGATTTTTGCAAATGGCTGATATTCCATTTATGGGCACATTTTGTACTACATTAAGCGAAAATCAAACGGGTTCATTATGGAACTGTATCCTTAATGCTAGAACTGAAATTACTAGCTCTTCAAGCAATTGTGGTGACCTTCGCGACTTATACTGGGAGCAATACAAAAACCTTTATTTAGCCAATAGAAACTTCTTAAAACAAAATAAATCTACTGAAATATGTAATAAATGTAGCACAGTAGTACTTCCTTCGGTATATGCATCTTCTACTCAAGTCTTTTTAAAAAAGGAAAAACGTTTCGATGCTCCTATTTCTAATTCATCATCAATCTATTTCTCGGCAAATAATCTGATTGATCCTAAAGCAGAGTTTGGATTGTCTACCTTAAATAACCCGGGCATTGTAAGATATAAAGAATTATTAGATGCTCAAAAAATAAATATTGGTATCGAATGCAACGAAACATGTAACAGTTATAGGGATTTTTGGGAAGAAAAACTTAGGGCGTGTGGTCAAATCTCTGAAAGTGTAATTACTAAAGTGTTGAATGAATTGGTTCAAGTTTGTATAGCCGGTTGCGATAAAGATAATCCTTATGGCTCAAGTACAGTACCTGCTTCTAGTACTGCTGTTTTAAGAAGCTTTGCACAGGTTTTTCAAAGTAATAATATTGCCAATATCTGTGATGCAAATTTAATAACCATGCCCCTTCCTTATGGTCATGATTATTATGCCAATTTAAATCCATATACTGATACTTGTGGATGCAATGGTAATATTGCATTAACATATAAAGACGGTAGAAGAAATTGTAACACAAACTCAACAACCCCACCGGCAGGTTGCGATTGTATAAATAATAAAAAAATATCAAATGAAACTAAACAACAGTTATTGTTAAGAAGAGGTGCAGAAGAAAATGAAAAGTGTCAAAAGTGCATTGGCTGTATGGATATTTTACCGCATGCACGTGCTTTCCGAGTTAAGTATCCAACTTTGAATGAAATGGATGAAAACTATGAGTTAATATTTAAGACCTATTTTAACTCCATCCTTAACTTGAACCTTACTTATGAAGATTATCAAGATTTAATTTTTAATTGTAGCAATACACCGTCAAATAACGGAACTATTGACGACCTGATCATGAGTTTTCAAGGTGTTTCATTTGCAAGTTTACAGCGCTTCCCATCCATAAATCAGTTTGTGGTACCGGAAACAGAAAGTCCTGTTTTAATGGCAAATTCGCATAACAAGCCTTTATTTGAAGCAACCACTTTTGGCAAATCTACCCGGTTTTTAAATTCTTATTGGGATAACATAAGTGATAATGATGCACAAAATACCATTGAGGAATTTTTAACTGCATCAGTGCAATCTGCACCTGTTTTTATTCCTCAAATTAAATCAACGAAACAGGCAACACATACAGATAATGTACTCGCTGATATAGCAAAATGTGGTTGTGATAAAATATTTGAATTGAAACGATTGAATCTATCATTTACTGATGAACAGTTGGAAGCAGCGTTTATAAACAAATATAACAACGGAATTCCAATGCCTACATTTAAAGATTTAAAAGAACTTTGTTGTTTGGCTGTAAATGGTATAAAAATCAATGGTAAGGATGGCGATCCTCCTCCTTATGATGATGAGGATTACGGATATCTAAGCAGTAATGGTATACCTCATAATGGTATACCTTATACCGGTGGACAAACGAAATATGGAAATAAATGCGTCTTACCAACAACATCAACACCTATAGTTTGGAATTCAACTAATTTAAGTATTTTACAGTTTAATTTTACTAATGCCGGACCTAATATTAGGTTTCCTGAAGGTATGGGCTGCACGACTTTGGCCAAAGAAATAGATGTTTGTGGCTGCGATGAACTTTTAGGAATTTACGGGTCAAGTAATATGTCTGAGGAAGATTTTAAAACTGCGATTATATCCCAAAAAGGTCTTCCAAGTAACACACCACTACCGAACATTTTAGCTATTAAGGACTTATGTCAAGCAATTAAATCTTCGCCGACAGCCGGTGCATGGTCGCAAGAAAAGAAACAAGAACTTGTTGAACGCGCTTCTTATGCTGGTTACACCTTGCCAAAAGAATTTGGTTGCCCAACACCAATGCCTGTTCCGGGGACAGGAAATCCTTCAAGTGGCGGAGGCAGTGGTGGAGGCAGTGGTGGTGGATCTAATCCCCCTCCAAATACTACCTATTGCATCAAAAATTTAGATTGTAGTACTATCTTCGGTTGGTTAAATTCAGCTTTCACTCCACAAAACCATAGATTTGTAAATGAGCACGTAATTGCAAGACTAACTGCATCAAACAATATTACAAACTGGACTACTTTTAGGAATAGTTTTTTAAATAATATACAATATCCAACTTCACCTCCTACAGGACCAGAAGGCTATTGTGCAATAAAAATAAATATAAGTAACGACCTTTCATGCGGTGGACAAAAACCTTCGTCACCAAGTATAACCTTATATGGTAATGAAAGCATTGCATATATTGATTATGTTTTAAAATACCTGCTTACAACAGCCTGCGGTTGTTTATCATATAACAGCAATGTTCTACCGCCTGAAATACCAAATATAAACTGTGAAGGATGTTTTGCTAAAAATGCAATGTTAGATTTAATTGAAAATTATTTAAATGATTTAAGTGAATCTAGTGGAATTACCAACTCAAATAGGGATTTTAATTTTTTTCTTGAAAATACACGACCTAAACCTGATCAAGCATATAGAAATGGTTTTTTCTCAGGTTTGCCGGCAGATGAACTTATTGTTTCTAGAAATACCAATGGTTTTTACCGTCGCTCTTTTTATAGGTTAGATATGATTAAGGTTGCTCCGGCACCTAACACTAATAATGTTCCGCCTAAGTTGATTCAACGCATTACCTTACAATTCGAACAATTTCATCCATCTCATCAATTCAACTTTATAAGAGAGGTTTATGACATTAAACCTATATGTACCTCATTACAAAATGGTACTGCTTTCGAAGCCAAGGTTAGGCTGCAACTTTACCCGCCTGATGTACCCGCTAATCTGAACGACCCTGTATATGTTGAACGTACTATCCGTGGATTTATTGAATATACTGATGTGGAAAATTATCCGTTGGTGGCAACCACTGTAGCCTATCCGTGTTGCGCGGTAAAATGTAATAAACCTTTATTCTATACTACAGTTAAGCTCGACGAATGTAAGGATCAACTAGATGCTATTGCTTTAGCTAATGCTGAAAAAAGATATAAGGATTATATTCAAGAAAAGTTAATAGAACTCGAAAATTCATATATTAGAAATTGCTTAAACAATGTTAGGGAATCCTTAAAGTTAAAGTTTAGTATAAAAGATTATCATTATACTTTATATTATTATGATCAGGCTGGTAACTTAATTAAAACTGTGCCGCCTGAAGGGGTTAGGTTTTTAACCGGACCTACATTGGGTCAGGTTTCTAATCAGCGACTAGCTAAAAATTATGATGTTACTTATAAACCGGCTCACACCCTAGTAACCACCTACAGGTACAATACCTTAAATCAACTAATATGGCAACAAACACCTGATGCAGGAATTAGTCATTTTTATTATGATGATTTAGGACGTATAGTGTTTTCACAAAATGCCAAACAATTGGCAGCAAATGCACGAACCTATAGTTATACAAAATATGATAACCTTGGGCGCATAACTGAGGTTGGTGAAGTAATAACACCTTCTGCTGTTTCCCATGCCAATGCTCGTATAACAAGTACAGTGAGTTCATTGATTAATAATGGTACACGTAGTCAAATAACCAGAACATATTATGACGAAGCAACTGTTGATGACGGTTTAATCTTAGCGCAAAAACATCTGTTGAATCGCGTTGCTAAATCTACCTATCAGGATTTTGAAAGCACTGTTTCCGCATCCAATATTCAACATAGTACTTTGTACTCTTATGATGTGCATGGTAATGTAAATGTGTTGGCCCGACGAAATCACGCTTTAGAAGCGTTCTCGCTTAACCAAGATGTGAAAACCATACATTACCAATATGATTTAATTAGTGGAAAAGTAAATAGTGTAGTTTATCAGCAAGGAGAGGCCGATCAATATATTCATCATTATAAATATGATGCAGAGAATAGATTAATTCAGGTGTTTACCGGTGAGCGTCCTGAGTTGTTGAAAGAAGATGCAGCTTATTTTTATTATTTACACGGACCATTGGCACGTGTTGAATTAGGTGATCATTTATCACAAGGTGTTGATTACGCTTATACCATTCAAGGTTGGTTAAAGGCAGTAAATGGCGTTTCATTATTGCCAAGCCGAGATATGGGACGTGATGGAGATGCAAGAGAGCCATCAAACCTCCATAAATATACTGCATCAGATGAGTTTGGATTTGAATTGAATTATTACTCCGGTGACTATTCTCCCGCAGGAATTTTAACCACGTCGGCAAATTATTATTTACCAAATAAAACAGGAAGTGTAATAGAAACAGCCCAACGACAATTGTTTAATGGTAATATTAATTCCATGACCACCTCCATCAAACGATTTATGCTTAACGACCCACGTCCGCTGCATGCCAATTACAGGTACGATCAATTAAACCGTATCAGTTCGGCTACTTATTATAACAACTTTGATGCGGCAACACATGCTTGGCAAAATACAGGTGCTCAATTAAACGATTATTATAATGCCTTTACTTATGATGCTAATGGTAATATTTTAACACAGGTAAGGCGAGGAGCAGCAATAACCGGTACTGATATGGATGATTTAACCTATAAATATTATTCAGGTACTAATCGTTTGCAACGTGTAGAAGATGCTGTTGGACATAACAGGTATACTGATGATGTTGATGCGCAAACCGGTAATAATTATACTTATGATGCCATTGGTAATTTAATCAGTGATGCCAATGAACAAATCCAAGAAATCAGGTGGAATGTGTATGGTAAAATTTCAGCAATTATCCGCACCACCGGAAGTAGTAAACCGAATTTACAATTTGAATATACTCCTGATGGACATAGGGCGGTAAAAATTGTATTACCTGTGACCGGAAGTCCTGAATATACCTATTATGTGCGCGATGCACAAGGCAATATTATGGCAACTTATTCGCGTAAGATGGAGAAGGTAATTAATTATGAGGATATTCAATATGCCGACTTAAACTCACGCTTAATTGCTCAGGTTGGATTACCTGCCTTTGGACAGTTTATTTCAAGTTTGCATGGAACAGGTGCTGCATCTTCGGCTTTGCGATTACAATTGCATACTGCATTTAAAGGCATGACTAATCTAGGTACGGTTATTAAAGAATTGCAAATAAGTAATTTGTTACAGATACCTAGTTCACCATACCGTAACTGGTTACTTACAACTTTACCTACTGAACGATTAATTAGGAATCATTATTTAGCACCCGGCACTTTTTCAAATGGTAGTGCCGAAGCCTACATCACTACCTTAGTTGAAAATAGATTGAGAGAGGTAATTGCAAGTCACCCGGATTATTTTAGTGTGTTTGTTTATGGATTATGTGAATATGATATTGAAAACAACACAACTTACGCTCAAGATTTACAAGCTGTATTATCATTTGGTTTATGCCCATACAACAGCACTGTGCAAACTGATATCAACTATAATTTAAATCCGAATAGACCATCAGGTTCTAGAAATATTCAACGCATTATTGACTTTCTTGCCCCGGATGAAATGGGAGATGTAGTTGTACAATCGTTATTGTTGGCACGCAGAACAGCACTGAGTAAAAATAATCAAACGATAATTAATAATCTGTACTCGTTAATTGCTGCAAAGCCTACCTTTAGTACACGAGCAAAAATTGGAAATTACTGTAGTTGTGGTACAGTAGATATTGAAGCATTGGATGGTGATTATGCCTTATTAGCTGCATTTATGCAAGCATTATTAGTTAAAGATAATGCCGCCTATACAGCAATAGTAGATGAATTGCAGATTAGCAATGATCCCGGTGATTTAGAAAACGATTTAAGTACAATCGTTATTGATGATTTAGTAAATGCATTGAATAATGCAAATGTTGGAAATTGTACCGAATTATTTAAGCAAACCTTGGAAGTATTGTCATTGATTAACCGCAATGCGTTTGATAATATGTTAGGTGTTTCAGGATTTTTACCTGCTGTAAATATTAGTTGTGTTGATGACTTTCAAGCATTTTCAGTAACAGGTCAAACGCCTCCTATTAACGATGTAATCCTTCAACAATATTCAATTAATGAAATTTGGCAACAATTATTGGCAGTTGAAAACTTAACCCATTATGCCGATTGGTACTTTGCAAATGCTACACCACACTACATATCCATAGCTGCTAAAAACAATGCAAGCACTGTAGCTTCGCATCAACAAACCAATGTGATGTATGGTACAAACTATACAACAAGTATGTTTAATTACACCAAACACATCGAGCAATATTTTGGCAATACAGTTTATAACAATTTGGTTGAGCATTATTTAAAAGAATCGTCGGTTTATGATGATAGTGTGATTTTGAGTGAGCAAATGATGTATGGAAGTAGTCGTTTGGGAACCGTACGTCAACAGGTGTGTGTGTCGGCATCACGAATAATGATAGGTGAAAATCTTCCAATCCCGTTAACTGGCAACCAAACCTTTCTTATCTCCAACTATCAAGCTACGTTAAGTAGCAGGTATAGTTTTGAAAGGGGTAAAAAACAATTTGAACTGAGCAACCATTTAGGCAATGTATTGGCAACTGTTACGGATAAAAAATTACAAGCAGTAACTTACTTCAATAATTTTGATGGGTTTACGGATAATTGGAAACCGTTGAATGCTTCATCTGATGTTAAATGGGAAAAAGTAACAACAGATGCTTACGCACGAGTAACATCGTCGGCTGCGGGAGCGGGCATGGGTAAGGTATTAAAAACAGAAACAGGTGTTGCTTATACGGTAAGTTTTAAATTTACCGGAGCATCGGTAACAGCCATACAAGCACAAGCTCGACAATCCACTACGGCAAATCCATTTGGAGGAAGTGTGATACATAACTTAGCGGTGAGCAGTAATGGAACGTACACCTTTAACTTTACCGCCACTGGCACACAAACGGCGCTAACATTTAGCCGACAAAGTGGAAGTGGAGCACAGCAACATTTTAGAATAGATGATGTGTTGGTGTATAAGCAGGTATCGGGGCAAACGGCACCGGAGCGTTATTACCAGGCAGAGGTGTTAAGTGCAACAGATTACAGTCCGTTTGGCGCACCAATGCCAACACGCAGTTACAGTTATAACAAACGCGATGCAGTAGTGGTAAGTCAGAATACCTGTAGTGGAGGCAATTGCAGCTCGCAGTGGGAACCACGAATATGGGTAGGCGGACAACCAACTAACCAAAACACGGGCGTAATGATAACAGAGCAGAATGATAAATTAGTGTTTAGTGGTACGAACAGATATAGTCAAATTTTCCGTAACTTTGAAACAGTACCAGGTAGGGTATATAAACTTAGTTTTAAATTAACCAACAGCACCATGCCATTTGTAAACGTAAGTGTATTTTCACCAATAGCCCGCCAAAATATTTTGGAGGTGAATGAGGTAAGTACGTTTGGTAAAGAAATGATACTAACG
>JALONK010000028.1 GCA_025454975.1 Bacteroidia bacterium
TGTCTATTTTTTTTCCCCTTCACTGTTTTTATTTCGTTAAGGGGATGCAAAGGTAATGCTTTACTTTATTTTGTCAAGTGTTATTTTATTTTTTTTATCTCGCGCTTCCTTATCTCCCTCATCCTCACTTAACTTTTTATCTCCTAAATCCCTCCCACAGGCTTTCCTTTACAGAACTGTTTTCCCTTTCCTATCATCCGCTTCTTCTTTAAGGGGCAGCAAAGGTAGACCTTATTCATTCCGTTGCAAATTTTATTTTATTGATTATTGAAGTCCTTTAAAAATGAGCTAATTAATTTTTAAACGTTGTAACCTTGCCATATAAAATCCGTCGAATCCGGATTGTTCAGGACTTACAATTTTTTCTTCAATTAAAGTATAATCCGAATTACTTTCCATAAAATTTAATACCTGTTGCTGGTTTTCACTAGGCAAAATACTGCAGGTTGCATATACCATCATACCTCCGGGTTTTAACATTTTACTATATTCTTGCATAATTGTTTGTTGAGTTTCTTTGATCTGTTGAAGAAAATCAACCTTCAATTTCCATTTGGCATCCGGGTTGCGTTTTAATACACCTAACCCTGAACAAGGAACATCTAATAATAAATAATCAGCCTTACCAATATATTTCTCAACTTCTTCGGTGCTTGCCAAACAAGTAGTGATATTATGAACACCGGCACGTTTTGCTCGTTTTACCAAATTATTCAACTTCCATTCTTCTGTATCCATAGCAATTATCTTTCCTGAATTTTGCATTAATGCACCAATATGAAGTGTTTTACCTCCGGCTCCTGCACAAGCATCAATAACTATACTCCCTTTTTCCAGTTGAAGAAATGGTGCGACCAATTGCGAACTTGCATCTTGAATCTCGAACAAGCCATTTTGAAACTCCGGCCAATTAAATAAATTTATCTTTTGATTAACAACCACAGCCTCCGGATGCTTATCAGATAATGTAAATGCTATTTCCTTTTCGCTTAGTATAGTCGTTATTTCTTTCAAAGTTGATTTTATGGTATTTACCCTTAATACCATTGGGGCCGTTTTATTAAGTTCTATTATTTCCCTTTCCCATGAGTTGGGCAACTCTTGCTTAATGGTGTTAAATAACCAATCGGGAAAGGCATTCACAATAGCCAAATCTGTTATGGTTTTACGCAAATGTTCAATCGCCTTTGGGTTAATATGTTTAAATTCAGGCCAATCTAACATCAACTCGTGCTTTACCCAAAACCAAGTACCCACCATTTGCCAAATATCTCCTAAAGTAACTCGTTGTTCATTTACAGATGATAAAGCACCAATATATCTCCACCACCTACATATATCGTATGTATTTTCTGCGATAAATGCTCTATCACGGGAGCCCCATTTTGGATTAGATTTTAAAGTAAACTCAATTGCTTTATCAGCATATTTTTGTTTAATAAATATTTGCTCTAGTGTTTTTACAACAGCTTGAACAAGAACTTTATGCATTTTCATGTTTTATTTTTTGCAATTCATCCATTGATTTTAAAATTCGGTATGCAGTTGGATAATAATTGTTGAACCGATGTTGGATCATATTTATCCAACCTAAACTTGCTCCTTTATAAGTAACCAACATAAATCCTTTACCCGCGATATCAAGTTGGAAAGGTTCTTTTTTTAGATAACGAATAGCTTGTTCCCAATGAAGTTCAATCTTTTGAATAGCTGTTGAATGCCCATGCAACCATGCTAATTGAGTATCCGGAATGAGTTTTTGATTTATCCACTGGCCTAATGTAACGCCGGCCAGTAGCACATTTAACTTACTGCTTAACTTTTGCATATCAGCCGCATGCTTGATAGGATATGCAACTAATTGTTGGTTGGCTTCAACACATATAAAATCTTCGGGATGATGCAGCCACGGCGCAAGTAATTCACTTTTAACAGATGTAATATTTTTTAAGCTATTCTTATTCTTGATTGATTCACGCTCTTTAATTTCACTAGCATCATCATATTTCGGTTTTCGAAGAACTGAACAAACAAAACCTTCTCCTTCAACTTTATGAGGTAAAAAACGATAAACCAAAATATCATCAGTAACCTGCTGGTGAATATTAAATGATTCAGGTATTGGATAATGAATAGGTTCTAATCCAAACTTATGTTTTGCTTTTATTAATACATCTTCATTTTCTTTTCGATTGAAGGTGCAGGTTGAATAAATTAAATACCCACCCGGCTTTAATGCAGGTAAAATATCATCTAATATATATTGTTGTCGCACTGCACATGCATTAACATTTTTCTCTGACCATTCTTTGCGGGCATCTTCATCCTTTCTGAACATGCCTTCACCTGAACATGGCGCATCAACTAAAATCACATCAAAGTAATTTGTTAGTTTATTAAAATCAGCAGGTTTATTATTGGTAACAATGGTTTGACTTCGCCCCCACTTTATAATATTATGATGCAACACTGTTGCTCGTGCTGGAGAAATTTCGTTAGCAACGAATAAGTCGTCATCTGTGCATAATGACAAAATTCCTAAAGATTTTCCTCCGGGTGAAGCACATAAGTCCAGTATTTTTTTAGGTTGAGGTAACTCAAGTTTGATCTGTTCGAACAGATAATCAACAAACATAGAAGAAGATTCCTGCACATAATATGCACCGGCATGAAATAATGGATCTGCTACAAATGAAGGTCGGTTTGTTAATGTTTTTCCTGTTTGCGACCAAGGAATATTCTTTTCCAAATCCATATTCATGGGCGATTCAATCTTTACTCTAGGATTGATTCGCACAGATGTTTTGGGCTGTTTTAAAATAGCCTGCAAAAATTGTTCGGATTCATGCATTGGATACATGGCACGAACAGATGCCATAAATGCTTCGGGCAAATTCACCCGACAAAGTTACAGCGTACGGGCTAAAAAAGTGTTATACTCCATTTTTAATTCCCTAAACAGTTTATTAAACTGTTGCATCCTATCATTCAATGTATCATCCAGAGCCAGTTTACGGTGATCGGCAGCTATTGGATTCTCTTTAATATTATTTTCGATAATTTTCTCAGCTTCTTTTACATCATGGGTTAATAGTTGTAACTCATTCAGGTGTGTAATAAATTTATTTTGAAACGACTCAACAAAGGCAGTTACTTCAATTTTGTTATTTGCTGTTGCAACCGTTTCAAGGTTTTTACGGAAATAGGCAATTTCATCTTTACTTAAGGCTAACTCATTTAGCCAGTTTTTGTAGATATTGTGTAAGTCGTAAATGTAGGTGGTGTTAATTTTGTTCATAACTTTAAAATTGATAAACAAAGTTGGTTCAAATTGTATTGACTAACAATGACATCCTTCAACGCTTGATTTGACACATATCAGGTTGTATGCATAAATTTTTCATAATTCATTACTGTTTGTTAAAATCAGGCATAGTTTTTAGTACTTTTACCGCAAAAAAGTAAGTATGATGAAGTTATCATTTTCAATATTTTTAATTTTATCTTTTGTAACAGTTAATGCATACCAAATCACCATTAAAATTAAAGGTATGCCTAATGCTAAACTTTATTTAGGTAATTATTACGGCGATAAGCAGTATCTAAAAGATAGTAACAACACAGATGCTGACGGCAAAATTGTATTTAAGGGGAAAGATAAATTACAAGGTGGTATTTATTTGATAGCAACGGCCAATAAAGAGTTGTTGTTTGATTTTGTGGTAACTGAACAAGAATTTTCACTCGAAACTGATACCAGTAAGTTATTAGGTAACATGAAGGTGAAAGGTTCATTAGAAAATCAGGTATTTTTCGACTATTCAAGATATACCATTGATATTAGCAACAGGGCTTCGGTAATTGAGAAAGAACTAAAGCAGGCTAAAGAAAAAAATGATACCGCTGCCGAGCGTATTGCAAAAGAGAAAATTATAAAAATTGAAACTGAATTAGCTGATTACAGATTAAATGTTATTAAGCAATACCCCGGGTTATTGTTAAGTAAGGTATTTAAGATGATGAGAGATGTAGAAATCCCTGAGACACCTATTTTACCAAATGGCAGAAAGGATTCATTATTTGCATACAATTATTATAAGGCTCATTTTTTCGACAATTTTGATTTTAATGACGACAGGTTAAGTTACACCCCGGTATTTCATTCAAGGCTTGAATATTACATTAAAAAAGTAATTCCTCAAATTCCCGACAGCATTAACAAAGCTGCAGATATGCTAGTTAGTAAAGCCATAAAAAGTAAAGAAAATTCTAAATGGATTATCTATTGGATTGCCGACCATTATGAGCGTTCGCAATACATGGGAATGGATGCTGTATTTGTGCACATGGCAGATAAATATTATGGTGATGAAAAAATTACTTTTTGGGTTGATGAAGCAACTCGATTTAAAATCAAAGACCGTGCAGATAATCAACGTAATAACTTAATTGGTAATGTTGGTCCTAACCTAACCATGCCCGACACTTCATTTGTTATTAGAGAATTACACCAAATTAAATCTAAATATACCATATTAATATTTTGGGATGCAAATTGTGGTCGCTGTAAAGAGGAAATTCCACGACTTAAAACTTTATACGAAAAATTAGAGAAGAAGCCTTTTGCAGGCGGTAAATATTTAGAAGTATATGCGGTGAGCCTTACACCAAATGGTGATGAATGGATTAAATTTGTTCGTGAAAATAAATTGAAGTGGATTAATGTAAGTGACTTGTACAACAATTCTAAATTCAGAAAACTTTATGATGTGTACAGCACTCCTGTAGTATATCTACTTAATGAGAAAAAAGAAATTGTAGTAAAACGTTTGAGTATTGAACAAATTGAAGAGGTTATTGAAAGGGGTATTGAATAATCATGAATAAGGTATTTTTAATTGCTAAACGTGAATATTTATCTAGGGTTAGGAAAAAATCATTTTTATTAATGACCATTCTAGCGCCGGTGTTAATTACTATATTTTATGGTTTGATATTTTACTTTGCCATCAATAGGGATATAGGAAGTTCGAAAAAAGATATTTATGTTATTGATGAAGGTAAGCAATATGCCAATCAACTTAAAAGCAACAATCAAGTAAACTTTATCATTGGCGATACAGTTATCTATAACCCAACAATTTTCTTAGTACAAACCTCTTTTTATGGAATACTTACTATTCATGATACTAATTATCAAGTTAAACCAAAGGTTACTTTAATTTCAAAAGATGAGGTTAGCTTATCCACCATTAGTCAGATAGAAAAACAACTTACTGACATCATTAAAACCGTGCGATTAAAAGCATCCGGCATTGATGAATCAGTATTAAAAATTGTAGAGAAAACATCGGTTTCTGTACAAGCCTCAAAAGCCACTTCAACTGTAATTAAAGACAGTAATGTAGGTGCTAATACTATTATTGGCTATGTTGGTGCAATCATAATTTATTTCTTCATTTTTCTGTATGGTGTTCAAATTATGCGTGGGGTAATTGAAGAAAAATCAAACCGAATTGTAGAGGTTATTATTTCATCAGTAAAACCTTTTGAGCTCATGCTTGGGAAAATTTCAGGCATTGCACTGGTGGGATTAACACAATTTGCTATTTGGGTAATTTTAGGAGCTGTTTTTTCAGGAAATGTAAGCGGTTTAATTTTAGCAGGTATGGAAAATAACGTTGCGTTGGAACAACTAAATAAAAGTCCTGATGCAGGTGAAATTGGAGGTATATTGGTTGGACTAAGTGGTTTTGATTTTTCTTACTACATAAGCATGTTTGTGTTTTACTTTTTAGGCGGATATTTATTTTATGGTTCATTATTCGCAGCAGTTGGTTCGGCCGTTGATAACGAAACCGACACCCAACAATTTATGTTTCCACTAACATTACCATTGATATTTTCACTAGTAATTGCACAAAGCGCAATCACTTCCGACCCTCATGGTTCTCTTGCGGTTTGGTTATCTATTATTCCATTCACCTCCCCTATTGTAATGATGGTAAGGTTACCATTTATTGAACCGGGCTGGCAGTTATGGATATCAATGATAAGTTTAATTGCCGGCTTTATCTTCACTACCTACTTGGCTTCTCGTATTTATCGTATTGGCATATTAATGTATGGACAAAAACCAAGCTATAAAAAAATATGGAAGTGGATGTTCAATTCATAAATAATTGTTGCTTCAACCTATATTCGTAAGATGCGAAATTCACCAGTTAATCCGGAAGGAGAACAATTATCAGGTGCCGAAAAGGAATTTGAAAAAGCTTTACGGCCTAAAACATTTGATGATTTTACCGGTCAAGAAAAAATTCTTGAGAACTTAAAAGTATTTGTTCAGGCTGCCGTGCAAAGAGGTGAAGCACTTGACCATGTTTTGTTACATGGCCCTCCCGGCTTAGGTAAAACCACTTTGTCATATATAATAGCCCAAGAATTAGGAAGTAATATTAAAACTACCTCTGGTCCGGTTCTCGAGAAGCCAGGTGATCTTGCAGGTTTATTAACCAATTTAGAAACCGGTGATGTATTGTTTATTGATGAAATACACAGGCTAAGTCCGGTTATTGAAGAATTTTTGTATTCGGCAATGGAAGACTATCGTATAGATATTATGATAGATTCGGGCCCCAATGCAAGAAGCATACAATTAGAAATTAATCCATTTACCTTAATAGGAGCTACTACACGTTCAGGTTTATTAACCTCACCACTACGAGCCAGGTTTGGAATTAATGCACGATTAGAATATTACGACAAACATTTGATGCAAACCATTATCAACCGTTCTGCTGCAATTATAAATACACCAATTGAAGAAGATGCTGCTTTTGAAATTGCAAGAAGAAGCAGAGGAACCCCGCGTATTGGGAATGCTTTGCTTAGAAGAACACGCGACTTTGCTCAAATTAAAGGAAATGGTGTTATAACACTTGAAATTGCAAAATATGCATTACAAGCCTTAAATGTTGATGCGGAAGGATTAGATGAAATGGATAACAAAATTTTGAAAACCATTATTGATAAATTTAAAGGAGGACCAGTTGGAATAAATACCATTGCTACTGCAATAGGGGAAGAAGGGGGAACAATTGAGGAGGTGTATGAACCGTATTTAATTCAAGAAGGTTTTATGATGCGTACTCCAAGAGGTAGAGAGGTTACGGAAAAAGCTTACCGACATTTTGGTGTGTTACCGGGATTCAGAGGCTCTTTATTCTAAAAATATTGCATAAAAAAAGGATTCGTTAAGTGAATCCTTTTTTTATTTTATTATTTGATGGTTTGAATATCTACTAAAATTTCTAATGCTTCATCTAATATCAAATCAGGATTGGATGCATTCCTTAGTTTTCTTTCATCGGCTCGTTTTTTCTTAGCTGATTCAGCATCTTCTAGTTCTTTTTTGTATCCATCAACATTTAAGGTTTGATACTTTTTCTCATTTAAAACTTTAAATTGTTGTATATCTTCCAATAGGTATTGGTACTCTTTACTGGCGGTCATACGTTGAGAATGTAATCTTTTAAATTTTTCAACACGCTCGGTATACAAGTTAACTCTTTCAAAAGGTACCGAAGCAATTTGATCCCAAGGTAACGCATAAGGGCTAGCGTCTTCGCCAAACTCGTCGCCATCATAAACACCCGGAAACTCTATATCAGGAATTACCCCTTTATGTTGTGTACTGCTACCTGTTACACGGTAAAATTTTGCTATGGTTAGTTTAACTTCTCCCAGTTGTTTGTCGTCAATTTTTATAAACTCATTTAGGCCTACCATATTTTGAACAGTACCTTTTCCAAAAGTTTTTTCACCTATAACTACTCCTCTACCATAATCTTGCATAGCGGCTGCAAAAATTTCTGATGCCGAAGCACTAAAGCGATTTACCAACACCACTAAATCACCATCATAAAACAACTCCGGATTTTTATCTATTTCACTTCCTGTATTTCCAGTTGCGTCTCTTACTTGCACTACAGGACCGCTTTTAATAAATAATCCTGTAAGCTCCACTGCTTCTTGTAGCGAACCTCCACCGTTGTTGCGTAAATCAATTATTAATCCGTCTATTTTTTGTTTCTTTAATTCCGTAATTAATTTTTTAACATCACGTGTTGTACTTTTATAATTAGCATCGCCTTTTCTTGCTGCAGCGAAATCAATATAAAATGTAGGAATTGAAATAACTCCGTATTTATATGTTTTTCCTTTTCGAGAAACTTCTTTGATACTACTTTTAGCTGATTGATCCTCAAGCACAATTTTATCGCGTTTGATTTCAACAATACGTTTTGCAGTTGGGTCATCAGCCGGAATAATTTCCAATCGAACAATAGTTCCTTTTTTTCCTCTGATTAAACTTACTACATCATCAATTCGCCAATCAATTACGTTTACAAAATCACTGTCGCCCTGCGCTACTGCGGTTATACGATCACCGGCATGTATCTTTTTACTTTTATCGGCAGGTCCACCTTTTACAACTTCCCTAACTTTTGTGTATTCATTTTCTGTTTGTAGCGTTGCCCCAATCCCTTCTAATGATAAACTCATAGAAGTGGCGAAGTCCTGACTGGCACGAGGTGAATAATAATTAGTATGTGGATCAGTAATTTCAGTTAGTGAATTCATGTACAGTTGAAACACATCTTCGCTCTTAGTTTTCTGACTTATCTTCTTTAAGTTCTCGTATCGTTTTTTAATGGTTTCACTAATCTCTTTAAAGGATTTCCCGGCTGCTTTTTGACTCAAACATTCGTATTTTAGGCGTAAAGCCCACAAAGCATTCATTTCTTGTTCAGTTTTTACATAACTTGATTTTTCCCTATCTATTTCGATAGAATCAGCTAAGCTAAAATTGAAATTAGTTGAATCATTTAATAAGGTAAGAGCATAATTGATTCGTTCCATTAAACGAGATTGATAGGTATTAAATACCTCATAAGCAAAAGTCAAATCGCCTGAAAAGATGGATTCATCTATTTGATATTTATATTTTTGAAATGAAGCTATATCACTATCATAAAAATACACCTTAGAAGCATCCATATTTTTAAGGTAGCTATCAAACGCATCGGCAGAAAATTTATCGGCCAATTGTGGTTTTTGATAATGATATGAAGCAATCAATTGCATGGAAGTACTGTAAACAGCACTATGTTGTTTTTCCGGAACTATTTTAAAGTTATTTACTTGACTGGTATCGCCTGCACAAGCAGTTGAGAGGCTAAGCAAACCAACAGCAATTACCGGAAAAATTTTATTTAGCATAAATATCGAATTCTTAATGTTGAACAATAAACTTTCTTGTAGCAATTATACTGCCATTTAAGAAATAACTGTAAAAATAAATACCAGACTCAATATCGGCCGTATTTACATGAGCTTCATTCATTCCATAAGCAACCTGAGAGTGTTTAATACGTTTAACTTCTTTACCTGTCAAATCGGTTATCACCATTTGAGCCTCTCCAACTTGTTCAGCAAAAAATGGAATCGTTAACTTGTCGGAAGCAGGCACAGGATAAGCAGCAAACAGATAATTTTTGGTTTCAACTTTATATTCATCAAAACCTGTTCTTGGGGTAAAGTAAATTTGGTAATTGCCTTCCGGCGCACCAATTGGTTTAAATGCAGTTTTGCCATTATTTGTTGTGGCTGATAAATAATATTCTATTTCATCAGATTGGGTTAATGAACCTGCATTTATCTTACCGATAAAATATCCTGAACTATCCGTTAATACAACTTCATTATATTGTGTTGTGCCTTTTTTACGCCAAAAACATGAAGCCTTTTGGATGCCGCTTTTATTTGTAATTTTAGCAATAATATTAAAGTTACTTTGAACAGATGAATATAATCCATCAACACTTGGATGCCAAAATAACACCGGATTTTCGGCCGGAACCTGCATGGTTACACAATGCAATTCACCTCCTAAAATACTTAATAACCTCGAATCAATATCTACAATATTATATCCCGGAAAAATCTTTGAATATAAATTTTTAACCTCTGCAGTTTGTGTCGTATTTCCGCTGGTTGCGTTAGAATACGAAGGGAAAATAAATGTTTTATTAACCGTAAGTCCATTAATAAAAGTGCGGGCATCATCATTCATTTGTGTACAATTAACCCTGTTGTAAGTGCCATTATTTGAGGTTGGATGAGGCACACGAAACACACGAAAAGGACGATTGTATGTTGAGTTAAAAGAGGCAATATATTGCATATTATCCTCAATAGTTTGTCTGTCACTGGCTGTAATCACTTGAGGATATTGCGCTGCAATGATGGTTTGTTCATCAACCATTTTTAAATATAAATCAATATGTCCTGTACCACCATCGCATAATAAATGTTGCAACATTACATTTTGTTTTGAGCCAAAAAGTGCTGAAATGGTATCTAACATGGAGGCTGTTGTAAATGGAGGATTTACAATTTCCACATCAGTATTTGCCGAATCAAACACACTGCTGAAAAATACAGTTCCAAAACCATCTGTCATTAAGTTTCCTCCTTCTCCATTCAGACGTGAAGTAAATATTGGTTTACCTATAGATGTAGCGAACAATGGCGCAAAAACATCATCGTTATCCCTGCCTTCATAATATTTCAAATCAATAAAACCAATACTGTCTGCATCTCCGTAATAAATGCCATGTGGACCAAAATCACGCATCCACCATGCATCACCAAGCTGAATAAAGAAACTATAATTTACCAATGGCGTACCTCTATTTTGCATGAATTGTTTTATTGGAATGGTATCGGCTGCCGTATCAACTCTTATTATACACAACGTTGATTGTTGAATGGCATGCGCCAGTTGAGCCCATAAATTTCCGTAGGTGTTTGAAGTATCAATAAATACATTTCCATTGTTATCAAAATCATAAGGCCAAGAAATAAGTACGGCCTGACTTTCTTCAAACTCTCCGGGATAGCGCAGATTTGGCGGAACCAGAGCAGTTTTTCCTAATGTTTGCGTTTGTGGTAAACTTTTACTGTTTATTCGTAACCTAAGTTCTTCTGCTGTTTGGTAAGCAGGTAAAATGCGTTTTGGTTTTTGGGGAGTTTGAGCAAATGAGCTTAAGGCTGAAATTGCTAGTGCCACAAAGGCTACATATCTTTTTAAATGCATATAAATATTTGTGTATGTCCGAAATTAGACCATTAATTCTACATTTTAGTTGCCGCTCATGTAAAATTCAATTAAAAATAAAAGGCTGCTTATCGCAGCCTTCGTGTTATTCTTCAGCTAGAAAAGGATAATCAACTGATACCGGTGGAACAAAAGTTTCTTTAATGGTTCGCATGCTTACCCATCTTAATAAGTTTACCATTGCTCCGGCTTTGTCATTTGTACCACTTGCTCTTGCTCCTCCAAAAGGTTGTTGGCCAACTACCGCACCTGTAGGTTTATCATTGATATAAAAATTTCCTGCGGCATTTTTCAATTTTGTTGTTGCCAATTCAACAGCATACCTGTCTTGCGCTATAATTGAACCGGTTAAAGCATAATCACTTGTTTGGTTTACTAAATCTAAAGTAGCTTCAAATTGATTTTCGTCGTAAACATAAATGGTGAGTACCGGACCAAATATCTCTTCACACATGGTGGTTGATTTAGGATTTTGGGTAACAATAACAGTAGGTTGTATAAAATAACCAACTGACTTATCGTATCCACCTCCTGCAATAATTTCACAATTAGGGTCAGCTTTTGCTTGTTCAATGTAAGAAGCAATTTTATCAAATGCCTTTTCATCTATTACCGCATTTACAAAATTGGTAAAGTTTTCGGTAGGCCCCATCTTCAATTGCGATAAGGTTTGTTGAATTTTTGGTTTAACCTCACCCCATAAATTTGAAGGAACATAAACCCTTGAAGCAGCCGAACATTTTTGTCCCTGAAATTCAAAAGCTCCGCGTACAATTGCCGTAACGCTTTCATCCACTTTGGCTGATTTATGCATCACAATAAAATCTTTGCCACCTGTTTCTCCTACAATTCGAGGGTAGGTTTTATATTTATGAATATTTCCTCCAATGGTTTTCCAAACATTTTGAAAAACTCCGGTTGAACCGGTAAAGTGAATCCCTGCAAAATCAGGATGGTTAAATATTACCTCTCCGGCTGTTGGTCCATCAACATAAACCAAATTAATAACTCCATCAGGCACTCCTGCTTCTCTGAAAATTTCCATCAACACATTGGCTGAATAAATTTGAGTATTGGCTGGTTTCCATACAACAACATTTCCCATCATGGCGGCACTTGTTGGTAAATTACCAGCTATGGCAGTAAAATTAAATGGGGTTAGTGCAAATACAAATCCTTCTAGCGGACGATATTCTATTCTGTTCCAAATTCCTTTAGCCGATTGTGGTTGGTTAGCATAAATCTGACTCATAAAAGCCACATTAAACCTTAAAAAATCAATAATCTCGCATGCACTATCAATCTCAGCCTGAAATGCATTTTTACTTTGACCCAACATGGTGGCAGCATTTAACTTAGCCCTATATGGTCCGGCAATTAAATCAGCAGCTTTTAAAAATATGGCAGCTCGTTGTTCCCAAGCCAAATTTTCCCAAGCCGATTTGGCAGCAAGTGCCGCATCAATTGCTTGCTTCACATGGTTGGCATCTCCGGCCGAAAAATAACCCAAGGTATGTTTATGGTCGTGAGGCGGCGACATCCTCACCTTTTTGTCGGTTCTAACTTCTTTACCACCAATATACATAGGAACATCAATTTCTTTGCTCCTTGCTTCATTCAATGCAACTTTTAATTCTGCTTTTTCTTTGCTACCCGGTGCATAATTTAACACCGGTTCGTTTACAGGTACAGGCACTTTAAAAAAACCATTCATATGTTTTTATGATAATAATTGATTGCGAAAGTACAGTTAAAATTGAACTGCACAAATGACATAAAACAGCACTTTGAAATAGAAGTTGTTAAACACTTTTAAATCAATATATCAGGCGCTTGAATAGCAGTTTTTATTTTGGTTACCGGATGTTCAAACGCCAAGTAATTACACATCAATGCAATACTTCCATCAGTAAGGGCTTTTGATGAACCGTACTTAATATCACCAACAATAGGGCTTCCAATAGCCGCAAGCTGCGCCCTAATTTGATGTTTCCGTCCGGTATGAAGTTTAATATTAAGTAGCGCCTCATTACCTTTAGTGGATTTAATTTCATAACTCAAACTTGCTTTTACAGCTTCGGGCACCGGTTTTTTAAACACTTTACTTAATTTACGTTGCTCGTTAACTACCAGCCAGTGTTCAATTGTAGCATTACTTAATGCAGGAATAGGATTCACCCGTGCCAAATATTGTTTCTCTATTTTACGTTCTTTAAATATTTCGTTCATACGTTGTAAAGCTTTGCTTGTTCGTGCGAATAACACCAAACCACAAACAGGCATGTCTAAACGATGAATAACTCCAAGAAATACAGCTCCGGGTTTGTTATATTTTATTTTAATGTATGCTTTAACTTGTTCTTCGAGACTTGTTGGTTTTCCCGGTTCGGGTTGAACCGTATACCCGGCACGCTTGATTACTGCAATCAAATGGTTATCTTCATATACCACTTGCAAATCACTCATTAATATTGCTCCTTTTCATTAGGAAAATCAAGGCGTTTAATATCACTTACATAAAGTTCAACAGCTCCCTTTATCTCATCATATAAGTTTAAATAGCGCCTTAAAAATTTGGGCGAAAATTCTTTATTTATTCCTAACATATCGTGGCTCACCAAAACTTGACCATCAACATGCGGACCGGCACCAATGCCAATGATTGGAATTTTTACTTGCTCGGCAACCTGTTTGGCTAAGGATGAAGGTATTTTTTCTAAGACTATTGCAAAACATCCGGCTGCTTCCAGTAATTTAGCATCTGCCATTAACTTTTGAGCCTCGGCTTCTTCTTTTGCACGCACTTCATACGTTCCGAATTTATAAATACTTTGTGGTGTTAAGCCTAAGTGTCCCATCACCGGAATACCTGCAGTTAAAATCCGTTTTATACTATCTACCACTTCTTCTCCTCCTTCTAGTTTTACTGCATGCGCCTCTGCTTCTTTCATAATTCTAATAGCTGAATTAAGTGCTTCTTTCGAATTGCCTTGATAGGAGCCAAAAGGCAAATCAACTACTACTAAACTACGCTTAATGGCGCGAATTACAGCAGCAGCATGTGAAATCATATCATCTAAAGTAATAGGTAAGGTTGTTTCATAGCCATGCATTACATTACTTGCCGAATCGCCAACCAACAGTACATCTACCTTTGCATCATCAAAAATGCGAGCCATTGAATAATCATAAGCTGTTAACATTGAAATTTTTTCACCCCTAATTTTCATTTCCTGCAACACATGGGTGGTCACCTTTTTAACCTCTTTATAGGTACTCATAACGTATTAATTGAACTCCAAAGGTATAGATTAAGGTTTGAAACATGCAACCTAATCACAAAAATGAGTTTCTAAAGGAATGTTATCGCTATAAAACTAAATATTATATTCGCAGCCTGATGAAAAAATTAAACTATCTGATTATATCAATTGCAATAATGCTAAGTGCTTGCGATAATACTGTTGATATTAACGCACCATGGAAAGAAACTCCGGTTGTATATGCAGTGGTAGACTTAGGCTCAGATACTCAAATTTTCAGGATACAAAAAACTTTTCAAGTAAAAGAAGGTACTACTGCCGAACAGATAGCCAAAATTGCAGATTCGATTTACATGAAAAATATTACGGTTACGGTTACTGATAATAGCAGCCAGGCTACCCGCACATTTACCAGGGCAGGACTAACAAAGCAATCAGGTTTTTTCACCAATACCGATTCAAGTTATTGGCAAGATGTAGCACCAGTCGGATTTTACAATCCTTTACGCACCTACACTTTTCGTATTAAAAGCGCAGAAACCAATGAAGAATATACGGGCGTTGCAATTATGGTTGGCAGGGCATCAATAAACACAAGAAATATTGACCTGGTTGACACTTCTGTTAACCGTCAAACATTCCCTTTCTCGGTTCAAAACACCGGTGCAAATAGTGCATTATACGACCAGTTTATCAGGATATTTTACGAAGAATGGCCTGTAAACAATCCTTCACAAGTAATTTTAAAGTACCATGATTTTATGGTTGAAACAAATGTGGAAGTACCGGCAGGATCGAATAACGGAGTTGAAGCCAGAAGGTTTACCGTTTTTAAAGTAAGTGTATTAAACTCGTTAAGAAAAGCAATTAAACAAGATAATTCTGTTCAACGCAGATTTGTTAATATCGCTTATGGTTTAACTGCCGCTAACCGTGATTTTGTTGATATGATTAACACCAACAGACCAAGTGAAAGTATAGTTCCTAAAGTTGGTGATTACAGTAACATCAAAAATGCTATAGGAATTTTTGGATCTAAAACCACTACCCTACAAAACCAAACATTAAATTCGGCAAGTATTGACTTTTTAAACAATACTATTCTTAACCCTTAACACTGACAAAATTTACAGGTAACCTTCGTGTTCGACAGATTAGCTGACAATTAATCGGCGAAACTGTCATTTTTAGCGGTTGGCACTACACTTGTTAGACAAAAGCAAAACACCAAAAATTATATGAGCAAAATAATTGGAATTGACTTAGGAACTACCAACTCATGCGTTGCCGTTATGGAGGGTAACGAACCGGTAGTGATTGCAAACAGCGAAGGACGCAGAACTACCCCTTCTATCGTAGCGTTTTTGAAAGACGGAGAAAGAAAAATAGGTGATCCGGCCAAACGTCAAGCCGTTACTAATCCAATAAACACAATCTACTCTATTAAAAGATTTATGGGTAGAAGTTTTGAGGAATCAAAAAATGAAGTTAGCCGAATTCCGTATTCGGTTGAAAAAGGCGACAATAACACACCACGTGTTAATATAGAAGGTCGTTTATATACACCACAAGAAATTTCTGCTATCATTTTACAAAAAATGAAAAAAACAGCAGAAGATTATTTAGGTCATGAAGTTAAAGAGGCAGTTATTACAGTGCCTGCATATTTTAACGATGCTCAACGTCAAGCTACCAAAGAAGCAGGCGAAATTGCAGGATTAAACGTTCGCAGGATTATTAATGAACCTACTGCTGCTGCACTAGCCTATGGCTTAGATAAAACCGGTAAAAAAGATTTAAGGGTTGTGGTTTTTGATTGCGGTGGTGGAACACATGATGTATCAGTTTTAGAGATGTATGAAGTAGAAGGAAACTCTACCTTCGAAGTAAAATCAACTGATGGTGATACTCACTTAGGTGGCGACGATTTTGACCAAGTGATTATTGACTGGTTAGCAGATGAATTTAAATCAGATGAAGGTTTGGATTTACGTTCAGATGCAATGGCATTACAACGTTTGAAAGAAGCAGCAGAAAAAGCTAAAATTGAATTATCAAGTTCTGCACAAACTGAAATTAACTTACCTTATATTACGGCTACTGCGTCGGGCCCAAAACACTTGGTAAAAACATTATCTCGTGCAAAATTCGAACAATTGGCCGACAGCTTAATTAAAAGAACCATTGAACCATGCAGAACGGCTTTGAAAAATGCAGGATTAAGCACTTCTCAAATAGATGAAATTATATTGGTTGGAGGATCAACACGTATACCTGCCATTCAAAAAGCTGTTGAAGATTTCTTTGGTAAAGCACCATCAAAAGGTGTTAATCCTGATGAGGTAGTTGCCTTAGGTGCTGCCATTCAAGGTGGAGTATTAACCGGTGAAGTGAAAGATGTATTATTACTTGACGTTACTCCATTAAGTTTAGGTATTGAAACAATGGGTGGAGTATTTACACGCCTAATTGAAGCGAATACCACTATCCCAACAAAGAAAAGTGAAGTATTCAGCACAGCAAGCGACAACCAACCTTCAGTAGAAATTCATGTGCTTCAAGGTGAACGTCCTATGGCAAGAGATAACAGAACCATTGGCAGATTCCACTTGTCAGATATTCCACCGGCACAAAGAGGTGTACCTCAAATTGAAGTTACATTTGATATAGATGCTAATGGAATTTTACAAGTTAGTGCAAAAGATAAAGGAACAGGTAAAGAGCAAAAAATCAGAATCGAATCTTCAAGCGGATTAAGCAAAGAGGAAATTGAAAAAATGAAGAAGGAAGCTGAGGCTAATGCAGAAAATGATAAAAAGGCAAAAGAGGAGGCTGAAAAATTAAACATGGCTGACAGCTTGGTGTTTCAAACCGATAAACAATTAAAAGAATACGGTGATAAAATTCCGGCTGAGAAAAAAGAAGCTATTGAAAAAGCTGTTGCCGAACTTAAAAAATCATACGAAGCTAAAGATTTGGCCGGCATTGATACCAATATGGAAGCTTTAAACACAGCTTGGGCTGCTGCTAGTGAAGATATGTACAAAGCAACTCAAGGAGCTGAAAATGCTAATGCCACTGCAAACGCTGATGGTGGCGCAACGTCAGGTGCAGAAAATGTACAAGATGTAGATTTTGAAGAAGTAAAATAATTCCATTATAATTAATAATTAAGGGCTGTTTCCTATGGATTCAGCCCTTTTTTTATTAGAACATTCGTTGTTTTTTCCTTAAATTCTAAGGCTACTTAATAATAATTGTAACCAATGATAACAATAATTATTAACCCAAATTTGGCATAAGGTTTACTACCATAAAATTTATCACAATTAGTTATAATGGTAAACCGTTAATCTATGCAATCAGCTTAATATGTTTTACGCTGTTGTATCCACCGAGATGAATTAGTAGATGGTTGATTAGAATCCTTAACATCGGTAGCTGTATTATTATTAAATAAAACACCTGCTGCCAGCGCTGCTTGGGCGTTATGGGAATAAGAAGGCACCAAAGACTCAGGATTAAAATGTTTTTCTATAAACTTAGTATCAAAATTTCCACTAAGAAAGGCGGGATGTTGCATTACATATTTACCAAATGACAGTGTGGTTTGTATCCCGGTTATTTGATAGTCGTCAATCGCGCGTAACATTCTATTAATTGCTTCTTCTCTTGTAGAACCGAAGGTAATAAGTTTAGCAATCATAGGATCGTAATGAATAGGAATTTCCATTCCTTCTTCAAAACTATCATCAACCCTAATGCCATAACCTTGTGGCGTTTTATAGGTATTTAATCTACCAATATCAGGTAAAAAGTTATTTAACGGATCTTCAGCACAAATACGCAATTCCATGGCATGTCCGTTAATTTTTAAATCGTTTTGGGTATAACCTAATGCTTCGCCTTTGGCAACTCTAATTTGTTCTTTTACTAAGTCTAATCCTACAATTTGTTCGGTTACCGGATGCTCAACTTGCAAACGGGTATTCATTTCAAGGAAATAAAAATTCAACTGTTCATCAACCAAAAACTCAACAGTTCCGGCACCGGTGTAGTTACATGCCTTAGCAACGTTAACTGCTGCCTCACCCATTGCTTTTCTTATCTCAGGGGTTAAGCAACTTGAAGGTGCTTCTTCAACCAACTTTTGATGTCGGCGTTGTATACTACATTCACGTTCGAACAAGTAAACGATATTACCGAAGTTATCGCCTAAAATTTGAATTTCGATATGACGAGGTGAGCCCACATACTTCTCAATAAAAACAGCATCATCACCAAAAGCAGATTTTGCTTCACCTTGTGCTAATTTTATTTGCTCTTCAAACTCTTCTTCTTTGTTAACAACCCTCATACCTTTACCGCCGCCGCCTGCAGATGCTTTTATTAAAACCGGATATCCAATATTTGATGCAATTTTTTTCCCTTCATTAATATCACGTAAAGCCTCTTTTGTACCCGGAACCATTGGTACGTTAAACTTTTCTACTGCTTGTTTAGCGCCTATTTTACTTCCCATGGTACGCATGGCATCACCTGTTGGACCAATAAAAGTGATTCCTGCGGCTTTAACTTTATCTGCAAACACAGGATTTTCACTTAAAAATCCATAACCCGGATGAATTGCATCTGCATTTAACCTGTTCGCCTCATCAATAATTTTATCCATCAGCAGATATGATTGAGAAGATGGTGGCGGCCCAATACATACAGCTTCATCAGCATACCTTACATGTAATGCTCCTCTATCAGCTTCGCTGTATACTGCAACTGTTTTTATTCCCATTTCCTTTGCAGTGCGCATCACGCGTAATGCAATTTCACCACGATTAGCAACTAAAATCTTTTTCATGAATTTTCTACTTGTCGCAAATATATGCGCTTAACATAATCAATACACCCTGAGTTCTTCTTTTATTCGATGCCATGCAAAATTTACCCCGAAACGGAAGGCTACATACTGCATAGTTTCAGGCATGATATACGCCATTACATTATCATGTATCATATAAATTTGGCAAGGCCCCAACAAGGCAGTAAAACCTACACCTACATTATTGAAGGTATTATTAATAATACTGTAGTTAGCTGCTAAATCAAATGATGAACCTAATCGTTTGGTGTAATTAAAAGTATATGCAGTTAAGAATTTCTTATCAACTTTTAAGCCTTGAAACATAAAGTTAAACACGTTACGTTTATTAAATTGGTAAGTAAATCCGGCAGCTACTCGAAAAGGCAATCCGGTAGTAAATGTTTTTGAGGAAACCTGAGGAGTAACCAAGTTTAATAAACTATCAGCATAGGCGTTTAACAGGCTATCATTTTCTAACTGTTCATAAGTAATACCTCCAAACATTACATCAACTTTATTAATGCTATATTCTCTTGAATTATTGTTCCAACGAATAAAACCTAAATCACTAATAGATGCTTGAGCCCTCATTCGGTTGCTGATGTCGTACTCTAAACCTAAGTCAATGCCAAAGCCTGTATTTAGTTTTGGGTTGCTAATGATATCATTAAAATCCTTTTCATTTTCAGTTGCGGCTCTTCCATCAACAGAATCTAAAAATAAAGGCACATTTGATGTATAGATTTTACCTGCTGCCTGCACCGCAATTGGGTCGGTTGGTTGTAATGGTGTATTAAATCTAAAATCAAATTGTTTCATCATCACCAAGGCATTACCTAGAATCAACTTCGGACGGATACCAAAGTTAAACCGTTTGTAGCGCTTAGAAATACTTACACCTAAATCTTGATAACTAATTACATAAACATTAGGTGATGACAAGTCGGCAGATTTACCACGAAAGGCTTCGTTGCCATTTATAAAGAAATTTAAAAAATCATTGCTTAATGTAAGGTCTGCAACTGTACGAGTAGTGGATGAAATTCCCCAATACCAACGATTACTTTTAAATCGAACATGAAACAATTCAGTATTTCCATTCAACATCAAGTTTAAATCATTACCTGCTAATGAGCGATAAAAGGTGTTTAAATTAAATCGTTCGTTATTAATGGCATCAACGAATTTTCCTGTTGTAATACCGTAAATACCAACATCGGCAGAAACCCCACTTAGTCCGGGTAAGCCAAAAGAAGATTCAAACTCAGGTGTATACGCAGGATTGATGTACGAAGCCTGATGCAGTCCTTTTAAAAAGGGAATGGTAGTATTAAACTGAGCCATTAACTTACCGGTTAAGGCTATAAAAACAAAGCAAAATATTAGTAGCCTCATGGTGTTCTATATTTAGCTTTAGCCCTAACAGCAACTTTCATATTCACGTTTGCAGATTTATAAATAGTTACAAATGGTTGAATGCCTGCGTTATCTTCTGCGGTTCGTAATCGTACGGTATATAAATATTGATTTGCCTTTCGTACTCGCTGATATTTTGGATCATCTACCAAAGTTGAAAACTCGGCTACCGTTGGGGCAACTACATTTCCATTTGCATCAATCTTAGCGGCTGCAATGGAATATGGAGAAGTAAATAAGCTATCAAGTGTAGTATTTGTAATTGAATCTCGGAAGTATAATTGAACAAATGCATTCAGCGGTATTTGGTTGGTTACTTTAGATAACAACTCGGCATATTCAACAGTTAATCCTTTTACTAAGGTGGAGTCTGAATTTCCTAAATCAAAAGGCTGGCGATCTTCCAAACCATAATTAATAACCCTTATATCAAAAGGCAGAATAAAACTTGCATCAACCTTTATTGTACTAAAATCATACAAAATATTTGAAGTTACTTGTTCAGAACGATTTGCTATAAACTCAACCTTATATACAAACTTACTTGGTGCCTGAGTCAACACCACATCAATATTAGAATTGGTTTTGTCAATTACATATTCAGTTACCTTTTCTTGATTAATTACTGTGGTATAATCAATGGTAAAAGTATCTTTAAATGCATCAATATTCACTGGGGTTCTAGCGCCTGAAGGACTTTCAATATACATTTCAGTAATAACACCGGTAATTGGTAAACCAATTCTATTGGTAACTTTTAAAATTAATTTAGGGTCCTTTATAAAAACATTACCTTCCACTCGTTTATCAAAAAAGGCTAGTTTCGAATCTTCAGATAGTTGTAACAAGGTTAATTTTCCAAAATATCCTTCAGCACGCGCATATTCATTTACGCCAATATTTACATCTACTGCAATGCGGTCGGTTGGTAATGTTGTACTGCCATTTACTTTTGTCATTTGCACTTCAATACTATACTCAAACTCATTAAATGTAGTTCCATTCCTGGTACAGTCAACTTCGTAGTCGTTTATATCAATTCGTCTGTTAATAGGGGTGTGATTTACACCTGTATAAATAAAATCGAAGCTATCTACTAATGAGATTCCATTTTTACGAATACCGGTGTAAGTAATTTTGATTTTACAATTATGCCTGAAGCTGTTACTGACATTTACATTAATGGCTCCATCTTTAACAAGTACTCGTTCAATTCGCCTACTATTAGGTAGCGCAATGGGTATGGTTTGATTGATTTGTTCACTAAAGGTACCTAATGATTCAAAAACAATAATTGCCGGTGCAGGCAAACTAAACTCCTCATTAACCGTAATGGGATCTAAAGAAAACAACTGACGTGGAGGAAGACTATCAACACCAAAAAAATTAAGCAACAATCTACCTGTACTATCAGTTTGTATTTTTACATCATTATCTAATGCAGTAATGGCTTTATCTAAACCTGCTGTTGCATTAATGGCAGGCAAAGCCCAAGCGGCATCGGCCTCAAAACCATCAACTCCTGTTACCTTGTCAACAATGTCTTTCACACAACTTTGCATGGCTGCCGACATCGCAAACACCATCAACAGTATTGCAATTCTTTTCATGATTTTTTATTTATGTTCCGAAGATACGAAAAACAAACTATTTTAGTTTGTACAAGAAAATATTGTTCCTGTTATCGCCACCTAGTATATAATTCTTGCCATCATTATAAAAGCCACTTACCGTAAACACTGAATAACCACTAATTGGGCAATCAGGGTGAAGTTTACCATTATTACTATATATAGAATAAGCTTCTTTTGCCGGCTGAACTACGCCGAGAATAATTCTTCCAGAAAAATCTTTTAACAATAATGGAGCATAGGTATTGGTATCTTTTGACTCAAAGTTGGAAACCGGACGCAAATCATTATCTAATAAAGTAGTACCCGCCAATTGTTTGAACAAATAATATCGTTTTTCGGTGGCAATATCTTTTATATACTCCCATTGTAAGATTCCTGAAATACCTTTTGACAATACTGAAGTTTGTTTAAACAGCGAATCAAATTTTATTTCAATTAATTGGCTTGAACTATCAATGGCTTGAAAAACAAAAGTTGTGGTATCTGATAGTTTATCCTGAGTAGCCATAAATTGATAAGCTATTGTTTGTTGTTTTATGTTTACTGTCTTGCCTTGCTCATCGCTCATCATCAATTTCCCGCTGGTAGATGTACAATAATACAACTTTCTGCTTCCGGCAATAAATGATTGAATACCTGTTAAAGGCTTAAATGGCCAATGTTTTGGCATCCAACCTTTAATTGATTTGCCATTGGTATAATATCCAACGGCTCTAAAATTTTCGAGGTTAACATAAAAGGTAGATAAGGTATCTCCAACTGTATAATTAACCAAAGGTGCACCAATGGCTTTACCGGGATATTGAATAGGAAATCCTTGCGCGCTTACACCTGCCTCATCAATTATAAATGCCTGCTTATCTGTGCTGAAAAAATATCTTGATTTAGTACCTGTTTTTTCTTCAAGATGAATGAAATCGCCAAGCACTTTTCCTGTTAATTTACTGCGCCATAACAAAGCTCCTTGTTGAGTTAAACAGTATAGGGTGTTTTTTATATCCTGCACAAAAATAATTTGCTGCCCGGTGGAACGCTGTGGCAAAACCTGAGGTTTAATTGCCACTGTTGTGTCTAACTTATAATTCCAAATTTGCTGAGAAGCACCGGAAGTAGACGCTTGATATTTAAAATAGACTTGGGTATAAAATGATTTATTACCACTTGCAGCATATTGTATGGTGAAGTAAGATAACTTTTTTAAATAAGGCTGATTTAAATTAATCCAACTAAATACCTGGTCATTTACATAACCCGCCGGCATTTGGGTAAGCTTATTAGGAAATAAGGTGATATTTATGTTTTGGCTTGAAGCAATTTCTTCTTCATAACTGATAAATGTGGCATCACTTCCCAAAATATTCTTCGCATAATAATCATCAATCAAAAATTTGAGGTTGGTTAAGTCGTTAGCAAATACAAAAAAATCATCAAGTTGAACTACATAAGGATTAACAATTTGTTCCATTACCTGACCATAGTACAACTTTAAAAAATTATTCAATTTGATATGTAATATTTCTTTCCCTTGGTGTTCAAATTGCGCTGAATCCAATTCCCCTTTCCGTTTCATGAGATCAACTGTTTGGTGCAGAAAAGTATTCATCCCTACCGGATTTTTAAACCTGATATAAGCTGCCATTTTTTGTATGTTTTCTCCTGCGGCAGGTTCAGTCATCATTAAGGCAGCTTCACCATCTATTAACGGTATAACCTGAGATATCAAGTTGATATTGTAACGGGTGTTGATACTGTCGTTAAATTGCTGATATGATTCAAATTTTTTGTGTAATTGAAGGTATTCATTTAAATCAGTATTGAATCTTGGATAATCAGTAAAACCCATTTGCAAACAAAACGCGGTATTTTTGGGCATAACCTTGTGCAAGGTTAAGGGTTTTGGTGCTTGGTTTCTAAAAAGATCCAAGAATTGAAAAACAGAATCATCAGTATAAGAAGCACCTTGTAATGAAATGTTGGAGGTATTGATACCTACTTCCAAAAATCCCCAATTAGCAAAGCCTGAAAAGAAAGAAAAAAGCTGTTGATGCTCTGTTTTTAAATATTGATTCATCAAGTTATTCAACTGATGGTAATTAATAAATAAATTGGCATCATTCCCTGCTTTGGCTAATAATTTTACTTGTTTAAAGCCTTTAGTTACTGACGGTATTTGATAAACAACTCGCCTGTAACTTTCTTCAATTAGATTCGACTTATTGGTAATTAGCAATGCCTTTTGTTGGTAGCCAATGGCGAATAATGTTTCGCCTGTTGGTTTGATAAATTCATAGATTGGTAATTTTTCAAAATACCTCTTAATAGATTTTGTTCCTGTAGATATACGCAAGTAATCAATAAATCCCAATTCGGTTTCATCTAAATTTCCATCCACTATTCCTAAAATACCTAACCCTGTTGATGTAGCATGTAATGATAATACTGATGCATTATCCATTAGTAGGTCTTTAATCTGATTATCGCCGGCAATAATTGATTGGATTTTTTCAATATCCTTAAACGTTTGGGTAGCTTCAGTATTCTGTTTTAAATCTTTCCATAAGTCGGTCCCCTCTAAAGTTTTCCATGATTCGACCATATTGCTACTTTCGAAAATAAATACCGCATCATTGGGCACAGCATCGGTTATTTCAGTTGTTTTTTGTTTGATATTAAAAAAATAAAAATATATTGCGATTGCTGTGAACAAAAGTAAAGTACCGCTTATCCCTATCAGTAATGATCTATTCATTGATGGTGAATTATATCCCATTCAAAAATACATGAACATGAGTTGGAATAGTGTACACTTTTACACAGCAAATTTGTGAACTTATGACAAACGCTACACTACAAAAACAAATTTTTCAGGCTGCTTGTGCTTTTATAGGACTAGGAATGATTGCAGGTGCTTTCGGCTCACATCTATTAAAAGGCCACATCAAAGACAGCGAAATGCTAGGATTTGAAACAGCCGTTCGATATCAACTATTTAATGGAATAGGATTATTGATTATTGCTATAGGCATCCGTCGCATTAAGGAAGATGTAGCCAAGGTTGTTTTTGCATTAATTGTGATTGGAATTTTGTTGTTTAGTGGTAGTTTATACTTGCTAACAACTAGTATTATATGGGCAAATGTTCGTTTAAAATGGTTGGGGATAATTACGCCATTTGGTGGTTTGTCGCTCATCTCAGCTTGGTTATATCTGGCATATAAAGGATTTAAACCCAGTTCAAATGGAAGTTCAGGAGATAAGATTATGAAGATGCAAAGAAGAACTCAACCCTCTGATGAGGAATAAACTATTGGCGTATTGAATCCTTCTTCACAAAAACAAACACATCTTCATCTTCTTTTTTCATCAAGTATTTCTCTCTTGCAAACTTCTCTAAGTTCTTATTACTTGTAAATAATTCTTCTTTTTGTTTTTTAGCTTCCTCAATCTTTTGTTTAAAAAACTCGTGCTCTTCTTGGGCTTTATTTAGTTGCTTGCGCAATTTATATTGGTCGAGGATTGAATTGCGATCAGACAAAAACAGCATAAGTATAAATGCAAGCGTGGCGATTATATATTTATTGGTAACAATTTTTTTCCAATTCATCTTTACAAATTTCAACCAATTTATCACTTGGTACAACAACGGGTTTACACAATTTAATAGCACATTCAAAAAAAAAAGACACCTTTTTAGGTGTCTTTTTTTTATCCCAAATATTTAAATTGTTTACCGGGATAAATTGCGTTCTTACCCAATTCTTCCTCTATTCTTATCAGTTGATTATATTTTGCAATCCTATCTGTTCTGCTCGCCGAACCTGTTTTAATTTGACCGCTATTTAATGCTACGGCTAAATCAGCAATAGTTGTATCTTCTGTTTCTCCGCTGCGATGACTCATGATATTTGTATAAGCATGTCGTGTTGCCAATTGCACGGCATCAATAGTTTCGGTTAAACTTCCTATTTGATTTACTTTAACTAAAATAGAATTAGCTACTCCTTTATTTATTCCATCTTGCAAACGTTTGGTATTGGTAACAAATAAATCATCACCTACCAATTGTACTTTATCGCCAATCACCGAAGTTAATGAAGCCCATCCTTCCCAATCATCTTCTGCCATTCCATCTTCAATGGATAGAATTGGGTATTTAGAGGTCCATTCTTTCCAATAAGCAACCATACCTGCCGAATCTAATTGTCGGTTATCTGATTTCTTAAAAGTATATAATCCGGTTTTTTCATCGTAAAATTCTGTGGTGGCAGCATCCATAGCAATAAAAATATCTACACCGGGTTTGTATCCGGCGGTTTCTATTGCTTTTAATACAGTTTCAATGGCTTCTTCATTCGAAGGAATATTAGGAGCAAATCCACCTTCATCACCAACATTAGTTGAATAACCTTTTTTCTTTAATACCGATTTTAAATGATGAAACACCTCTGTTCCCATGCGTAATGCATCGCTAAATGTATCTGCATTAACGGGCATAATCATAAACTCTTGAAAGTCTATTGAATTATCGGCATGAGAACCACCGTTCAAAATATTCATTAATGGAATTGGTAAAGTATTGGCATTTACGCCACCCACATAACGATACAAAGGCATGTTAGCTTCAATGGCTGCCGCTTTAGCAATAGCCAATGATACAGCAAGTATCGCATTGGCACCTAATACTGATTTATTAGCTGTTCCATCGGTTGCAAGCATTAATGCATCAAGTTTATTTTGCTCAAACACATCACAACCAATGAGTTTTTCGGCTAAAACATCATTTACATTTTTTACTGCTTTTAAAACACCTTTTCCCAAATATATATTTTGATCACCATCACGTAATTCTACAGCTTCGTGAGCTCCCGTACTGGCACCACTAGGAACAGCGGCTCTCCCCAAAGCTCCATCATCTGTTATAACTTCTACTTCTACTGTAGGATTGCCCCTTGAGTCTAAAATCTGACGGGCATGTACATCAATAATTGTGCTCATAATTTATGCTTGCATTAGTTTAATAAATTCATCAAATAAATATCTACTGTCGTGCGGACCTGCAGCGGCCTCGGGATGGTACTGCACTGAAAATGCTTTTTTGTTTTTAACACGTATACCTTCAATGGTATCATCGTTTAAATTAATGTGGGTGATTTCGATGTTTGGATTATTTTTAACATCTTCGGCCAATACACTAAACCCATGATTTTGTGAGGTAATCTCACAAGTGCCTGTAAGTAAATTTTTCACCGGATGATTAAGACCTCGGTGACCATTATGCATTTTATAGGTCTTGATTCCGTTGGCTTCTGCCAGGAGTTGGTGACCTAAACATATACCAAAAATAGGAATATTTTTATCTAATAACCTGCGAATGGTTTCAACAGCATAATCCATACTTGAAGGATCACCGGGACCATTGCTTAACATAACACCATCCGGCTTAAACTTAAGTAAGTCATCTACAGTAGATTTTGCATTATAAACTCCCAAATAACAATCCCTATCCACTAAATTTCTTAAGATGTTCTTTTTTACTCCAAAATCAAGTACGGCTACACGCTTAGAGGCAGCCTCATTGCCAACAAAATATGCCTTATCTGTAGAAACCTTGGAAGATAGTTCTAGTCCTTCCATTGAAGGTACAGCTCTCAATTCTTCTAATAGCTGCTCAACGTTTTTTTCTTCAGCAGATATTATGGCATTCATGGCTCCTTTGTTTCTTATGTGCCTAACCAGTTCTCGTGTATCAATATCAGTGATGCCAACAATATTATTTAAGGTAAAATATTCCTGAACACTCATATCAGCCATCTTTCTTGAATACGGAACATTAAATTGCTTACATACTAATCCGGCAATTTTTATGGTATCCGATTCAATTTCTTCGTGATGTATTCCATAGTTTCCGATATGCACATTGGTTTGCACTAAGATTTGGCCATAATAAGAAGGATCGGTAAATACTTCTTGGTAACCGGTCATGCCAGTATTGAAGCAAATTTCTCCGGTAGTAGTACCTATTTTACCTATTGAGGTTCCTTTGAATACTGTACCGTCGGCCAATACAAGTAGTGCGGGGAATTTGTTGATTGACTTATTCAAGGTAGTTCAGATTTGGGCAAATATAAAAAAAGATTTAAGATAACTACAATAAATGGCGGCCTCTTAATTCTTCACATTTTTCGAACCATCACTAAGCACCTAAATACTATCTGATAATACTCTCAGAATTTTGGCATCACCCAAAATATAATAATAATGATGAACCTAAAAACCCATTCGTTTAAACACTAATTTTAAAGTATTAATAAAATCAATACTTATCCTTCCTAAATATTTATTTTATTGCGAAAAAAATCCTATATGAAACCATCAAATTTCATCCAATTTATTTGTATACTTTTATGTATAGCCTTTACAATAACCGAATATCAAACCGAAGTAGAAGTACTCGACGAAGGTAAAAAAGACTTGCGTGTTGCCTTATCATATGCTCAACATAATGCAGCAAAAATGCCCAAAGATTCTATTTTACGCAGTGAAATTAAACGAATGAAAACTGAGCTTCAAGATTACCCACTAAAGTATAGTGAGCCCAAAACCAGTATGCTTTACAAATTATTGTTCATCTTTATTATCGGAGGGATTTCATTATACCAACTGTCAAGATATTTTAAGATTTCGTTTGATGACGAGGAAGACCAATTAATAGCTTCGCAATACATGAGGACCAACTGGCTGATTGCTTATCTTCATTTGGTTACTGTTGCTTTATGGCTTGGTATAATTAAAGAACAATTTGGTGCATCAGCTTTGTTTTATTTCCTTTCTATTGGTTGTACAGTTTATGCGCTCATTTTATCAAACAAAATTGGTAAAATGGCGAAGGATAAGGTGACTTGGCGTTTTAAAATTACAAATGTTTTGGCAGGATCAATTTTGTATTTTAACCTTTTGATTTTAGCTATATTACAAATTTATGCGATAGTAGAAAAGAAGAACTTACTAACCGTATTAATTAGTATAATAAAAGAGGAAATTTAATTCCTCCCTTATTAGGCTTGGGCAGTAGGACCACCAAAATTCATTGGAAACGGCGGCGCATCTTGCGAATCAATCGAGCCATAAGCATCTTCATACTTCATTACATTATCACCTAATGCCGCCAATAATCTTTTAGCATGCTGAGGTGTTAAAATAATACGAGATTTAACTTTAGCCTTAGGTACCCCGGGCATTACCCTTATAAAATCCATTACAAACTCGGCATTACTATGAGTTATTATAGCCAAATTGCTGTAAATACCTTCTGCTAACTCTTCGCTTAGCTCTATGTTTAGGTGATTATTATCTTGATCGTTTTCCATGTTCTTATTTTGAACACGCAAAATAAATCATTCAATCCTAATTACCACTCAACAATAAACTCATAGATGAATTAATCGTAAATAATCATTTCATCTGCCATGTTTTATTCCATTAAATTGACCTGGAACAATTTTAAACAATGGTAATCATTTCTTTAAGTTGATTAAAAAACTATCATTTAATTTCAGGATTATTAAATGCTATTTTGAGTTTCGCAAAGATACTTTTGAAGCAGCCCTTAATATGTATGATGATTCGGCAATATTACCAACTTAATTTTTATCGGTAGATGGGGTTTATTCATCAGTAACCTAGTAAACTAATACTGCATACAAACGGCCATTGACCTAATAAAAAAAGCCCCTTATGCTTGCGCACAAGAGGCTTTAATCATGTTTTACTATTGAAGAATTATTGCTATTATTTTTTCAAATCGTAGCGATCGGCATTCATTACTTTTACCCAAGCTTTGATAAAATCATTTACAAATTTTTCTTGATTATCTTGTTGGGCATAATATTCAGCATAAGCTCTTAAAATTGAATTTGATCCAAACACCAGGTCAACCCTTGTTGCTGTCCATTTGGTTTGGCCCGATTTACGATCAACAATATGATATAAGTTTTCAGCTACAGGAACCCACTTGTAATTCATATCAGTTAAGTTCACAAAAAAGTCGTTGGTTAATTTGCCTGCACGTTCCGTGAAAACTCCATGAGCGGTTCCTCCAAAGTTGGTACCTAAAACCCTCATACCTCCAATTAATGCAGTCATTTCAGGAGCAGAAAGTCCCATTAATTGTGTTCTGTCTAATAACAACTCTTCCGGTTTAACCGAATAATTTTGTTTTAACCAATTTCTATAACCATCATGCAAAGGTTCAAGTACTGAAAATGATTCCTTATCTGTCATCTCCTGCGTGGCATCACCTCTTCCAGCGGTAAAAGGTACTGTTACATTAAATCCTGCTTCTTTAGCCGATTGTTCTACCGCTGCTGTACCACCTAAAACAATTAAATCAGCAATACTTACCTTTTTTGATAATTTGTTTTGAATACCTTGTAATGTGTTTAACACTTTTTCTAATCGCTGAGGTTCGTTTCCTTCCCAAAATTTTTGTGGGGCTAAACGTATACGTGCACCATTGGCTCCTCCGCGAAAATCTGAACCACGATATGTTCTTGCACTATCCCAAGCGGTGTTAATTAACTCTGATTTGGTTAAACCACTATTTAACAATGTTGATTTTAGCTCTTCTATTTCAGATGCAGTTAAGGTGTAATCCACAGTTGGTATAGGATCTTGCCATATCAAATCTTCTGCGGGTACATCTGCTCCTAAATAACGGCTTTTAGGTCCAAGGTCGCGGTGAGTAAGTTTAAACCAAGCCCTGGCAAACACATCTTCGAAGTATGCCGGGTCGTTATAAAATTTATCTGCAATTTTACGGTATTCCGGATCTACCTTAATGGCCATATCAGCATCCGTCATTATAGGATTGCGTCTAACGCCTTCGATATGCGCATCAAATGGTTTATCTTCTTCTTTGCAATTGATAGGTTCCCATTGCCAAGCTCCTGCCGGACTCTTTTTCAGTTCCCACTCATAGTTTAATAATAAATGAAAATAGGTACGGTTCCACTTATTCGGTGTGGTTGTCCATGCACCTTCTAAACCACTGGTAACAGTATCTTCGGCATTTCCTTTACCTGTGGGATTCATCCACCCAAAGCCTTGAGTTTCTATATCCGAGCCTTCAGGGTTTGGTCCTAATTTAGAAGCATCGCCATTTCCATGTGCTTTACCAACTGTATGTCCACCTGCTGCTAACGCCACTGTTTCCTCATCATTCATAGCCATTCGCTTGAATGTTGTTCTTACATCATGAGCAGTTTTTTGTGGGTCCGGCTTACCATCAACACCTTCAGGATTTACATAAATTAGTCCCATTTGCACTGCTGCTAACGGATTTTGTAGCGACTCACTTTCTCCGGGAATTTCGTAGCGCGACTTAGCTAACCAATCTCTTTCCGAACCCCAGTAAATGTCTTTTTCAGGATGCCAAATATCTTCGCGACCGCCGGCAAAACCAAAGGTTTTAAAACCCATTGATTCATACGCCATGTTTCCCGCCAAAATCATTAAATCAGCCCATGAAATTTTATTGCCATATTTTTGTTTTATTGGCCAAAGCAATCGTCTTGCTTTATCTAAATTACCATTATCCGGCCAACTGTTAAGTGGTGCAAATCTTAAATTACCGGTGTTTGCTCCTCCCCTGCCATCAGCTGTGCGGTATGTTCCCGCAGCATGCCAAGCCATTCTAATCATTAATCCTCCGTAATGACCCCAATCAGCCGGCCACCAATCTTTACTATCAGTCATTAACGCTTTTAAATCTGTCTTAAGTGCTTCTAAATCTAACTTTTTAAATTCTTCAGCATAATTAAATCCTGATTCATTCGGATTGGTTTTAGTGTCGTGTTGATGTAAGATGTCGAGTTGAAGTGCATTCGGCCACCATTCTGTAACTGTTTGTTTTTGTACAGTATTTGCTCCATGGTTAAATGGACACTTTCCGGTTTTTTCCATAATAGATTTTTAGTTAAATGTTGAATTTAAATTATTAATTATACTTTGTTTTATTTTAGTTTTCTTAAACAATTTTTGAACGAATCCACACGCAATTTAAATACTAATAATAGGTAAACAAGTGTAACATTCGGTTAATACTTAATGCGTTTAATTAATTTAACCTTGAAAACGTTCGAAACCATTGAAAATATTGAGTGAACTCAATTTTGTAATAAACATAAAATAATAACCACTATTAGTTAAAGTAATTTACCTAGTTCTCTTAGTTCCCTTACAATATCTTCATGCCAATAATCAGCATCAGTTACATTTATCCAATATCTTGAATCATTATATAAACAAATGATTACATAATGTAAAACGTGCCTATTATGAAAATACTATTTCGAATAACTTTTAATTGCTTTTACTTCTTCCCATTTAATAGTTCGCTTATTTTTAAGGATAATGGTTTCTTCATCTGCTTTGATAAGAAAACGATTTGCTGTGCGAATAATATATATGACATACACTGTAAGAAAAGTACTTAGTAAAGCTAAAATTAATAAAGCCTTCGAAACATCATTCCAATTTATTGATTCACAAATTACAACTGTAAAGAAAAATAATACCATTAAACTTAATAAGAAATAGTATACGTGATTAGTATTTTTTACGTACAATATTTTATGGCTTGAATTCATACTTAAATATACAATATAGGTAATGGTATTTGAACACAAGAAAGGATTTCCATTTCACTATTAACTGTTATAAAACGTATCCTTTTTTTTTAAATATATTTAGAAATGCAAAGAAAAACTTGAGATGGATTAATGATGAGTTTTATGGCTTAAGCAGCATCATATAATTTCATTTTTAGTATTTTATTCGATTATTAAATACTACTAAAATGTTTTTTTTAAAAAAAAATCCTATCTAGGAATGTTTGCACTATTTCGAATAAATATTGTTGAATATTTAAAATATAAATAATATTTTTTACTAAAAAAGCATTACGTTTGTAATGAATAAACAAAAAGATTCTTGCAGGTCTATCTGCATAAAAAACATAAAACTAAAAAAACATATAGAGAGCCATCCTGATATAGTTGATGGCTCTTATCTTTAAAATAATTTCAGTTTTTAGCAAACCCGAATTAGTTATTTTCAAGCATAGTTGATTATGCTTTTGGCTCCTCTTCGTTATTAGTTGGTTCTTCATTAACCGGGGTAATGGTTTCTTCTTCCTTCTTTCTAAACATCCCAATAATGCGTTTACCAAATCCACCAATAAGTGCAATACCTCCCAATACAATCAGTTTGATATATTTTAATAAAAAAGCAAATACACCAACTTTCGCCAAAACCTTACCTGCAATTAATCCTCCTACTGTATAAGCTGCTACTTGATCAACATCAGGATTAAAATCTTTGTACTGGTTACCTTCGGTAAAAGTTGCAATTTTTATGATTTGATTAATATGCGATTTGATGTCATTTAACTGACCAATACTTCCAACTGCATTCAAACTTAAAATTCCTCTTCGTCCAAGTATTCGTACATCATAATTTAAAGTTGTATCGCCATTTTCACCAAAAACCATTGATTTTGCCCAATGTAAAATATGTTGCTCCTGATCGTAAAATGGCTCAGATGCCCAACCTAAAACATGGATAGCATCATAACCGCGTGCTACACGTTCTTTGTTTTCTTCTACTTCACTAGCTTGAATTTCTTTCATAAGTTCAGTGTAATCTACATCTGAGGCATCATCATCCTTAACATATCCAGAGTTTTCATAAGAAACAACAAAAGCCCAATCTGTTATATTTGTTACTCTGTAATCTTCTTTAACTATCATCCCTAAAATACCAAGCGTACTTGGATTTCCCCAAATTTCAAATACTATCATTTCAGCATCTTTTTTGCCGATAAACTTGTATCCTTTAGGAATATTTAATGTTATTTCTTCACTTGCTTGTATTACTCCTGTTTGAAAAGTTACAGTGGAGTCGGCATGTAAAAGTTTGTTTAAATAATTTAGTTCATCACTATTTAATGAGCTTGAATCTGATGAATCGGCATAAGTTGCAGCAGTTAAAGCAACGGATAACAATAAAAATAAAAAGAATCTTTTCATCGAGGTGAGTTTTATTCAAAGATATTCTTTAATAGAAATTTACAACCTTTTCCTAAAAATTTATTTTACCATAAACTTACATGCTAGTTTAATGCTCCAATGAATTTTTAAGCGGCGATAACATTTAAGCTTTAATGCATCACTTTTTTCGTAAATGAAATCAAATGTAAAAGTCTAATATGACAACCAATGAGTTTCTATTCATACATAAGTAGAAGAATTGATAGGATAAGAAATGGATGTATACTGTTAAAATATATCAAATTGAAATAGTTATGATTAATGGTCAAAGAATTGAATGATAAAAACCACTAAAATTTATCTGATAAGGTTTTTACGTACTACGAATAATGAAGCTATCTCAACAACGTTACATTACCATTTAATTTAATAACCCTCTGGTTAATATCTTTTCCAAATGCTGTGTATACATATACACCATCAGGCGCTGGTTCTCCGTTAATTGTACCATCCCAACTGTTATCAATATCATTACTGCTAAAAACTAAACTACCCCAACGATCATAAATACTTACTGAAAACTGCTCAATAAATATTCCCTTAAATTCAAACTTATCATTTAAACCATCATTATTAAGTGTAAAAACAGATGGTGCATATAAAGTGGGATTTATTTCAACACAGGCAATATTTGATTTGCTGGTTTGACTAAATCCATCTTGTTCAAAAGCGGTTATCTGATAACAAAATACACGTTGGTTTAGCGCTACCTCCTCATGAAAATAAAAAGTATCACTCGGTAACAAATTTGTTAAATGAGCTGCCGATTGGTAAGTTGGATTTATAGAAAATAACTCATATCGGGCAACACCAATTTTCCATTGTTGATAAGGATTAAAATAAACATAAGGATCAAACTGTTGCGATGAATTTGCCTTAAGCATGGCTCTTAATAATATTGTTTGAGCTTCATTGCTTGGCAAGCCCAATCCACCGCATGCATCCTTTATATAAACAACATAAATATAACTCACTTGATTAATATTCACACCTTCGTCCAATACAAATGTATCTGAGGTTTCTTTTAATATGGAAAAGGATTGTTCACCTACATTTTTTCGATATACCACATAAGTAATTGGCATGTTATGTTTGCGACTTTGCCACTGCACCAAAACTTTTTGTTGATCGGTAACTGTTGCACGCAATATATATGTATTTGGTGCGGTTGTCACAAAATCAGGCGTAGCATCGCTGATGTTACTCCAGCTTTCTTGACGATCGCCTCCTTGCTCTATTGATTTTATTTTGTATTGATAGCGGGTGAAACAAGTTACAAAACTATCTACATAACCCGAAGCGTTTACTGTAGAACCGATATAAAAATAACTGTTTCCCGAATCAGGATTATTGCGCCAAATTTCGTAACGGAGTACGGTATCAAATCCTAAATAAGGCGACCAACTTAAATCAATTCCATTTTTAAGCGCAAAGGCTTTGAGGTTAACCGGGCGACTGATAATACTGCGTTTCGAGGTATTTTTACATGCGTCGGTTGAAGCAATGCTGTATTGATACAAGTTTGAAATAGTGTTTATGTTCGACTGATTAAACAAAGTGTCATTTTTTTGATGAAACATTATTGAATCATGCGGAATATTTCCCGAATAATTATAATAGATTTTATAAGCATCAAAGTCAGTTTCTTGATTTGCTCGGTAGTAGAATGAAATATCGGTATTACTATTAACTGTTGCATACAGTACATTAGGTATAGCCGGTGGAATGGTATCATCACTTACTTGTATATAAGCAGGTTTTAGTAATGAATCAATACAACCATTTTTATCAGTAGCTGTTAAAGACACATCATATACACCCGAAGCCGTGAAATAAAAAGTAGGATAACTTAACTGTCCCGAGTCGCGCTGATTTATTCGCCATCGCCATTTTACAATTTCATGTTGATTAGCTGTGGTATTGGTAAATACTACCGACGAATTCACACAAATAGTTGATAAACTTGCAGTAAAATTAGGCTTAGGTAATTCATATACAGTTATTGTATCAATGGTTGAACTTCCAAACTCACATGTGCCACTGCTATCAACTAGGGTAAGCCTTGGATAATAAATTCCGGGTAAAGTGTAACGATATGAAAAGGTATCTGTATCAACAGTATCTACGGTACCGTCTGCTAAATCCCAAATATAATATTTTGCATTCGGCGATTCAGTTTTAAAGTTTACATAGGTTGGAGTACATCCTTTTTTTGGATTAAAAGTATAAGAGCCTAACGGACCACCTATGGTAATATATTGTTGTTTCATTAATGAATCAACACAACCTGCCGAATCTGTAATATTCAATTGTACATAAAATTTACCCGGCGTATTAAAGGTTAATTGGGGGTTTTTAAAATTACTTGTATTCACAGGGGTTTTCCATTCCCATTTTACAATTGGAGTTGAACCAATTGTTGTAGTATCAAATAAAGTAATTGGTATGATGGGTTTATAACAATTCAACTTAGTGTTACTTGCATTAAATCCAATTTGTGGTGCTTTATTTTTAATTTGTAAAACAGTATCAGCGTTGGCAATACAACCATTAGAATCTATTACGGTTAATGCTATTTTTATTGTGGTATCAACTTGTGTGAAAGTTTTTCCAACTGTTGCACCTTTAAGTGTATCATGTCCATATAGCCAAATATAGCTTGCTGTTTTATATACATCTGCCAATGATGTTGGAGCTTCGGTAGAAATGAATTGACTTTGACAAGACAAATTTCTTTGCAATTCAATTTTCGCTTTTGGCTTACTTGGTATTACCCTTTTATTAGTTTCATAAGTGCAACCAAATATATCTGTAACCCTCAACCTTATTGTATATCCTACCCCTTGCACCGGAGTTGGTGCCGTGTAAGTGTAAGGAGTAACTTTATTATTATTAATCAAACTATCACCATTCCCCCAAACCCATTTGCGTGAAGCTATAGGTGTGTTTACTGAAGAACTATCAATGGCTTGCATTTGAAACGGAACACAGCCTTTGTTGGCTGTAAGTCCTATTTTTGCCGAACCACCCGACACCCAAATACCGGTATCCTTTTGAACCATGTAGGTGCACCCTCGCGAATCAGTTATTGATAAACCAATTTTGTAAATCCCGGGAATATTAAACGTATCCTTATGCACCAAACTATCATGTATAATTTTTCCGTTAATATTCCAGCGTGATGAAACTAAATTTATTCCATTTACACCTGTTACGGTTGCATTGGTAAAAACAGGATATAGTGGTGGACAACCGGCACTGTCTTTAATAACTATTTTTATAACCGGTGCAGGAGGAATATTTACATAACTAATGAAAGTATCAACACAACTGGTAATGGTATCAAGCGCAACTAACGTTACTTGAAAATTACCGGTTGATGGAAAACGATATTTAGGTTCGATAAGTGTTGATGAATCGGAATTGTTAAAAAACCATTTGTAGCGATTTTCTCCGATTGATGTATTCACAAAAGTTAACGTATCACTGCTACAGTTAACAATTGGTGTTGGAAAAAAAGCTTTTGCCGGTTTTAGATAAACTAATTTTTGTTTGCTTGTATCACTTATACATCCATAATGATTGGCTGTAAAAAAAACATCAAACCAACCCGTATCACTAAACAAACTAAATGTATTTTTGCCTTCCGCTGATCCACCTCGCCATAACCATTTATAAATTATTGGAGCAACACCACTATTCTCAACTCCATTTAAAGGAATGCGATTAAATCCGCCATAACAACCATTTACCGGGTTTGCCTGAAAACTGACAGGAACCTTCATACCTACATATACAGTATCCAACAAATCAGTTAAACAACCGTTTGAACTCACCAACCGTAGCGACACCACATGTTTTCCTGTATCAGTAAAATTGTAATAAAATGATGAATCAGTACTGATAATATTATTTTTATAACGCCAAGTGAAAGAAGTAAACTGAGAGGCTTGTCCCGGTAATAAGGTGAAAAACGAATTATATGGTTTACATCCCGACTTTTGATGTTGTTTATCAATAGTTACTGTTGGTTGCAAAGGTTGAACCGCTGTAATTAAACTATCTTTACATCCAAAATTATTGGTAACTACTAATTTAACATCATGCTTTACTAAATTGGTAAACAAAGTTGAATCGTGATATGAGTTGGATGTTTGATTGTTACCGAATGTCCAACGATATGAAAAACCTGTACCTGTTGAAGAAGTATTTGTAAACCTAACATTAACCGGAACAAAACAAATGGAGCCTGGCTGTGCATTAAAGGCAACGGTTGGCTTGGGATGTACTGTAATGGTAACCGGTTTTATTGATTGACAACCTAAGGCATCAATAGTTAATTCAACTTGATGATTACCTTGAGCTAAAGGTGGAATTTGCAAGTGTTTATTGTTATTAACTACATTTCCATTTATCCGCCAAGTATAATTAGCCATATTGGTATCAGGCACAGATGTATTTAAAAAAGTGAGTGAATCTAATACACAAGCTACACCTCCTTTTAATACAAAATTGGCAGCTACACCAACTACCTGAATGTATCTAAATTTCGTTAAGGTTTCGGCGCAACCCGCACTGTTAGTAACCCTAAGGGTAACATCTACTTGTCCGGCCATGTTAAAATTAAATGTTGGATTGGACTGGGTTGATGTTAAACCATTGCTTAAAGTCCATAAATAAGAATAAGTTCCTACCGGAGTTACTGTTGGCGATAAAGTGGTTGATAAAGGAGGTGCACAATTAAACAAATTATTACCTGTAAAATTTATTTGCTGTGTTTGATTAATTACAACGGCATTAGAAACCGTAACTGCATTTTGACAACCATTGGCATCGGTTACTGCTAAGGTAACCGTACGATTACCGGAAGTAGCATACGTATGATTATATGAAACACTATTACTTAACGTTCCATCACCAAAATCCCATAGATACTGAGTTATAGGTGCCGAACCTTGTGCTGAAGTATTAACAAAATTTACGGGTAATGGTGCACAACCTGAACTTATGCTTTGCGTAAAGGCTGCCACAGGGTTAGCAAAAACGGTTATGTAAGAAGTTCGAACCAAACTATCAATCCCGCTTGCATTGCTTACTATTAGTGTAACTGTATATGTACCCGGTAAAACATATGTAGCCGAAACATTATTTTGAATAACAGAAGTATTACCATTACCAAAGCGCCAAAAAAATGTTGTTGGATTACCTGTAGATTGATTAGTAAATTGAACGGTTAATGGACTACACCCCGAGGTTCTGTTTGCAGTAAAGTTTGCAATGGGTTGAGCATTTACCCAAGAACAAAAAAATAAACAAATACAGCAGATATATGGGGTTAGTAATCGCATGAATCTACCAAATATCTAATTTTAAGGCGATAAAAAAAACATCTAACTTTTTTATTGCATCAAAACTGATATGAAATACTTCATATATACTGTTTGATTACTTTATATATAATAGGTAATAGACAAAAACGGAGTGATAATAAATGAAAAATATACTGTATAGAAATAAAGTAAGCTAGCATTAATAATTATTTTAATAAATCATGTATCAACAACTTTATGTTAACCTCTACTATAAAAAACCCAATCAAAACATGAAGAAATGTATCCGCAAGAAGCCTAATTATTTATGATAGGTTCATGCTAATCTTAAGCAATTAAAAAATGACAATTAACGACGCACCTTAAATAAGAAAATATTTTCTGAAGTGTTATCAAAAAAAAGACCTGTGAGCTGATCTTACGGGAAGCAACACAGGTACGGTTAGGTCAAAGGTAATATGATTTTAAGGACTTGTACAAGTGATCAACCTAATTTATAGAAAATTAAGTGTTTTACATGATTACTTGCGGTTATAATACTTCAATTAATGAGGGAAGGTTTCAATTGAAGAAGGGCATTCCTGCTGCATGTTTCATGAAATGTTTAATAAGTTTTAGCGCCAAATTGGTTCGTTTCGCCAATTTGATGGAAAGCCCATTTTACTCAGTTTAATATTAGGAAACTGGTCGAATAAAGTAAAAATTTCATCTTTAATATGGTGCCCGTAGCTTATTTCATTGTTTAAATAAATCATTGCTGATAGGATTGGAAAAATCTTTCTTCTTTGATAATTATTGGGTATGTATGATAAAATTGGTCGAGGAGTTGCAGGCGGCCAATCATATTTATTGATAATAATACGATTCCAAATTCTGCTGTGATGTGCAATGATGTTTCTGATTACAGTTATGGTTAATAACCAACTCACCAGGTATTTTTGATTATTAAGTCCAAACTCATTTGCAATCCTGTTCTTTTCCGGTAATTGATGTTTTAGGTTGCTATAAAGTTTTGATAGTGTACCTAGTGTTAATACTTCAAGTGATTTCCAACTTTCAGGCATTTCATTGGGATGATTTTCAAAATGTTTTACGATAAACTCTTCACTGCTTTTGCTCATATCTATGGAAATCTTTCCGCAGAAGGAAACATATCGTTTCGGATCTTGAAATATTGCCGGCAATAAATACCAATGTGGTCCGTAAGTTTGTGATAAGGTATAAATAAGTTTTGTTCGTAAGGCTATTTCAATACGTTCAATAGCATTGAAAATGATTAATCGAAAATGCCTGTCAAAATTGTATAGGTCTACTACGTCTTCAAAAAATGTATTGGGAGCAAAATGATGATTAACTGTGTTGTCTTGCATTTCCCACCAATAACCTTTTAAACGATAATAACTGATATTATTTAAAAAATAAGCAGCATCTCTAATATTTTTAAATTGCATATCCCTGCTCTGCAACAGGGCTATTTGCTCGTGGATAGTTTTAGATGGTTTAGACATAAAAATTATTTAAAACCAATAAATCTTACTAGTGGCGATAAGTTTCAATCGGTTGGTTATACGTAATACAATTATCAAAAAAAAGACCTGTGAGCTGATCTTACGGGAAGCAACACAGGTACGGTTAGGTCAAAGGTAATATGATTTTAAGGAATTGTACAAATGCATAACCTTATTTAAAGAAACATAAGTGTATTACATGATTAAAGAAGTGTTTAACAACCAACAGTCATATCTAAGAAAAGTGATTTCCCAAATGCTACATTCAATTTACACATGCATTAGTTCGCCTCAACCGATTGAATATTTATGATATTAAAGTTGTTTGAGATGTAAGAATTACAAAATTAAAATATACTTATAATTCATTTTTATGGCTGTAAACATCTTATATAAATGGAATAATGATTTTATTTAAAATTAAAGTATCAAAGCTTTGTATCATTCGGACTAAGAAACCAAATGATTTGAAATAGTATTGCGCCAATAAAGGTCCATATAATGTCGTGCCAATCAAAATACCCTTTTGAGCTGAATTGTTGAAGATACTCCCAAACAACTAATCCTGAAACCGAAACTAAGTTTGCAGTGAAGTGCCGCTTGTTTGTCATCCATTTGCGAGTAGAACCTAATAAAGGAAACAATAGAATAAATAAACAGGGAATACCAATAGCCGGAAAAAAATTTGGAGCCACACCTAAAAGATACTCAACAGTTGTACTCATGTATGAATACTTAGGACGAATGTACACTTGTACCAATTCATAGGTAACAAAATTAATTGCGAATAAAACAAACCAATACCATGAATGTATAAATGTATTTTTAGTCATTTGATGTGTTAACACCGGCTTAATTTATACTAAACTATTGAACCTATGTTTTAAATTTATAAGTTAAAAACTTCCTTTAAACACCTCCACTCCTATGCTATACCCATACACTTTGCCATTAACATTTTTATATAAACGAATTTTATTACAAGCTCTTCCTAAATTAATAGGTTTCCAAGTAATACCACCATCTCTAGTTTCATAGCCACTATTCATGGTTCCAACAAAACCATGTTTTTCATTAATAAATCCAATACCAAATTCACGTGCTGCATGATCTTCTACTAAGTTAATTTCTTGCCAACTCTCGCCGCCATCGGTAGTTTTTGCAATTCGTTGTTGCTTTATATTCGTATCTGGATGATAAGATTGAATGGTAACATAACCTACCCTTTCGGTTGGAAAAGATACCTTCCATGTAGTTTCAAAAGAACATTACTTGTTTAGCGGACGCTGATTGTCGGATGATATCGACATTAAGTCTATCGATTTGCGCGACCCGAAAACATACGGTAAGAAGTTGGAATCTTATATATACCTGTCTTGCAACTCGAGAGATAGCAAATTCTGGCATTCCAGTCAGTTGCCTTATCCAGTAGTAGCTAGGTCATATGATGTGAAGCCGTTTTGATAATTCTTCTTTGTGTAGGAAAACTTAACTGAATACGCGGCGAAATTAAAAGGGAACGACTTCGGTTGTGTTGAACTTAAAATGATTTGATTTTGATAACACAGTCTCCAGAAAGAAATACGTAACTATGGCACCGTTTCCAGCGTGATCACTTGACCGGGAAGAGCTTTGACAGTTGGGTCTAACAAGTATTTTAGAAAAGTCATAAAATTTCATGACAGTATCTGAAAAGATACCGAAGTTATTAACAGAAAGGAGTACTGATGGATAATTCACCCTTTCATTCACGAGCAGGTCGGCGCCTATCCTCATACAGGCCTTCGTAACTCGAGAACGGCTTCATATTTTTTCATCGGGTTTTTTATTCGTCAAAGTAGAGATTTCCCCCACGTTCTGCTGTATGGTATATTTTACAGTGGCGCCACCTAGTTTATAAAACATCGGGAGACTAATTTCGTTCGATCTCCATCAGCATCCGTGTATAATACAGGGCGGAAATTCAAAAGACATCAACATATATTCCGGACAGCCTATAAATTGTACGTGGTGACCGATGTTGTGCGGCCTCTGGCGACACCTCAAATCAACAGGGCAGTAAAATGTGGACACCGCCAACCGGAAGTAGTAATAACTCCGAAACGGTAAATGATAAATGAAAAATTCGAACTGCGATTCACAAATTTTCCAGATAGTCCGACACAGCGGAAGTATGTCCGACGTCGTGCAATCTACTGCAACACCGCAAATCGATAGCAGCTGTCGTAAACTGGAAGTAGTAGTGTCTTCGGCATGGTAAATGATAAATAAAAAAAATCGAAATGCTAAACGTACACTTTCAAGGTCACCGGACACAATGCAAGTATGACCGACGTGGCGCAACCTCAGATATTATTTTCCGTTCTGAAGTTCCGCACTTCCAGTGGGCGACGGCCTTCCTTCGCTGTAGCTAT
>JALONK010000063.1 GCA_025454975.1 Bacteroidia bacterium
TTCACTCCGCTTATTTACCGCACTTCAGGGTACAGATGAATGTGGTTCCGGGCTTACCTACCCAATTTGCCTTCACACCAACACTTACCACAGCCGAAATGAGAAGTAAGCTTAATGACCCTAGTTTTGATTACGCAATTCTTTGTAACAAAATCTGCGGTGGTGCACATTACCGCATGAAAATGAAAGTGATTGTACACACCAAAGACGAGTTTAAAAAATGGATGGAACAACAACCTAAATTGGTTAACAAACCAACAAATGTTACCACTCCTGCAACTGCATCGGTTGTTAAAACAAATGACAAAACAATCGTTGCCAATTAATCCTTTATTTCATAAAACATAACGCTTTAAATTAAATATGAGTACGCAAACAGCACACACAAATGGAGTTCACCATGATGCTCATGATCATGGCCACCACCATGAAACATTCATCTCAAAGTACGTCTTCTCGATGGACCATAAGATGATTGCAAAGCAATTCCTGATCACAGGTATTATTATGGGTGTATTAGGTATGGCAATGTCATTAATTTTCCGCTTACAATTAGCCTATCCCGACATGAAGTTTCCTTTTTTGGAATCAATCATCGGGCAATGGGGTAAAGACGGTAAGTTAGATCCTAACTTTTACTTGGCCTTAATTACCATACATGGAACCATCATGGTGTTTTATGTATTAACTGCCGGTTTAAGTGGTACATTCTCTAATTTATTAATTCCATTACAAGTTGGTGCTAGAGATATGGCATCGCCATTTATGAACATGCTTTCATATTGGTTTTTCTTTGCCTCATCTGTTGTATTAATAAGTTCATTATTCGTTGATGGTGGTCCTGCCTCAGCCGGTTGGACTGTTTATCCGCCGTTATCTGCTTTACCTAAAGCTATTCCGGGTTCAGGTACGGGTATGACGTTATGGTTAGTTGCGATTATCCTTTTTATCGCCTCTTCATTATTAGGTGGTATCAACTACATTACTACTGTACTAAATATGCGTACAAAAGGAATGAAAATGACTCGCTTACCTTTAACTATTTGGGCATTTTTAATTACTGCCGTGCTTGGCTTATTATCATTCCCGGTACTATTAGGTGCAGGTTTATTGTTAATATTCGACCGTAGCTTTGGTACCAGTTTTTACTTGAATGAAATTGCCGCTGAACTAGCCGGTGGTATCGAACGCGTAGGTGGTAGCCCTGTATTGTACCAACATTTATTCTGGTTCTTGGGTCACCCTGAAGTATATATCATTTTATTACCTGCTTTAGGTATAACCTCCGAAGTTATCGCAACCAATTCGCGTAAACCTATCTTCGGATACCGCGCAATGGTGGGTTCAATTTTAGCTATTGCCTTCTTATCGTTTATCGTATGGGGACACCACATGTTCGTAACCGGTATGAATCCATTCTTAGGGTCAGTATTTATGTTAGGTACTTTAATTATTGCAGTACCTTCGGCAGTTAAAACATTTAACTACATGGCAACCCTATGGAAAGGTAATTTACAACTTACCCCTGGTATGATGTTCGCAATCGGATTGGTTTCATTTTTTATCTCTGGTGGTTTAACAGGTATTTACTTAGGTAATGCAGCTTTAGATATTAATTTACATGATACCTATTTCGTGGTAGCTCACTTCCATTTAGTAATGGGTAGTGCTGCAATTTTTGGAATGTTAAGTGGTATCTATCATTGGTTCCCGCGCATGTTCGGAAGAATGATGAACAGTGCCCTTGGTTATATTCACTTTTGGTTGACTTTAGTTTCAGCTTATTGTGTATTCTTCCCAATGCACTTTATGGGCTTAGCCGGAGTACCAAGAAGATATTATGCCAACACAGCATACGATCAGTTTAATGTATTTATTGACATGAACCAATTTATCACCATTGCTGCTATCATCGGTGGTGCAGCTCAAGTGATATTCTTGTTTAACTTTTTCTATAGTATTTTCAAAGGTAAACGTGCTCCTCAAAACCCATGGCATTCAAACACTCTTGAGTGGACTGCTCCTGTAAAACACTTACATGGCAACTGGCCGGGAGAAATTCCTCATGTTTATCGTTGGGCTTATGATTACAGCAAGCCGGGTGCAGAAAATGATTACATACCTCAAAATGTTCCTGATGAAGGACAAATTGATGAATTAGATGAACCAAATCCGGCTAAATTCGAACCATCAAGAAAAACAGCACCTGTTGAAGTGAAAGAAGAAGTGGTAATGTTCAGCAGTATGTTAAAAAAATTATTCGGATTCGCTAGATAAACATGTTGAAACCGGAATTAAAATCGGAAAGAAGATTTAGAAGATTCGGAATATTAACCATAGCTTCTGTCTTCTTTCTGATTTTTGTTGGAGGGTTGGTTAGAAGCACAGGAAGCGGGATGGGATGCCCCGATTGGCCAAAATGTTTTGGCACTTGGATTCCCCCAACTTCCGTTACTGAACTTCCCGAAAACTATAAAGAAATTTTTCGTACTTCTACCCATGAAGTTGCTGATTTTGATGTATTCAAAACATGGACAGAATACATTAACCGACTCATAGGTGTACTTACGGGATTTTTTATTTTCCTTACGGTTGTGTTCGCATTTCCGTATTTAAAAACAAATCCTTCAATATTTTGGCTAAGTTTATTTGCCTTCTTATTAACAGGATTTCAAGGTTGGATCGGAGCAAAGGTAGTGTTTAGCAACCTTGCCCATTGGATGGTTACCATTCACATGATTATCGCCTTAATGATTGTAGGCTTGCTAATTTACACAGTTACCAAATCACAATCTTTTGATGTTGTTCAATTGAATAATGATAGTTCTTTAAAATGGTTAGTTTTATTGATGCTGTTGATTTCAGTCATACAAACCATCAGTGGAACTCAAGTAAGAGAGCAGGTAGATGCAGTTGCACTTGCTGCCGGAGAAATAAATCGGGCGAATTGGATTAATAGTCTAGGAGACATTTTTAAGTTCCATCGCACATTTTCTTTAGCAAGTATTGCAATTACTTTTACCTTATTGTATAAATTCAGACAGGCTTTTAGCCGAGATTCAATTTTATACAAAATGATTTTATCGCTCGTATTACTCATTGCTATTCAAGTTATGAGTGGTAAAATACTGGATAACTTCGGTTTTCCAAAGCAAATACAAAGCGTGCATTTGTTCATCGGCAGTTTAATCTGCGGTGCTCAGTTGTATATCGCTATTGTTTTGTTCTCAAGATTAAAAACAGTTGAGGCACATATAGCCGAAGCATAATAAATATACGTTGGAAAAATTAATACAACAGGAAACGTTTACACAATTGGTGAAAGCCAAAATTACCGACTATAATCAGTTGGTAAAAACAAGGCTAACTTCGCTTGTAGTGATTTCAGCCGTTATCACTTATGCAACCGCTGCCTACCATACAGGTGTAAATTGGTTTGATATGATGATGCTTGCATTAGGCGGAACGCTGGTTACCGGTGCATCAAATGGTATCAATCAAATTATAGAAAAAAACTACGACAAGTTGATGGTTAGAACAGCTAATCGTCCTGTGGCAACCAACCGCATGTCGGTAACCGAAGCAGCCATAGCAAGTGCAGTTATGGGAATTGCAGGTGTAATTGTTATTGGAATATTTTTAAATGAATTGGCAGCATTAATCGCTTTTATATCTTTAATGTTATATGCTTTCATTTACACCCCAATGAAACGCATCTCCCCTATTTCTGTTTTTGTTGGAGCCTTCCCCGGTGCTTTGCCCGTGCTTATTGGCTACACCGCTTACAGTAATCAAATAACTTACGAAGCTTTATTGTTGTTTGGTGTACAATTCTTTTGGCAATTCCCTCACTTTTGGAGTATTGCATGGATTTTAGATGATGATTATAAACGTGCCGGATTTAAAATGTTACCAACTTACGGTAAAGACAAAAAATCAGCCCTCATAACTTTACTGTTCACCCTATGCTTAATTCCCATGGGATTAATGCCGATAGTAGAAGGATATGCCGGAACTTTTGCAGCAGTAGTTGCTGTAACAGGTGGCCTTATTCTAAGTTACCTTTCTTTTAACCTTGTGAAAAGTTGCGAAAACAAGGATGCTAAGCGTTTAATGTTTGCTTCGTTCTTGTACTTACCAATAATACAATTAATTTATTTATTTGATAAACTGTAATTCGTATGATTAAAGTAGCAATGAAACCTTCAGATGAAATTGAACAACCCGGAATACATCCTTCAAAATTTGTAACCTGGTTGTTAATTGTGGCAAGCGTAATGTTGTTTGCCAGCCTTACCAGTGCTTATATTGTAAGAAAAGGGGAAGGCAATTGGTTATTATTTGATATTCCTAATGTGTTCGCCTTTAGTGTGGTTATTGCTATCATCGGTAGTATTACCATGCAATTGGCTTACATGATGGCTAAAAAAGACGAAATTGGAAAACTAAAAATTTTTAGCCTACTTACACTCATTGCAGGATTTGGTTTCGTTATCAGTCAATACCTGGGTTGGGTAGCTTTAGTTAATAATAATATTCACTTTGTAGGTAATCCCAGCGAATCATTTTTCTATGTAATATCTGGAGTGCATTTGGCTCACGTTATTGGAGGAATTATTTTTGTTGGGGTTGTTACCAACAATGTATTTAGATATAAAGTTCACAAAAAGAATTTATTGTCTATTAATTTGTGTACAACCTATTGGCATTTTTTAGGTTTTACATGGATTTATCTATACTTTTTCTTACTATTGAACCGCTAATTATTACAATTACACACTTAAGTTTATATGGCAAACACAGCTACTTTAACTAACAGCAAAACGCAATGGGGAGGGGGAAACTCACCATTCAACGTAAGCTACGGAAAATTAATGATGTGGATTTTCCTTCTATCAGATGCATTTACCTTTTCATCTCTTTTAGTTGCTTATGGATTTATCCGTTATAGCTTTAACGGAGATGTTGCAAATCCATGGCCTTCACCTGATATGGTATTTAATCATTTCCCTTTTACACACGCTCATCTTCCATTAATGTTCGTGAGTTTAATGACTTTTATCCTGATCTTCAGTTCTGTAACTATGGTGTTAGCTGTAGAAGCCGGACATAGAAACTCAAGAAAAGAAGTAGTAAAATATATGATTATGACCATCCTTGGTGGTGCAGCTTTCTTAGGTTGCCAAGCTTGGGAATGGACTCATTTTATTGCAGGTACAGAACAAGGTAAAACGCTTCTTGATGGTACAGTTATAAAAGGTGCTAATTTATTCCAAAACGAATATGGACCGGTTGCCTTCGCTGATTTGTTTTTCATCGTTACCGGCTTCCATGGATTCCACGTATTTAGTGGTGTGGTGCTAAATATTATCATCACTATTCAAGCTGCTAGCGGCGAATTTGATAAAAGAGGTCACTATGAAATGGTTGAAAAAGTTGGTTTATACTGGCACTTTGTTGACCTTGTTTGGGTATTCGTTTTTACATTCTATTATCTAATCTGATTTTACATCATTAAAATAACTTACAATTATGTCAGCACATACAGCAGATCAAATCGTACACCACGATGCACCGTCAGATATGAAAGCAAAAATCTGGAGAACTTTTTGGATACTATTGGTTCTTACTTTAGTAGATATTGCTTTTTATTTCATCTTCCCACCAAGTACGTATAGAAACTGGTTATTTATTGTTCTTGGTATTGTTAAAGCTTATTTTATCGTATCAATTTTCATGCACATGAAATTTGAAAAGAAATTTTTAGCTTGGATGATTGTACTTCCTATGTCATTTGTTGTGTACCTTATCACACTTATGATTATTGAAGGTGGATACACCGATGATTCTAGAAATAAGAATGATGGTAATACGCCGGCGAAAAAAACCGAACAACATGATAATCATTCAGGACACTAAAATCTAATAAATAATTATGGAAAAGGTGGTATGCAAAACATATCACCTTTTTTTATGGGGTTGCCTTAAATCCGCTACATTTGCAACATATTTCAAATTATATTGTTATATAAATTAAACATGAAAAGAACACATTTTTATCTTGGCATCGGTATACTTTTAGCACCTGTTTTAATTTATTTTTTGCTATTCATGGGAAAACCCCAATATGATACATTGCCAATTTTCGGAGAGAAAATTGCCCCTGATGGAAAAGATATAAAAGATACTATTTATTACACCATTCCTCCATTTAAAGTACTTGCACATACAGGTGATTCTATTGCACAAAAAGATTTAAATGATGGTATCCTACTGGTTAATTTCTTTTTTGCCACGTGTAAAGATGTTTGCCCTAGTATGAATAGGCGACTTAAAGAAGTATATGATGAATTGCAAGGACTTCAAGCAAAAAATAAAGAGGTTGCCGAAAAGAAAAACCTAAAACAACTTCCTCCCGTTAGAATTTTATCATTTACGGTTGACCCTGAACAAGACTCGTTAGAGGCACTGAAACAATATGCCCAAAAATTTAATATCACGGCTAATGATTGGTTCTTTGCCCGCACTGAAAAAGAACCTTTGTTTCAAATTGGCCGTGGATTTTTGTTGCCGGTTTCAATTGAAGATAGAACCATTGATCATAGCCAACAAATATTATTAATTGATACAAAAAACCGCATTCGTGGAATGTATGATGCACTTGACGATGCAGAAATGAAAAGATTAAAAGGTGAAATTAAAGTACTACTATATGAATACCTCGACAAACAATAACACAGCACAAGACAAACTATTTTTTCGTATCGTAATGGCTTTATCCATCACGGTGTTTTTAACTGTAATTATTTTAAATCGAAAAATTATCCCCCGTCCGGATACCTTTCCTGATGTTGTTTATTTTTTGCCTAAACTAAACGCATTTATTAATGGTACATGTAGTTTATTGCTTTTGGTCTCTTTAATATTTATCAAACAAAAAAATATACAAGCACATAAAATCACCAATATCATTACCTTCATCCTTTCAAGTATATTTCTTATTTCTTATGTAGTTTTTCATTACTTGGTTGATAATACTTTATATCCTGATAATGGATATCGCACCTTGTACTTCGCCATACTTATACCTCATATTGTTTTGGCTGCACTTGTACTTCCACTAATCTTACTTTCCTTTTACCATGGCTTAAAAATGAATGTTGAAAAGCATAAAAAATTAGTTCGATTCGCTTATCCTATTTGGTTATTTGTAACCGTAAGCGGTGTTGTGGTTTATTTAATGATTTCGCCTTATTACGCTTTTTAACCATAAAGTAATTGAAGATTTTATTACCTGCATTAACAATCAAGCTGGATTAAGTTTGAAAACCGGGTATATTTAATAGCCTACAAAATTCATTGTATTTAAAGTAAGATATGACGAGGAAAATGACCAATATCATTAGCTACACAAGCATAGTTACATACATTTGTGGTATGAAATGGCAAAAGATTTTTTGTTTGGTTTTAATAACTGTAGTCCTAAGTTGTGTTGCCAACGAATTACAAGCACAAGGCTGCCCTATGTGTAAAACATCATTAGAAGAAGCCCGTAAAAACGGCTCAATGGTTGGTAACACACTAAATGATGGTATCCTTTATTTGCTTGCTTTGCCTTATATCATTGTTGGTACCCTTGGATTTATTTGGTATAAAAAAACTAGGGCCGCCAAAAAATCAACAAGCGCAATATGAGCCCAACTAAACCTACATTTATCCCCAATCGTACTCTTGCCCTTTTAAATTGTAAATGCCCGCAATGCCAAACCGGTGATATGTTTATTACCGGCAGTACCAACCTTAAAGGATTTACTAAAATGTATGACAACTGCCAAGTATGCGGATTAAAATATGAAATAGAACCCGGCTTTTTTTGGGGTGCAATGTATGTAAGTTATGCTCTAACTACAGGATTAATGCTTGTAACATGCGCAGTATTGGTACTTGGTTTCAACGACCCTGAATTTTGGGTGTATGTAGCAACCATTACCTCATTGGTATTGCTTACTTTACCTTGGGTATTTCGTTATTCAAGAGTATTAATGATTTACCTGTTCTCCCCTGTTCGCTTCAATAAAAATTTAGTTAAATAAAAGATTTATCTTCCTTTAAATCCTTTGTTATATAAATCAATACTCTCCTTTACAACCCTTATTGCCACTTCTCTTCCCATAAATTCATTCACAACCACTTCCTTGTGCTCTAAAGCTTTATAATCTTCAAAAAACCTACGCATTTGCAACAATGTATGAGGTGGTAATTCACTGATATCATTAATATGATTCCAACTCATATCGTTATTAGCTACCGCAATAATTTTATCATCAGCCTCACCTTGATCAACCATGTGCATTACCCCAATAACCTTTGCGTCAATCAAACACATGTGTGGTAAAGCAACACTGGTAAGTACCAAAATATCTAACGGATCTTTGTCATCACAATACGTTTGAGGAATAAATCCGTAGTGAGCAGGATAATGCACCGACGAAAACAATACCCTATCCAGTTTTAACATACCACAATCCTTGTCTAATTCAAATTTACCCTTACTCCCCTCAGGAATTTCAATAATTGCAGTTACCACTTCAGGTGCTTGTTCACCGTAACTTACATGGTGCCATGGATTAAATAATGTCATTGTATTTTTTCTAATTTGTGCGCAAGTTACATCATACCCTTCATGAAACCATATCACTAATAATTAGGTAAGCCGGGTTCAACAATTATTACTTGTTCCTTATCAACCGCCACCATGCCAGGCGCAAAACCTTTAGGCTTTCTTACAAATTTTTTTTCGGTATAAGTTACAGGTATCAACCCGCTACCTTTTAATTTACTATAATATGCAGCTATAGATGCAGCCTTTTCTATTACTGAATTTGGATAAGGTTTACCCGACTTCCATTTTACCACCACATGCGATCCTGAAACATCTTTTGCATGCAACCATAAATCATTTTTATGCGCATAATGTAAAGTGAGTTCGTCGTTGTTCTTTGCATGTTTCCCAACCCACACCTCATATCCTTCTATCATAAACCTGCGAAATGGAAAAACTACCTCCTCTACTTCCTGCTCTTTAATAAATGGTTTTAATTGTTTGATGCTTTCACTTTTACTAATTAATATTTCTTGCTCCAATACTTGCATTTGTTGTTGTTGCAAACGAGCCAGCTTTTCTTCAATCGTTTGTAATTCTATCTTACGATTCCTTGCCATTCTGTAATAACGCTCAGCATTCTCTACTGCACTCATCTGTTTATTTAACTTTATGGTTATCGTTTCGCTTTCATTATAAAAATCCTTCACCACCAAGCATTCGTCACCGGGTTTTAACACATGTAAATTGGCCATGATATGATGTCCTAACTCTTCAGGCGACTTTTGAGTAAAAAAGGATGTTCGTTGTGCCTCGGTTTGAAAAAGCTGTTTCTCTATCCACTTCTGTTTGTCTCTAACACTTTTCAGCAACTGCTCTTTGGTTGTATAAAAAGTTAAATGTCCAAGTGCATAAGCTGCATGCTTAGCTAATGCTTCAAATATATCGCTGCAACATACAATAGCTTTATCATCCTCATGCAACCACATCGGCATAGAACCATTTGTTGTTGCAGGCATTATACTGTAGCAACGTGGCTTATATGTTCCTACTAAATATTTAGGTACTTGCTCTTCTTTTCCAATCAAAGAAGCCTCATCAAACTCGTAATCGCTCTCAATAGATTTTCTAAACACATCCACAACCTCTCCCGCCGATACCAACAACACATTAATCAATCCATCATAACACTTAAATACCAACATCGCATCATTAAACCTAATGGCAAACGAACGATTAAATGTATGTTGAACAACCTCTTTTACTTGTTGATTAAAAACTTGCTCAAAACAACTTTGTGCATTGCTTCCCTTATCCGTTAATGGTGCAGTTGTCCAAATAAAACCCTTCCTAAATTTCGCTGCAACCTTTATGGTTAACCTATCAAAACAAATCACCAACTCGTGCTTACTGGTAGTATAAGCATCCCTTAACACAGCATTTGTTAATTTATTAGCTAACGCTAAGCTAAAATCACGAATTACAAAATAATGTTGATGATATGAATGCTCCATTAACAACTATACCTCTATGGTTAATCCATCATACGCCAGGTGCATATTAGATGGTAAGGTTGGTTCAATATTTTGGTAAGTGCCTAATTGGTGACTGATATGTGTGAAATAAGCTTTACTTGGCGACAACTCATGTACCAGAGCTATGGCCTCTTGCAAGGTAAAATGACTAATATGCTTTTCGTGTCTTAAAGCATTTAAAACTAAGGTATGTACACCTTTAAGTTTTTCTTTTTCTTCTGCTGAAATAAAATTAGCATCAGTTATATAAGCAAAACGATTGCTATTGGTAGGTTCAGTAAAAATAAATCCAAGTACAGGTAATTTAAAGTGCACCACTTCTACCGGCTTAATTAATACTTGTTGAGCCACCATAAAATCAGTTTGTGAATCAATATCAAACAAGTTTAACTCAGGAATGCCCGGATATTTAAAATCAGAAAAAATATAAGCAAATTCTGTTTTTAGTTGCGCTTGCACCTGTGTTGTAGCAAACACATCAATGGCTTGCTTTTGAATAAAATTAAATCCCCTGATGTCGTCTAATCCTGCAATGTGATCTTTGTGCGCATGCGTAAGTAACAGGCCATCCAGCCGGGTTAACTTCGCACGCAACATCTGCTGACGAAAATCCGGACCACTATCAACGACTATGTTTTTACCTTGCACTTCAACTAAAACTGAAGTACGTAAACGCTCATCGCGCGTATCAACGGAAGTACATACTTCACACCTGCATCCAATTACCGGAACGCCTTGAGAAGTACCTGTACCTAAAAACGTGATTCGCATACCCTCGCAAAGTATAATTTCGCACGCTAAAATCCATATATTTGAAGCATAAATCCACAGCAATGAAAAAATTCTTATTACCAATATTAATTATTGCATCATTTATATCATGCAGCCATACACAAACTCAAAATACAAATACAGCGCAAGCTGCACCTGCACAAGGTATTGTATTGTTAAAACCACAAGAATTTAATAACATGATGCAAAGCAAACCCGGTATTTTGTTAGATGTTAGAACGCCCGGCGAATACAAAAAAGGATTTATTAAAGGCGCAAGATTGTTGGATATATTTAGTGATGAATTTGACACAGAACTTGCTAAACTTGATAAAACTAAAACCTATTATGTGTATTGTGCAAGCGGCGGTCGCAGCGACGAGTGCGCACAAAAAATGCTTGCTATGGGATTCGCAAATATTTACGACCTGGATGGAGGCTTTAGTCAATGGAAAAACTTTTCACTTCCGTTTGAAATGCCCAAATAAATTAAAGTCAATTACCTCTAAAAATATTTATTCAAAAGCAGTTAAGGTTTTGGGGCTTTTAACGGGCTGTTCACTGCAAGTCCTCGCTCGTTCCTCGCTGTGGGCTTTCCGTTTCCATCCCTAAGCCGGGGCTTGCCTTAATTACCGGCTACTTCCCACGATTCTAAATTTTCGTTTAAACCACTTCTATTAAATTCCCTCATCCCTAAAAATTCATTTGTAATAACCCTTTTATTTTACGTATTTGTGATTGTATAATTCGTATAAAAAAATGAAAACCACAACCCAAAAACAAGCAAATAATTTCAAACGAAAGAATCCTTCGTCTATCTAATCATTTTTGGGGCAATAAGCGTAAGGGGGATGTGTATAATTTAGTTAGCATCAATCCTATGACAACAACGACAGAGCAAAATTTCACGGCTGATTAAGGACAAAAAAGTCCACCTGCAAAATGGCACACTTGGTTTTTGCCTAACATAAGCCGACCCTTCGCAAAACCAAAAGAGCCATTTTTTCGCCAACGCACTAACACCGTTTCGGCATAAAAACTTATCTTAACCGACTGAAAAAAGAACATAAATTTTTAGATGGAATTAAAAGTATTGAAACCAAGAAAGGCATTAAACAAAGCCTTTTTAAAAGTAAAACCGAACAGGACTGAAATTGAAGGTTTCAAGACCAATCTCATTACTTTACTCGACAGGACAAATGACACCGAAAGCGAAGAGTTTCACAAAAACTTAGTTTCCGACTTTCTCAAAGACACTTATTACAAACAAAACCATTTTATAAATACCAAAGGTCGAAACGACCTTGTTATTCATAACGGACAAAATGCAAACTCGACAGTTGGCGTAATTCTCGAAGCAAAAAAGCCGACCAACAAATCGGAGATGATTACAACCAAAAAACTGAATGCAAAAGCTTTTCAGGAATTGGTTTTGTATTACTTACGTGAGAGAATTACAAATAAAAACCTTGAAGTAAAACATTTGGTGGCGACCAACATTAATGAATGGTTCATTTTTGACGCTACCCTATTCGACAGACTTTTTGCTCAAAACAAAAACCTTGTAAAACAATTCAACGACTTTGAAGGTGGGCGTTTGGCAGACACTAAAACAGATTTTTTCTACAAACAAATAGCAGAGCCTTTTATCGCGGACATAGCAGCAGAAATTGAATTTACCTACTTCAATATTCAGGACTTTCAAAAACCTTTACGCAATGTCGAAAAAGCAGACGATAATTCGCTGATTGCTTTATTCAAACTTTTATCGCCAGAGCATCTTTTAAAACTTCCGTTCACCAACGACAGCAACAGCCTTGACAAACGTTTTTACAGCGAGTTGTTGCACATTATCGGCTTGACCGAAACTAAAGAAGGAAGCAAAAAACTAATTGAACGACACAAAGCAGGTGAACGACACACAGGAACAATCCTTGAAGATGCCATCATTCAGCTTGACAGCTTAGATAAATTGAGCCGATTGGAAAAACCAAACCAATTCGGCAACACACAACAGGAACGACTTTTTAATGTTGCTCTTGAACTATCGATTACTTGGATAAACCGCATTTTGTTTTTGAAGTTGTTGGAAGCCCAACTCATCACCTATCACAAAGGCGACAAATCATTTTCATTTCTCAACCTTGACAAAATCAAGAACTATGACGACCTGAACAGCTTATTTTTTCAGGTGTTGGCACGCAAGTATGACGAGCGAAACGAAGATGTAAAAAAAGCATTTGAAAAAACACCGTATCTCAATTCATCGCTTTTCGTGCCAACCGACATTGAACAGGTTACTTTGTTTATCAGCAACCTGAAAGACGATAAAACCATTCCGATTTTTACGCAAACCGTGCTGAAAGACCAGCAAGGCAAAAAACGGACAGGCAACATTTCCACGCTTCAATATTTGTTTGAGTTTTTAGATGCTTACGACTTTGGAGCCGAAGGCGGAGAAGAAATTCAGGAGGACAACAAAACGCTGATTAACGCTTCGGTTCTCGGATTGATTTTCGAGAAAATAAACGGCTACAAAGACGGTTCGTTTTTCACTCCCGGTTTCATCACAGTGAAACCATTCGCAAAGCAGTTGTGCAAAAATTCAACGAAACCAAAAATGGAATTGCACAACGCTTGAAGAACTTTACGACAAAATTGAAGACCGAAAAGAAGCCAACACTATTGTAAACAGCATTAAAATATGCGACCCCGCTGTGGGTTCAGGACACTTTTTGGTTTCGGCACTCAATGAAATTATTTCCGTTAAAAACGACTTGAAAATTTTTCAAGACCGAGACGGAAAACGCCTGAAAGAATATCAGGTAGAAGTAGTAAATGATGAATTGATTGTAACAGACGAGGAAGGAGAACTGTTTGAATACAACCCAAGCAACAAAGAAAGCCAGCGCATACAAGAAACGCTTTTCCACGAAAAGCAAACCATCATTGAAAACTGCCTTTTTGGTGTGGACATCAATTCCAACTCGGTAAAAATTTGTCGTTTGCGTTTATGGATTGAGCTTTTGAAAAACGCCTATTACAAGAACGCCACAGAATTAGAAACGCTTCCCAATATTGACATCAATATAAAATACGGAAACTCTTTAGTGAGCCGTTTTGCTATTGATGCTGACCTGAAACAAGCCTTGAAAAAAAGCAAGTGGACAATTGACAGCTACCGAATAGCCGTTGACACTTACCGAAACGCTGAAAGCAAGGAACAGAAAAGAGAAATGGAACGCCTGATT
>JALONK010000006.1 GCA_025454975.1 Bacteroidia bacterium
TGGTCTAGGGAAAGTGATGATGCTTGTTGCTCTTAATTCGGGATAATTTCCGCCATAAGCAATCAAACGATCTCCTGTTGCCATTCTAAAAGAACGACCGGGATTTTCAACCAATCGTTGTATAGGTGTAAAGCTGAAAAAAGGAGCATCTAAGGCAACGTCACTTGGGATTTCCAACACCATGAAAATTCGTCCTCCTTTATTGAAAAAAGATGTTGCTGAGGTTTGAGCTGTTCCTAAGGATTGCGTAGGATTATCTGTTACCCAAACAATACGGTTGAAAAATTCTAAAGCTTTCGACGTTGTAAATGCATCAGCAGGGAATTCATCTAAGAAGCTAATTACAGTGTCAAACTGCGCAGTAGTGGTTCCCAAGGCTATTAACTGATTGGCATAAAAGTTCGTTATGGTGTTTTTATTTCCGGTATAATCGTTAATAAGCAATAATCCGTTTTTAGGTTTACGCACCAAAATATTTGCATTAACCCAAGAAGAAGAAGCTCCGGTTCTATCAATACTTCTAATATAAATTGTATTAATTGTATCGAACTTGGCACCATTTAATTTTTGATTGAAAGGAATGGTTTGAGCGTTTAAAAATAATTGGTAGGCACCCGTAAAAGTATTTCCTGTTTGTTCAGCAATAAAACTTGCTGCGGTTGTATTTGCCGGTAAATTAATCCTATTTAAAACAGTATCATTTAGGGCAATTTCAATTCTGCTTAAATCTGCTGCTCCATCTGCGTCTTTTGCCAACCAACTATATCGAAAAGCAGGGAATGAACTAAGCTTTTCTCCGCTACTGAAATCGAAAGCAATTGTAGGAATTGAGTTTTTTACCGGATAAAATAATGAAGCCGGAGTTGGATCTGTTACATTCCTATTGTCAATTGCCCTAACCAAAATATTAATATCGGCTGTGTCGGCACCTACGGGTAAAGAGAGTAAAAAAACATCTTGTTGTTTGGTAGTAAATAGCCAAGTAGCACCATTATCAGTACTTATTTCATAACCTTTGATAAATCCATCAAATGCTATACCCCACCAATTGGCAACTACAGTTGTTGTGTAGCGTGCGTCGCCTGTGCGATAAATACTATCAACAACCATATAAGTTTCAGGTGGATTGATGGCGTCACGTTCGCCTTCAAATTCTTTTTTACAGCCCGCGAATAAAGCGGCACTTAAAAATACGATTAAGTAAATTAAATGTTTACTATACATACCCTGCAAGTATACAACGAAATGATGTAATCAGAAAGTTAAGTTAATGGGTAACTTCTCTACGAAGTTTTAACATTTTTAATGCGGTTTCAGCAGCTTCAATTCCTTTATTGCCATGTTTTCCTCCGGCTCTTTCTTGTGCTTGTTCCAAAGTATTGGTTGTTAATACTCCAAAAACTATCGGCTTATTGTATTGTAATCCAACTTGTGTAATGCCATGGGCGCAAGCGTCACATATAAAGTCGAAATGTTTTGTTTCACCTTGTATTACACATCCTAAAGTAATAACAGCATCAATATGTTTGTTTTGGGCTAACCATTGAGCGCCTAAAGGTAATTCGAAACTTCCGGGAACTTCATGAATAATTATATTTTTTTCTTTAACACCCATATTTATAAGAAATTCAAATGCTCCTTGTTTAAGTGCACCCGTAATTGCTGTATTCCATTCAGATACGACTATGGCAATTTGAAGTTTTTTAAAATATGCATCAGGGGTTAACGTTGAGGCAGATAAGTTTTTGTACTGAGTTGACATGATACGAAAGTACAACAAATATTGAAATAGGAATGAACCTGAAGGTTGAATAGACAAGAATTTGCATAAAAAAAGAGGCCGCCCTTTCAGAACAGCCTCTTCGTTTATTATAGTTAATTATTTACCTTCTTTCAGTGATGTTACACGAGCGATATACTTTTCAATATCACTGTTTTCTTGTGCTTCAGGGTAATCATTTTTAATCACAGTATACGCTGATAACGCATCATCGTAGTTTTTTAATTCTTCGTAAGCAATACCTGCTTTTTTATAAAATACAGGTGCGGTAAGTTTATTTTTATTCATTCTGGCAGCCTTCATGTATAAGCCGGCGCCTTTTTCAATATCTCCCGACTCAACATAGGCATCACCCAATAAACCGGTTGCTAACGGGCCAACTAAATCGTTATTGGTGCTAAAACCTTCAAGCATTTCAATAGCTGCTGCAAAGTTACCGGTGCGTAGGTTACAGATACCTGCATAATAATGTGCAAGGTTACCTGCTTTTGTACTGCCATACTCATCAGCAATGGCCTCAAAACCTTTTATTCCTTTTTTCTCATCACCTTTAAGTGCAAGTGCAAACGAATCTTTTTCAAATAATTGTTGGGCTTTAAAAATTTCATTTTGCGCTTCAAATTCCAGAGGTTCGAAATAAAACTTTTTTACTCCGATGTATCCTCCTACCACTGCGATAATGGTGATAAGAATAATATTAATGTTCTTTTTGTTCTTTTGGTAAAAATCTTCCACTTTATGGGTGGTATTCGCTAACGCTGCATCTAAATCAAGGTTATCGTTTTTTTGTTCTGTCATATCAAATTGTATTGTAACTATTTAAATTAAGGGCACAAGTATACTAAATTATTCTCTTATGAAAGGATAATCCTGTTGAACATAAATATCTTCCCATAATGCTTCCGGTTCAGGCCAAGGAGATTCTTCGGAAAACGTAACTGCATCATTCACAATCTCTTCTATTTTTGCCTCTATTTCTTCAAACCATGCTTCTGTTGCGTATTTCTTTTCAATCATCGTCGCCTTTACACGTTCGATAGGGTCTTTCTTTTTATATTCTTCAACCTCCTCCTTCGTTCTATACTTTGCAGGATCGCTCATTGAATGTCCACGATAACGGTAAGTTCTGATTTCAAGTAAGGTAGGGCCATCGCCTTTTCTGGCACGTTCAACCGCTTCTGCCATTGCTTCATGAACAGTTTCCGGCTGCATCCCATCAACAGGCACACTAGGCATATCATAAGCGGCACCAATTTTATATATATCTAATACATTGGTTGTTCTTTCAACAGAAGTTCCCATTGCATAACCATTATTTTCCACCACAAATATTACCGGCAGTTTCCAAATCATGGCCATGTTAAAAGTTTCATGCAAAGCGCCTTGCCTTACAGCACCATCTCCCATACTACAAACAGTAACTTGATCACCGCCACGATATTGATCTGCAAGCGCAATACCTGCACCTAATGGAATTTGACCGCCAACTATTCCGTGACCTCCAAAGAAATTATGCTCCTTGCTAAACATGTGCATACTTCCACCTTTACCTTTACTGCATCCCGTCGCTTTCCCATAAAGTTCAGCCATTACTTCTCGTGATGGTATACCCAATGCAATTGCATGAGCATGGTCGCGATAAGCAGTAATATGCCTGTCATCCTTACGCGTTGCACTTACAGTTCCGGCTACCACAGCTTCTTGTCCGATATACAGGTGACAAAAACCTTTAATTTTTTGTTGACCGTATAATTGAGCAGCCTTTTCTTCAAATCTGCGCATAAGCAACATTTGCTCATACCAGTTTGCATAGGTTTCTTTAGTAAATTTCGATTTTCCCATTTTGACTTTCGAAGAACTGCAAAACTAATAAAATTATGCATTGTGCAAAGTAGATAGATGATTTACCGAAGGATAAACTCATTCTTGTTGATTATCAGTGCTTAGTATATTTTGGTGTAACCGGTCATTTCCTATTATCTTTGCCCTTCATGCTTAACATAAAGCACATCAAACTCATTCAATTTAAAAACTATCACAATAGTTCAATCCGGTTTTCGCCGAGCATCAACTGTTTTACAGGTAAAAATGGCTCGGGGAAAACCAATTTATTAGATGCACTTTATTATTTATCATTTACAAAAAGTTTCTTTAATCCATCCGACAGTCAACATGTACTGCATGGTGAACAATTTTTTTCTATACAGGCGGCATACGAAAAAAATAACCTGGATGAACAGGTTTTATTATCATTTTATCAAGGAAAAAAAACGATTAAGTTAAATAATAATGAGGTTAAAAAGTTTAGTGATCATATTGGTTACTTCCCTTTGGTAATGATTACCCCAAATGATATTTTTTTATTACACGAAGGCAGTGAAGAGCGACGTAAATTTTTAGATGGGTTAATTGCTCAAACCGATAAAGTATACCTACAATATTTAATCCAATATAATAGGGTAGTTGAACAACGAAATAAACAGTTGAAATTATATGCAGAAGGTGCAATATTCGATGATGTACTGATGGAGGCCTATCACCAAAAGTTAGGAGAACTCGGTCAATATATATACAAAACACGTAAAAGTTTTTTATCAGATTTTTTAACCCTGGTTAATCAATACTATGCTACACTTTCTCAATCTGCCGAAACCATAAGTGTAACCTACAAGAGCGATTTACATGATGCCGATTTATTCTCGCTATTAAGAGATTCTTTAAGAACAGATGCAGCTTCGCAACGAACTACAAAGGGTATTCATAAAGATGATTTGGAGTTTTATATTGAAAATCGAATGATCAAAAAATTTGGTTCTCAAGGACAACAAAAGTCGTTTATTATTGCATTAAAATTAGCTCAGTATACTTATTTAAAACAAGCAACCGGAATAAAACCGCTCTTGTTATTAGATGATATTTTTGAAAAGCTTGATGAGTATCGGTTACGAACCTTAATGCACATGATTGCAGAGGAAACGTTCGGACAGTTATTTATAACTGATACGCATGCTGAACGTGTAAAAACTGTTTTTGATACCATCAAACATGTGCCGGTAAAATATTTTGAAGTGAATAACGGAGAAATTATCGAAATTTGATAAGTGAAGAAAAGAAAAGATAACGAACAAACGTTGAAAGATGCAATTGCTGATTTTTTAAAAGTTGAAAAATTAGATACCAAGCTTGCAGAAGTTAAGATTATCAATCAATGGGAAAATTTGGTTGGTAAGCTAATTGCCTCGCAAACAGAAAAGATATTCTTCCACCAAGGTAAGTTGTTTTTGCATATTACTTCACCACCTTTGAAGGCTGAACTCAATTATCAACGATTTAAAATTGTAGAGTTGGTAAATAAAGAAGCCAGAGTTGAATTGATTAAAGATGTAGTTATTCGTTAACGAAGGCGATTAAAATATTGCTTTGTTTTGTCTTTATAGTATGGCTGCATATCAGCAGGAATTGTTTCCAGCAACTCATTTTCTTTTTGTTTTTGACGTTGATAAAGATCGAATGCCGGGGGGCTAGGTTTATTTTTATCTTTAGCTTGTTCAGCTTCTCTTTTTTCCTCTTGTTCTTGTTTGCGCTCGGCTTTTTCGCTCTCTAACAAACGAGTCATTATTTCTTGCTGACGCATGAGCATTTCGGTGGTGAGTTGCTTATTAAATAATTCTTTTTCTGTTTGCTCCATCATTCGCTTCATTTCTTCTAACATTTTCGCGCCGCCAACACCTTCTTTTTGTTTTGCATCCATTTGTTGCATCATTTTTTGTAATTGCTGTCGTATGGCCATTTGTTGAGCAGCCATCCTAGCAAAACCTTCGCTACTCATATTAGGTTGATTTCCCCCTTGTTGTTGACCGCCTGGTTTCTGCCCTTTTCCATCATTAGGTTTTCCTTCTTCTCCTTTTTTATTTAATCCTTCACGAAGTTGCTTATTCAACTCTTCCTGCATTTTTTTCAGTTGACTCATGCTTAGAGGCTTGCTTTTAGCTCCTTGCCCCGGCTTAGGTTTGCCTTTTCCTTTACCCGACTTCTGTTGTTTAGCCTGTTGGTTTTCTTGTTGCATTTGGTTTAACACTTCACTTAACATCACTGCAAGGTTATTGGCATGTGTCATGGCGTATTGCTGACGTATTCGAATATCAGCAAAGTTGCGTAAGTTAAATCCTTGAACACTGCGATCGAGATTATCGTTTAGTTTAGTAACCTCTCGGTTAATAAACGAACGTATTTGTGGCACGCGTTTACTAAGAGCCAATAAGCTATCCTCAATAATTTTTGCGTTATCACGTGTTACTTTTTGTTGTTTGGCTAAATCAACATATTGCGGATTGTAGCCAACAATGGTTTTCATTGCATCAATTAAGGTCTCTTGGTCTTTACTTAATTGAATTGTATTTTCTAATATTTCTCTTAATGCAGCAGCGTCTTCCTCTTGTTGTTCCTGTTCTTCTTGTTCTTGCTTTTCTTCCATTTTCTTGGCCATCTGCTCCATTTTTTCAGCCGCTTTCTGTTGGTTTTGTGAAGCCTTCTTTAAATCTTTTTTATTCAGTTGTTCCTTTGCTTGTTCTTGATTTTCGGATATTTCTTTTTGTTCTTCTTTGGTGTTCTCTAATTCCTTTGGTTCTTCTAGTTCACTATTTTGTTTTTCAATTTCTTTTAATTGGTCTTGTAAGTCTTTAAACTCCTTGTCTAATTTTTGTTGTTGTTGTTTTAGTTGCTCGGTAGCTTGTTGTTTTTGTTCATTATTTAAGCCTTTTTGTTGTTCAAGTTGTTTAGTTTGTTCAGCTAATTTTTCTTGTTCCTCAGCCAGCTTTTTTAAATTATTGGTTGTTTCAGTTAACTTTTTGTCTATCTCAAGTTGTTTAAATTGTTCAAGCATCCTATCCAGTTCTTTTTCAACATCCTTGTTGTTTAACTGCATTTTGTCCATCTCTTGTTTTAGCAAATCTTTGTTTTGTTGTTGCTGCAATAGCTTTTCCATATCCTTCAACAGCTTTTTCATTTCATCATTCAACAGCTCGTCAAACAGTTTTTCTAATTCTTTTTGTTTTTCTAACAGTTGAGGGTCAGGAGCCTTAAACTCCTCTTCTTTACGGTTGATTTGTTGGTTTTGTTTTTTAAGCTCTTCGAGTTGTTTCACCAAATCCTTCTGACGTTTCAAAATGTCTTCCGCTTTCTTTTTCTCTTCCCATGTCAACTCGCGCTTTTCAGTCATCTTCAACTGTAAATCTTTTAATTCTTTTTGAAGTTTTTTACTCTCTCTCATGGCTTGTTCCATCTCGGCTTTTAAAGATTTACCCGCTGCGTCTATATCATTTCGCATTTCTTTTTCACTCGGAGCTTTAAAAGTAAATGTTCTGCTTTTAGATGATTTAACCCCCTGCACACCATCATTGTCCCAAACTTCAAAATAGTATTCTAATTCATCTGCCGGACCTATGCCCGCGTCGTTTAGGTTGAACTCGTAATAAAATCGCTGATTTTTTTCTCCCTTGACAATTGCAATGGGTTTCATTTGTACGCCTAATTGCTTCTTATTGGCATCATCTGATTTAATAAAACGATAAGCAAAAACTAATTTGGTTAGTCCATAATCGTCATTTGCATCACCCATGAAAAATAATTGTTTACCGCTAATTGAATCCGCTTTTGCATCAACTGCAATTTGAGGGTAAGCATCGGGAATTACCTCTAACGTATATGCTAAGCTATCAGCAGTACCAAATGTTTTATTTTTATTTTGTATCCAAACCTGTGCTGATTTCAACATGGTTTTTTTAAAGGTGAAGGTGTAATCATCTATTGGTTTGGCCAACATCTTTTCTTTACCGAAGCCTAATATAATTTCATCTGTATTTTTAGTTTTAAATTCCCAAATTAGTTGGGTTCCGGCCGGAATTGAAAGGTCGCCCGGATTTTCCAAACTTTCACTTTTTTTACCAATGTAAGCTGGATATTGAAGTTTAAGTGTGTAATATACTAACGAAGGTTTTGCAATACTTTTTAACAGATACTCAGATGAACTGAAACCTGCAGCTTCAAAGTAGAAGGCTGTATTTTTATTGACATTTCTAATGGTATAGGTGAAAGTTGTTTTATCGTCTTTAACCATTAAAAATCTTGCTCCGTCAATAACTATATATACTTCATCGGGTATGGTATTTCCCTTGAGTTTAACTTCAACCTCGAAGTCGCTGAACTGTGGTGTTTCTAAAACCTGTTGTGTTAAATTAAAAGAAAATGGAGCCGGAACTGCATAATGAACATTATAATGAGTTAGTCGTTCACTTCCATTTTTAATAATAGCAGGATTTAGCACATAAATAAATATATATATAGAAATAGGTATAAGAATTAACGGAAGTTTTTTTAACGTAGCATCTAAATTTACGGCATCAGTAAAAGGGATAGGTTTAAATTGTTCAACACGTTGTTTGATTGCTGCCTCAACCAAATCGCTTGCTTGCACCTGATTAAGGTTACCTAATTGTAATGTATTTAATAGTTTATCATTTACATCAGGAAAATATTTACCGATATATTCCGACGCTTGTTCATATGACATTGTTTTGCCCAACTTGTACATGTTGGCTAAAGGAATTATCATATAGTATACTAAACAATATATGCAAAAGGCAAGCATACTATAAAACAAAACAATGCGCGTAGGTTTACCAAAGTGCCCAAAGTACTCTAACACCACAGCGATTAAAAAGATAAGTAAGGTGGCAATAAAGGCGACTAACATTCCTCGTAGCACTTTATTTTTGTAGTACTTACGCATAAATGCTTCTAATTTATCGATGATAATTTTAAGTTCTGTTCCTTGCATATTTGCTAATGTGCGAAAATAAACATTTCCGCAGTTGTTAATGCAATAACGAAATTCCGTAAAAAAGATTTTACCCTATTGCTTGACCAACTGCAAATTAAGAAAGCGCACCACTAATTTGGCATTTTAACAATGAACCTTTAATTTCGGAACGATTGTTGAAGTTATAAAACAAAAATATAGTATGAAATATTATTCATTGTTCGGAGCAGCGTTATTGTTTATTTTGTTTACCGGTTTCGCTCCACAGCAGCCTGCCTCTACTACACAGGCTCTTAAGTGGTATGGATGGAACGAAGGATATGCGAAGGCTGTAAAAGAAGGGAAGATTGTTTTGGTTGATGCCTATACTGATTGGTGCGGTTGGTGCAAAAAAATGGACAAGGATACTTATACAAATGCTGATGTCATAAAACGTATTAATGAAAATTTTATTCCTATTAAGTTTAATCCTGAAATAGAAAACGTTACTTATACTATTGGGGATAAAACTTTATCTCCTCAAGAGCTGTATTATTCACTTACTCAGGGCAATGCAACCGGATTCCCAACAACATATTTTATTTTTCCTAAACGCATGAGTATTTTCTACGATGCCGGATATCGTGCTCCTGATGCTTTCATTCAAGTATTGGATGTTGCTCTATCTGAAAGTAAAAAATAATATTTAACCAATTTAGGTTAATAAATTAAGTTTGGCCGAGCCTTTCAGCTAAAAAGCGTGATTTTAAATTATGTTATCCATTCATGTTTTGATTAACAAATATTAATCAAATTTCGTGAACTCATTTTAAAGTTTAAATTTGCCACTCCTTTATCAGTTATGAGTGATGCAATTCAACACGAATGCGGTATAGCATTCATCCGTTTGTTAAAACCTTTATCATTTTATCAGGAAAAGTATGGCAGCAGTTTATATGGTCTAAAAAAACTAAACCTGCTCATGCAAAAACAACACAATCGTGGTCAGGATGGCGCAGGAATTGGTGTTATAAAACTTAATGTTGAACCCGGCAATAAATATATTTTTAGAAAAAGAGAAAGTGGAAGTGGTGCGATTGCAGAGATTTTTGAACGTATCGGAAAAAAAATAGCTGACACTACCAATAAGTCGCAATTAAAGGATCCTGAATACATGAAAAAAAATGTGCCTTTTGTAGGTGAAGTGTATTTAGGGCATTTACGTTATGGCACTTATGGAAGTAGTTCAGAAGATTTGTGTCATCCTTTTTTAAGACAAAATAATTGGATGACAAGAAATTTATTGCTTGCCGGAAATTTTAACATGACTAACGTTGATGAACTGTTTGATTTACTAATTGAATTGGGGCAGCATCCCAGAGAAAAGGCAGATACAGTGACCATGCTTGAGAAAATCGGTCATTTTTTGGATGAAGAAAATCAACGCTTGTTTGATGAGTTTAAGTCGGAAGGTAAAAGTAATCGTGAAATTACTGAACTAATAAGCACTCATCTGAATGTAGAAAATATTTTAACTCGTTCGATGCGTGAAGTAGATGGTGGTTATGTTTTAACCGGGATGATAGGAAATGGAGATTCATTTATTCTCCGCGACCCTTCCGGTATTCGTCCTTGTTTTTATTATATTGACGAGGAAGTGATTGTTGCCACCAGCGAACGCCCTGCAATTCAAACCGGGTTTAACGTTGGTATTACCAAAATTAAAGAATTACAACCCGGACATGCACTAATTATTAAAAAGGATGGTACATATCAAGAGGTAAGTATATTACCTGCATTAACAAAAACACCATGTTCGTTCGAACGTATTTATTTCTCGAGAGGAAATGATAAAGATATTTATACTGAACGTAAAAAATTGGGCTGGCTGTTAAGTCCTAAGGTGCTTGAAAGTATTGGTAATGATTTAGAGAATACAGTTTGGAGTTATATTCCAAACACTGCCGCAACCGCATTTTATGGGATGATTGATGGCATTCATGATTATTTAACTGAATTTAAAGCAAAGCAGATTCTTGCATTGGGTCCACAACCGGATATGGAAAAATTAAAAGCCATATTAAGTTTAAAACCTAGGCGAGAAAAAATTGCAGTAAAGGATGTAAAGTTGCGCACTTTTATTACGGATGATGAACACCGTGAGGATATGGTAGCGCATGTTTATGATGTTACTTATGGCTTAGTGAAGAACCAAAAAGATACCTTGGTAGTAATTGATGATAGTATTGTAAGAGGTACTACTTTACGAAGTAGTATTTTAAGAATTTTAGATCGTTTGCATCCTAAACGTATTGTTATTGTTTCATCAGCGCCTCAAATTCGATATCCGGATTGTTATGGAATTGATATGAGCCGACTTAAAGATTTTGTTGCTTTTCAATCCATGCTTGCCTTGCTTAAACAACACCAACTTAACCATAAATTAGATGAGGTTTATGCTAAATGTAAAGCTCAGGAGCATCTGCCTAAAGAGCAAATGATTAATTACCTAAAAGAGTTGTATGATTTATTTACTGATGATCAAATCAGTGAGAAAGTAGCAGAGATTATAAAACCTGCTGATTTGGAAGCAGAAGTTTCAGTGATTTATCAAAGCATTGAAAATTTACATACAGCTTGTCCTAACCATGCCGGCGACTGGTATTTTAGTGGTAACTATCCAACACCCGGTGGCAATAAAGTGGTGAATAAGGCATTTATCAACTTCATGGAAGGCAATTCGGGAAGAGCGTATTAATCAATAAGTTTATTATAAACTTATGTTGAAATTCAGCGAGGCAAAACTGTTGATTGTTATTGTTCCATATTCTAGTTTTGAATGTGATAAATATTTCTTAATCGCCTATACCTGTAGCATTTAATTTCAATTTTCTTTTTTGAAGATATAATTTTTATATCAATGGAGCTTATACACCAATCATAGATTGATGTAATTTTTGAAGTGTTCTCACGGCTTGACAGTTTCCATAAATTCTATCACACACTGATATTTTTTAGTATAGCCGAAATATTTAACTTGCACTCATGATTTTATCTTCTCATAACTTAGTTAAACGCTACCGCAAACGCACGGTGGTGAACAATGTATCTATTGAAGTAAAACAAGGGGAATGTGTGGGTTTACTTGGGCCTAATGGTGCCGGAAAAACTACAACTTTTTATATGACGGTTGGTTTAGTTAAACCTGATGAAGGAAGAGTGTTGTTGGACGGAGAAGATATTACGCCATTACCTATGTATAGGCGCGCCCAAAAGGGGTTAGGATATCTGCCTCAGGAGGCATCAATATTTCGTACTTTAAGTGTAGAGGATAATATCAAATCTGTGTTAGAAATGACGAAACAAACCAAACAAGAACAACTCGATAAACTAGAAGAATTGTTGGATGAGTTTGGTTTAAACAAGGTTAGAAAATCGCCGGGAAATGTTTTAAGTGGGGGCGAACGCCGACGTTGTGAAATTGCGCGTGCACTCGCCGTAAATCCAAAATTTGTACTGCTTGATGAACCATTTGCCGGTATTGATCCTATTGCTGTTGAAGATATACAACAAATAGTGGCAAAGCTTAAACATAAAAATATTGGTATACTAATTACCGACCATAATGTGCATGAAACATTGAGCATTGTTGATAGGGCTTATTTATTATTTGAAGGTAAAATCCTAAAAGCAGGAACAGCTCAAGAGTTAGCTGATGATGAAATAGTAAGGAAAGTATATTTGGGTCAAAACTTTGTTTTGCGTTAATCGCTAATTCCCTATTTTTGATATGATAAATTAATCTAATATGAAAAAAACAATTAAAGGATTATTAATAGCGGCTATTTCTGTTACGGTATTAGCTTGCGGGAGTGAAACCCCTAAGTCTGACTTAAGCAAAGAGGAACAAGCGTCGGTAGATAGCACTTTATCAAATGACCAAGCCATTATGGATTCAATGCAACGTGCCCTTAACAATGTGTTGGAAGCTGATAGCTTGACGGGTGCTTCAGAAGGACATGATCATCATCATGACCACGGAGGTGAAGAGCATAGTCATTAATTATCTTAGAATTTTATTGAACAGGCTTAGGCCTGTTTTTTTATGTCTTGTTTAATTTCTCGTATTGTTTTGCAAATTTTTCCATGGCTTCAATTAATGGTATTGCTTTTTTACCTGAGGTGGTAATTTTATATTCAACCCTAGGAGGTACCTCCCCATAATTTTTTCTACTTACCAAATTATTTTCTTCCAAAATTCGAAGTTCTTGTATTAACATTTTTTCGCTGATATCGGGAATCATTTTTTTTAATTCTGACAAGCGACTTGGTTTCAAGCGCAATTGAAATAAAATTAATAGTTTCCATTTCCCTCCTAATAATTCAAGTGAGGTACGAATGGGACATCGGTTGGTTAGCTTTATTTTATCCATACTTACAAAAAGGTATGTACCTTAAGTTTTGTTTGTGAAAAGCAAGTTAATTTATTTTACTTAAAAACTATGAAAAATAATTTATCAATCGCCCTTATCGGCGCCACTGGGGCTACCGGTTTTCAATTTTTGAAACTCGCTTTAGATGCCGGATATCATGTAAAAGCTTTGGTTAGAAATCCGGCTAAACTTCAAATCAAACATCCATTACTAAGTGTTATTGAAGGGGATGTATTACAAAAACAGTCTATTGTTGATTGTTTAAAAGAAACTTCAATAGTGGTGAGTTTATTTGGTCATGTTAAAGACTCTCCAAAGTGGATTCAATCTCAAGGTACAGCAAATATTATTGAGGTAATGAGTGCCCTCGGCATACAACGAATTATTTCCTTATCCGGTGGAGGTTTACCTTTTCCTGAAAAGGACACTCCTAAATTTAAGGATCACCTTATTAGAGGAATAATGAAGTTAATTGTACCTCATATTTTAGATGATGCCATTAAGCATGCTGAATTACTTCGTTCGAGTGGATTGAAATGGACTATTGTACGTGGTCCTCGTTTAACCAATAAACCTGCCGCTCATCAATACCAAGTTGGTTGGGTCGGACATCAATCGGGAACACAAATTTCTCGTGCTGATTTAGCTTCGTTTATACTTGAGATTGTGAGAAATGGTGGATATGAATTTGATATGCCTTTTGTTACCTCTTAATTATTGTACACCTTCTTCACTCATCAACCACAATAAAGAGGCAATAGCCGCAGCTCCTAATTCTAATTCTCTTTTGTTCACCTTGTCAAAAGTATCAATACTTGTATGGTGATAATCGAAATACCTTTGTGAATCGGGGATATAACCTATTAATATGGTACCATATTTTTTCAAAGGACCAATATCAGCGCCTCCTCCACCTCTTCTGATTTGTTCAATACCATAAGGTTGAAAAATGTTTTCCCACTTTTTTAAATAAACCGCAGATGCACTATCGTCAACACCAAATGCTCGAGGTGTAAATCCTCCGGCATCACTTTCAATGGCAGCAATATGTTTAATACCTGATTGTTGCTCTTCACCTGCTGATTCAGCATATTTTAAGCCTCCTCGTAACCCATTTTCTTCATTCATAAACAATACTACTCTTAAGGTTCTTTTTGGACGTAATCCTAGAGTTTTTATTAATCTTAAAGCTTCTACACTTTGCACACATCCTGCTCCATCATCATGCGCACCTTGGCCATTATCCCAACTGTCTAAATGACCTCCTGCAATAATCACCTCATTTGGTAATTGGGTACCCCTGATTTCACCTACCACATTGTATGATAAAACGTCGGGATAGCTTGCACAACTCATTTTAAAGAAAAACTTAACCGGTGCTGCTGATTTTAATGAAAGCACCTTGTTTAATAAATCAGCGTCTTTAGTACTGATAGCGCAGGCCGGTATTTTGGTAACATCATCTAAATATCTTGTCATTCCCGTATGTGGATGCTCATCATTTGCTAATGTAAGCGAACGAACCACAACTCCAACAGCTCCAAGCTTAGCAGCTTCTGCAGGTCCATTCACACGTTGGTCGCCTGCGCCACCATAAGCAGCCCCGGTTTGAATTAAGGTTGGATCCATAGGTCGGTTAAAAAAGATGATTTTGCCTTTTACTTTTGCCTCTCCTAGTAACTTTAATTCATTTATACTTCTTACTTCAATTACTTCAGCTGTTAAACCTGATTCAGGTGTAGCCACACTTCCGCCCAAGGCACAAATATTTACTTCAAATTCGGTAGCAGCTTTTACAATTTTTGCAGTTTCTTTTTTTCCTCTAACCCATTTTGGTACCATTACGGGTTGAAGATACACAGTATCAAAACCATATTTCTGCATGCGTCCATACATATATTGAACTGCCTTTTCAGCTTCGGGTGAACCACTTAAACGGCCGCCAATTTGGTTACATAAATAATCCAGCATAGGATAACATTGACCACGAAGTAATACCTCATCATAAATTGATTTAAGAACTTTTGCTTGGTCTTGTTGCGCATGAGCATCAACTATAAACCAAAGCATGACTACCATTATCAATTTTAATTTTTTCATGATTGCAATATACTATTTCAACACTATTTTTACTCCTTATAAACATTCTTAATGATGAACCTGTTCAAGGCTTATTATATATCTTCGTAACTATGAAAAGTATTTTAAGTTTTATAGTACTCACCTTTCTTTTTCTTTCTTGTACAAAGAAAAAACATGTTGATTTATTGGTGAAAGGTGGACATATTATTTCGGTTGATAGCCTGATGACAGTAGCAGAGGTAATGGTAATAGAAAATGGTAAAATTATTGACCTTGGTAATGCTGCTTTAACTGATCAATATATCGCTGATAGTGTTATTGATTTAAATGGTGCTTTTGTATTTCCGGGTTTGGTTGATGCACATGCTCATTTTTATGGATTAGGCATGAATGCCTTTCAGGTTGACCTAACTAATACAAAAAGCTGGAATGAAGTTATTGAACGTTGTAAGTCATTCTATCAACTTCATAAACCAAGTGTTTTATTAGGACGAGGATGGGATCAAAATGATTGGGCAAATACAGCATTCCCTGATGCAGAAGCTTTGAACGCAGCATTTCCAAATACTCCGGTTTTATTAAAGCGCATTGATGGACACGCTGCAATAGCTAATGAAGCAGCAATGGCATTAATAAATAACCAAAATTTCCAACAAGTTAATGGAGGTGAAATGATAAGGAAGAATGGTAAACTTACCGGATTATTAATAGATGAGGCAGTAACTTTAGTTGAAAAAAAATTACCGAAAACTTCAAGGAATGATCAAATAAGATATTTGAAGTATGCCGAGCAAGAATGTTTAAAACATGGATTAACCTTAGTATGTGATGCTGGATTAGATACTGATATTATTTTACTGATTGATTCATTGCATCAGTCGGGGGATTTGAAAATTCGGCTGAATACCATGGTTAGTATAACTGTTAAACAGTTGGCATATTGGTTAAAAAGAGGAGTATTGATTACGGATCGTTTACATACAAGCTCATTTAAAATGTATGCTGATGGCGCATTAGGTTCGCGTGGCGCATGTTTAACTCAGCCTTATAGTGATCGCCATGAACATTTTGGTATTATAGTAACACCCTTGAAAAAAATGGAGGCTTATGTTGCAGCACTTGCAAATTCTTCATTTCAGCTTAATACGCATTGTATTGGCGACTCGGCTAATCGTTACATATTGCAGTTATATGGGAAATATTTAGGTGCACAAAATCCAAAAAGGTGGCGTATTGAACATGCACAGGTTGTTCACCCGAATGATATGAAGTTTTTTGGAATGTATTCGATTGTTCCATCAGTACAACCTACCCATGCCACCAGTGATATGTATTGGGCTGAAAAAAGAATAGGGAAAGCTCGTTTAACAGGAGCTTACGCATTAAAAACCTTGTTACATGAAAATGGATGGTTGCCATTAGGAACTGATTTCCCTGTTGAAAAAGTTAGTCCGTTTCATACTTTCTATGCCGCTGTTGCTCGAACCGATTCAAGCGGTTATCCGGAAGGCGGTTTTATGATGCAAGAAGCATTAACCCGAATCGAAGCATTAAAGGGCATAACATATTGGGCGGCTAAGGCTTGCAATCAGGAAGCACAAGTCGGTTCCCTGAGTATTGGCAAGCAAGCTGACTTTATCATCTTAGATAAAAATTTGCTGCAAGATGATTTGATTCAAATTAGGAATAGCCTTCCTAAAGCAGTATTTATAGCCGGACAACGTGTAAAATAATAGTTAAATAAGGTTAGCCATAATGCTGTTTTTAAGCCAATCTTAAAATATTTTAACGGAGATATTCACCAATTTTCAAGGCTATTGCCTAATGAAACCGATTATCTTTATATTGCACGCTGATTGTAAAATAAACAGCATAAATGAAGTTATTAAAAGACCTCCACCACGAATACGTTTTTTTAAGACGTATAAAAGTGATTTCAGATGAAATTGCCCGTCAAATGCCGGATGGAGTTAAAGTACTTGATATTGGTTGTGGTGATGGAACCATAAGCAAACTCATAAGTGAAAAGAAAGCCGGAATTACTTATGAAGGTATTGATATTATGGCTCGTCCAACTTGTGCAATTCCATTTAAGGAGTACGATGGCGAACATATTCCATATCCGGATTCTAGTTTTGATGCAGCTCAATATGTAGATGTTTTACATCATGTACCTGATAGTAATTTCAAAAATTTACTCAAAGAAACCATGAGGGTTTCTAAGCAGTATCTTGTTATAAAGGATCATCTTTGGGCAAATGCTTTTGATTTTCAAACCCTAAAATTTATGGATTGGGTTGGAAACGCTCCACATGGTGTTAAAGTAATTTATAACTTTAAAACAGAGAAGTTTTGGATGGATACTTTTGAAGAACTAGGGCTTGAAGTGGTAACATGGAATAAATCAATTCCACTTTATCCGGGCGTTTTTAATGCGGTTTTTGGCCGTCAATTACATTTTATTGCAGTTTTAAAAAAGAAAACACCGTAAACATGGAACAAGAACTTGAATTGTCGGTAGTAATGCCTTGTTTGAATGAGGCTGAAACACTAAAAACCTGTATTGACAAAGCAATGAAATATTTGCGGGAAAATAATATAAAAGGTGAAGTGGTGATTGGCGATAATGGAAGTACTGATGGCTCGCAAGATATTGCCAGAAGTTGCGGGGCCAGGGTAATTGATATTCCTCGTAAGGGTTATGGAAGTGCACTTATGGGAGCTATTCAAGCTTCTAAGGGCAAATATGTAATTATGGGAGATAGTGATGATAGTTACGACTTTAGTAACCTTAATGCTTACGTGCATAAACTACGTGAAGGTTATGATTTAGTAATGGGAAACCGGTTTAAAGGAGGAATTGCCAAAGGTGCTATGCCTTTCCTTCATAAATATTTGGGTAATCCTGTATTGTCTTTTATTGGAAGGTTATTTTTTGGTAGTAAAATTGGTGATTTTCATTGTGGTTTAAGAGGTTTTAGACAAGATTTAGTTACACTGCTTAACTTGCAAACCACAGGTATGGAGTTTGCCAGTGAAATGGTGGTTAAGGCAACCATTAATAAATTAAAAATAGCAGAAGTGCCAACCACACTTTCTCCTGATGGTAGAAGTCGTCCACCTCATTTAAGAACTTGGCGTGATGGATGGCGCCATCTAAGATTTTTGCTCTTATACAGCCCGCGTTGGTTGTTTTTAATACCGGGTACTTTTTTAATGTTGGTAGGTTTGGTATTATTTATTGCCATTGCTAAAGGTCCTGTTCAATTATTAAATATTTATTTCGATACTAACACCTTATTGTACGCAGGGGCATTTATGGTAATAGGTTTTCAAGCTGTAAATTTTGCAGTTTTCACAAGGATTTATGCCATACATCAAGGTTTTCTTCCTCAAAATAAATCATTAGTAAGAATGGTTGACAAAATTTCGTTGGAAGCAGGATTAGTATTAGGAATTCTTATTACCGTTGGTGGATTAGGCGGCTCGGTTTACTCTTTGTATTTGTGGGATCAAACAGAGTTTGGGAATTTAAATTATCCAAGTATTCTGCGAGTAGTTATCCCATCAGTAATTGCAATTATGCTTGGTTTACAAACTATTTTTTCAAGTTTCTTTCTTAGTTTTTTAGGTGTTAATCAAAAGAAAAATTAACTGATTTGTCCATGCAACTAAATGACCAACGTTTAAGTTTATTATTACCGGTAACAAATAGAACAAATGCCGAAGCTTTTGAGCAAGTGCTCACATCAATTTCAAAGGGGAAATCTGATGTAGAGGTTTTGATTATTAAACTAAATAGTTCGGCAGATGCTATTTGGAATAAGCTTGCACAAACCATATCCGGTAAAGAGCTTATTCAAAAAGATAAACTTAAAGCAACAAATTCCATAACCGAATCGTTGCAACAAGCTACCGGAAGTTTTTGTGTTTACATTGAACAAGCAGAAATAAAGGCTGTTCCTAGCATTATAGCAGTTGCACAGCAAAAAAGAAAAAAGGTAGATTCAACTACGTTTTACACCGGAACATTTTGGCATAAAGAAAGTAATAATAAATCAGGTTTTTTCGGGAAACTTGGTCAACGTATTTATAATAGTTTTTACCGATTTAGTACAACTTCAAATGTAGGCGATAATCAAAGTGGAGTATGGATGGCTGATACAAAGTTTGCCGCTGAATCATTTACACAATCCCTACATCAGGCAAAAACCTATCCGGTAATTACAACTCACTTGGGTGCTGCCGGAATACTAACAGAGGATGTTGCATTAAACGCTGACAAGTTTATTTCAAGGGGTAGATTATTCCAAATTTTATTTTTGCCTTTTATCTCTTATTTGATGGCATTCAGTTATTATGTAATTGGTGCATTTTATGAAATAAAAAATAAAAGTAAAGCCCATTACAGCAGTGGTAATGGTCCATTATTCCGTTTGCTGTTTTTTGTTACTGCAAGTTTGTTGGTAGTGGCTTACCCAATGATGAGTCAAGATTTTGGAATGACTTGGGACGAAAAACAACATGATGAGTATAGCAAGGTGGCATATAATTGGGTTACTTCAATGGGTGAGGATACGGCTGCTTTAGCTGAATCAACAGGAAGTCATGATTATGTACGTCAAATTTTTAGACACTATGGTGAGCACATGAATTTGATTGCTGCATTGGTATACAATACTTTTGATACTGATCCTTACGATACAAGACATTTTATTATTTCATTGTATGGATTAATAGGGTTGTTAGGTGTTGGACTTACCCTACGAGCATTAACTTCATGGCGAGGCGGTTTAATTGCCATGTTGTTTATCGCCTTTAATCCATCATGGATGGGATTTAGCATGAATAATCCAACGGATATTCCTTTTGCAGCAGGCTTTGCGTTATCAGCGTATTTTATGGTAAGGGTGTTGAAGCGTATGCCTAATCCTAGAAAACGTGATATAACATGGCTAGGTATCGGTATTGGAATTGGAATCGGGAGTCGTGTTGGGGCACTCTTAATTATTGCTTACATGGGATTATTCATGGGATTTCAATGGTTGTATATCTGCATTCGTGAAAAGCGAGGAATTTTCTCTAAAGGTGTTGCGGTGTATTTTAGAACATTTTTAAGTATTGCTTTATTAGGATATATATTTGGAATTTTATTATGGCCGTATGCATTAAGCAACCCACTCAAAAATGTAATTGTTTCGTTTAAAAAATCAAGTGAAAATGCTTTTTACGCCAACAATACTGAGTTGTTTGAAGGCAAACGTATTTACATGCTAACGGAAGCACCGGGTTATTATGTGGTGAAATTTTTAAGCATGGGCAATCCATTGTATTTATTGGTGGGTGTTGCATTAACCATTTTACTTACTTTTTGGATTCGCAGGTACATTAACATAGGGTATATTCTAATGTTTGTGTTTATGATGGTTTTCCCTGTTGCCTGGGCTGAATATACTGATTTGAATTATTATAACGGCTGGAGACATTATTTATTTGTTTTGCCATCAATTGTTGTATTGTCAGCCATGTCATATGAATATTTGTTTTTTGTGTTGCCAAATAAAGTATTACAATATTGTCTTTTAGGGTTGTTGACAGTGGGATTTGGAAAACCATTATTGTGGATGGTTAAAAACTATCCAAATCTGTATGTTTACTTTAATGAAACTGTTGGTGGAATAAATGGAGCGTATGGTGTTTATGAAACCGATTATTACAGTAACTCTTGCAGAGAAGCGGCTGAATGGTTAGCCAAAGAATTAGGGCCTAACAGTACCGCTAAAATTGCCATTAATAATGAACCGTTAACAGCTTCTTATTATGGCCATAGAATCAATCCTAAACTCGATTTTTTCTGGGTTCGTGAATATGAAGAATTTAAGCCGCGTTGGGATTATATGATTTTAACCACACGTACTTATGGATATAATGAACTAAGGAAAGGTTTTCCACACAAGGGTACGATTTACAAGGTAATGGCTGATGATATTCCTTTGTGTATTGTTATTAAACGAGAAAATAATTTTATGCCCGATGGTTATGAAGCCTTGGCCAGAAGAAGTTATGATACCGCCGCAACAATGTTTCAGCAAGCAATTACCTACGATCCAATGAATGAAGAATCGCATCGCATGTTGGCTACCACTTATTTGCAAATGAAACGTTTTAATGAAGCTAAAGCTGCGGCGTTAAAAGCTGTTGAGATATTTCCCGAAAACTATTCGGCATACAGTGTATTAGGTCAAATTTATTTTAACGAGCAACGCCCTGATAGTGCGGTTCATTATTTCGATATTGCTTTGCACCACAAGCGAAATATTACCGAGGCTTATTATTATGCCGGTAACGCAATGATGCAAATGAATAAATATAGTGAAGCAGCAGATTATTTTGAAAAAGGTATTGGACATAACGGACAAATACCTGAAATGTATTATAGTTTAGGTGTTGCATATTTAAATCTAAACAGTTTAGAACTTGCCGAGCAATCATTAAGTTATGCACTTGGCTTGAACCAAAATTATGCGCCTGCTTATTATTCATTAGCACAATTATATCAACGTAAAAATGATAGTGCTCGTGCTCAAGAAGCGATGCGACGTTACCAGGCTTTAGCACAAGGAATGCCAATAAATTAATCTATGGAAATATAATCCTCGATTAAACTATCAAACAACATGATATTATCTGTTATAATAGTAAACTACAATGTTAAATACTTTCTGGAGCAGGCCTTGCACAGTGTTTTTAAAGCCATGCAAGGAATTGAAGGGGAAGTATTTGTAGTTGATAATCATTCGGCAGATGGTAGTTGTGAAATGGTAAGCAAAAAATTTCCTCAGGTTAAACTAATTTCAAATCTAAATAATGTAGGTTTTTCAGCAGCGAATAACCAAGCTATTCGTCTATCATCAGGAAAGTATGTTCTGCTGTTAAATCCGGATACTGTTGTTGAAGAAGACTGTTTTTCAAAGTGTATTGACTTCATGGAACGCACTCCCGGTGCAGGTGCTTTAGGCGTGAGAATGATTGATGGAAAAGGGAAATTTTTACCTGAGTCAAAAAGAGGATTACCTACCCCTCAGGTTGCTTTTTATAAAATGTTTGGTTTTGCTTCATTCTTTCCTAAATCGAAAACATTTGGCAAATATCATTTAGGATTTTATGATGAATTCGAGGTTAATCCTGTTGAAGTATTATCAGGTGCATTTATGTTTATTAGAAAGCAAGCACTTGAAAAATCAGGCTTATTAGATGAAGACTATTTTATGTATGGTGAAGATATTGATTTATCTTATCGCATAACCCAATCGGGATACCTTAATTATTATTTCCCTAAAACAACAATCATTCATTATAAAGGCGAGAGTACCAAAAAAACAAGTGTTAATTACGTGTTTGTGTTTTACCGAGCCATGATTGTTTTTGCTCAGAAACATTATTCACAAAAACATGCTCATTTATTTAGTTCATTAATAAATATAGCCATTTATATACGCGCCGCAATTTCATTATTAGCTAGGTTTATGCAATGGTCGTACCTGTTTATAATTGATGCAGTCCTGATGTATTTGGGGGTTTACTTGGTAAAAGAATATTGGGAAAATAATCATAAGTTTATTGAAGGTGGTTCATATCCTCCCGAATTTATGTTGTTAAATGCTTCATTGTATACTTTGCTATGGTTATTAGGCTTGTACTTTGCGGGAGCATATGATAAACCTCGTTCCATTAAAGCTATTGTAAAAGGTGTATTTTGGGGAAGTATTGGTATTAGTATTTTCTATGCTTTTGCGCCTTTAGAGTTAAGATTTTCGAGAGCAATTATTGTATTAGGTATTGCCGGAGCAATTACAGTTACCTATCTCAATCGGTTAATTCAATATTTATTGGTGTATAAGAAATGGGACTTGTCATTAGCATCTTTCACTAATTCATTAATTGTAGGTAATGCCAGAGAAGCAGATCGGGTTAGTGGGTTATTATTTAAAACACAAGCTAATTGCAGAATTTGCGGATACGTTGCTGTTCAGGAAGAAAAAGAAAAGGGTGATTCTTACTTAGGTAATTTGAGTCAACTCGAATCTATCATTCAATTATTTAATGTTGAAGAAATTATTTTTTGTTCAAAAGATATCTCAGCAGCTCAAATAATTCAGCGTATGAGCAATATCACCATGGCCGGAATTCAATATAAAATTGTGCCTGAGGAAAGTTTATTTGTGATTGGTTCAAACAGCAAAAACACTGCGGGTGATTTTTATGCATTAGAAATACAAATGGCATTAAACGAACCCTTACAACAACGTAAAAAGCGATTGTTAGATATTGTTGTCTGTATGTTGATGTTACCTTTAATACCTCTATTGCTTTTAATTAATCGTAAGCCCTCATCAGTTTTAACAAATTGGCTTTCGGTGTTAATAGGTAAAAAAACATGGGTGGGCTATGCACTTCAGCAACAAGAACATTTACCTCCGATAAGAAAAGGGGTGTTAACCCCGGCAGGCACTTCTTATGTAGCTGTTGAACAAATTACGGCAAATAAATTAAACTACCTTTATGCAAAAGATTATTCTGTTGAAAAGGACCTGTTGATTGTATTTAATGCACTAAGTAAGTTGGGTGGTTGAACCTCGTTAATTAGTTCGGATGTTTTCTGTGGTTGAAACGAAGCCAATACATTTTCAACAAGTTCAGCAGTTATATCAGGATAATACACCTTAATAGGAAACCCATAATTTATCCATCCTTTTAACTGAGTTAAAAAATCGTCATTTATCTTTTTTACTACAGTTAAACCCATCGACTTCAATGCAGCCGCATTGCACTGTTGTTCGTACTGATCCGACATAGGCACAACTAAAACCTTTTTTTGAAGATACATGGCTTCCGCCGGACTTTCAAATCCACCCCCGGTAATTAATCCTTCACATCCTGATAAACTGTTCATGTAAGCTTCAGTTTGTATGGGTTGAACGTGAACATTTTTTAGTTGATACGATTGTTTACTATGTTTACTAAACACATCAAATCGAACATCAGGAATTTGAGTGAAATATTTTATTAAGGTATCATCGGAATGAGCAGGTAAATACACTGTATAATGTCCGAAGTTATTAATATCTAATTTGCGAATTTTAGAAAATATTATCGGAGTATAAATTTCCTGATCGTATTTTAAAAAATGAAAGCCAACATGGCTAGTGCTTGGTGCATAATGTTTAAGTAATAATTCGGCTGAATGGCTAATCTTTACAGGACGTGGAGTTTTCTCGCTTAAAAATGCCGATTGATGACTCATAGCTAAACAATCTTTACCTCTAAATTTACAAGCCCAAGCTGTTACAGGTTCAAAATCATTAATGACTAAATCATAATCATGCACAGGAAAGGATAAAACATCCTTCATAAATTGTAATGGCTTCAACTTTTTAATAGTATCAATTTTGTTAATTCCACCGTTTTTGCCAAATGTAAATCCCATCCCATTTTTTCTGTACTTTACCAAATAGTCGCAACCAAGTTCACTATGACTACCACTGATTAATAAATCTAATGATGCGTGTTTTATGAGATGTGGTATAATTTCTCGTGCCCTGCTTAGATGACCATTGCCCGTGCCTTGAATAGCATATAATACTTTCATGTTACACCAACGTTGAGGTTTCTACGATATGCTTATATAACAATTCTATATCAGGAAGTTTTGCATTCAGTTCATCCTCTTCAGCTTCGGCGTTTTCATCAAACAAGTCTTTAAAAACTGCAAGCTCCCATTTGTTATCATGATATTCCAATGCTGTTAAGTTCTCAATCCAGTCGCCACTATTTAGGTACATAACTTTCCCTTTATTGTTATCTACCATTTTTATGCACGGTTGATGAATATGTCCACAAACTACATAGTCAAATCCGTTGTCAATGGCTATATCAGTAGCAGTGGTTTCGAAATCATCAATAAACTTAATGGCTTGTTTCACCCCGTTTTTAACTTTCTTACTTAAAGATACTTTTCCCTTACCCATTTTCATGCTGAAATAATTTACCAAGCTGTTGATTAGAATAAGTGAATCATATCCAATAGCCCCCAACTTAGCTAACCATTTACTGTGTTTCATGGTTATATCAAACACATCACCATGGAAAAACCAGGCTTTTTTACCATCCAAGTCTAACACTAACTTATCAGCAAGTTCAAGTCGTCCTAACCTAAAATCAGTAAATTTTCGGAGCATCTCATCATGATTACCTGTGAGGTAATACACCTTTGTTCCGGTGCTCATCATTTTAATGATACGCTGCACAACCTTCATGTGTGAATCGGGCCAGTAACGTTTATTAAATTGCCAAATATCAATAATATCGCCGTTAAGGATAAGTATTTCAGGATTGATAGATTTGAGATACCTGTTTAAGGCTTTTGCGTGGCAACCGTATGTTCCTAAGTGTACATCAGAAATCACCACCAGTTTAACATGACGTTTATTCATTAAGGATTGGTTTTTCTGAGTTTCAAAACAACAACAACTTTATTATCAAAATATAAACGAGCTATTAATTAATAGTTAGCGGAATTGTCATTTTTAAATTATTAGTAAATTTAATCTTGGAATTACATCTAACTTTTTATTAATTCGGGTGTTATAGTTTTATTATGCCAAAAGCAGTTACACATGATGTTAGCATTTCGGTTGAGGTAGCCTACCAAAATACAGAGTTGAATTCTCCTGTAAAGGAGCATTTGTTCGCTTATCGAATAACTATAAAAAATAATGGTGAATACACTTTAAAGCTGCTCAGACGACATTGGTATATCAATGATTTAAATATTGCTAAATCGGAAGTAGAAGGAGAGGGCGTAGTTGGTTTGCAACCAGTACTTGAACCGGGTGAGTCGCATCAATATGTTTCAGGCTGCGCCATTCAATCAGAAATAGGAACTATGCATGGTACGTACCTAATGGAGCGACAAATGGATGGAAAACTGTTTGAAGTTAAAATTCCGTTGTTTCATCTGTTAGCGCCATTTCGTTTAAATTGATTACTGTTCAATCTGCATTAATAAAAGGACTTATTTTTTTCGCCGGATTGGTTATCATTCTTGGTGTATTTTTATGCATCAAACTTTGGCAAATGGATGATACTTCATCAACCATAGGTATGGTAACAGAAAACAACGTACATGGCATTAACCAAAGTGATTTTGGTTCAACCATAAGTGCCGAAATACGATTTATGGTTAATGAAAAATTTTATGCTTTTAGAGGTCCCGAAGGCCAACCACAAAAACAAGGTTCGATAGTACCGGTTCGTTACAAAAACAATAATCCGGAAATTGCCTGGCTGGATACATTCTCCGGTTTTTGGTTACATGGCTTGATATGGTGCATTTTACCGGGTATTTTTTGGACTGCTATTAGTTTAAGTGTAATTGAGGTTAAGGCTTCAGCTTAATGTAAAGTATTCTTCCTTTTCAGTTGTATGGTTGCGAATAACTCCCGAACTCACAAGGTTTATTAGCATGCGCTGTGCCCTCCATTTTGAAATATTCAACAATTTGCAGGTTTGCTTCAAAGTGATTTTTTCGTTTTGACCAAGATAATGCAATAAACCTTCTTCGTGTTTGCTGTATTTAATCAAAGTATTTTTTTGTTGAGTAGTTCTTTTAAGTACATCAACAACAATTTTACTCGCCAGTAAACTTTTATCTTTTACCCTGATATGAACCCACCATTTCCCATCTTCATCTTTTGCATGATAAGGTTTGTTTGTGCCTTCTTGAATAATTGCTTCGATAATCGTTTTATCACCAAGTTCCCATTCAACCCAGTCTATCTTTACTTCGGGCTTACAGAAAAACGCTCCTGCTAGTTCAAGCATATATTTTTCATCTTCACTTCTTACGCCGCTAATCGTACCATTGTCATTTACTCCTACCAATAAGGTACCACCTTTATGATTTGAAAAAGCTGCTAAAGTTTTTGCGATTTTTGAAGCACTTGAAATCGTTTTTTTAAAATCTAATGTTTCACCTTCGCCTTTAGCAATTAACTGAAAAATATGATGCAATGACATACGCCACACAAACATAAGCAATTGAACCTTCGTTGATGAGTTTATTTGAGGCTTCAAAACTTAACTTACTGATTCATTTTGTGGTAAAATGATACATACCATATTTATTTATAGATGCACCTGATATTCTACAGTAGGTAATTTACTTCAATACCTATAACCGGTAAATTATACAATTTAATTAAAACTTTACCTAGGTATTATTGTTGTGCAAATACCTTTCAAACCTCATAATAATTCAATATTTAATGGTTGTTTAATTGACCGTTAAACACAATATTTGCCGCATCAAAAAAATACGATATGTCACAACCGATTAAAATATCAGTAGCCAAAGGCGACGGTATAGGTCCGGAAATTATGGACGCTGTTTTAAGTGTGTTTAATGCCGCACAAGTTCCCCTCGAATATGAATTTATTGACATGGGAAAAACATTTTTCGAACAAGGATTCGGAACAGGTATGACACCCGCTGCGAAAGAAAGTGTTGAACACAACGGTATTTTATTTAAAGGTCCGATGGAAACACCCAAAGGAAAGGGGATGAAATCTATTAATGTTACGGCTCGTAAAACATGGAGTACTTATGCTAATCGTCGTCATTTCCAAAGTTTACCCGGAGTTGATACAGTGTTTAGCAGGGCAGGTATTCCGGTAGATATCACTATTGTACGCGAAAATATTGAAGGCACTTATGGTGGAATTGAGCATTTAAATACACATGATGTAGCGATTTGCCGACGTATTATCACTCGTCCCGGCTCAGAGCAAGTTATTCGTTTTGCTTTTGAAATGGCACGTAAAGAAGGATTTACCAAGGTTACCTGTGCGCATAAAGCCAATATCATGAAGATTACAGACGGAATGTTCCTTGAAACTTTCCAACGAGTAGCCACTGAATATCCGGAAATTCAATCGAATGACATTATAGTTGATGACTTAGCTATGAAACTAGTAGCTCGACCACAAGAATTTCAAGTGGTGGTGTTAACCAACTTGCAAGGTGATATCATGAGCGATTTATGTGCAGGTTTAGTAGGAGGTTTAGGTTTTGCTCCTTCTGCAAACGTTGGCGATAACATTAGTATTTTTGAAGCAGTGCATGGAACCGCTCCTGATATTACAGGAAAAGGTGTTGCAAATCCAACATCACTTTTATTAAGTGGGTTGATGATGCTTAGGTATTTGGGTTTTGTTAAACATGCAGCAAATATCGAAAATGCGCTGCGCTATACTTTAGAGCAAGGTGTACACACCGGTGATTTTGGAGATAGAACTATCCCTTCAGTTGGTACAACAGCATTTGCAGATGCAATTATCGCAAATCTTGGTAAACAACCACAGTTTTCTAAACCACGTGAAGCAGTAGAGGGTGTAAGTATATTTAAAAAACCACAAGCGCCGGCAGGACAAAAAATGATGGTTAGCGCTGATACGACTGAAAAGAAAATTATTGGTGTGGATGTTTTTATAGAAAGTGCATTGAATGGTGAAGAGCTGGCCAACTTAATTGGTCCTGTTGTTCCATCTTCTCTTAAACTTACTATGATTAGTAATCGTGGTACAATGGTTTGGCCTACCGGTTCGGTATTTACCGAATGTGTAAACCACTACAGGGTTAGGGTTGAAGGTGAAACCAATCCACGCGAAATTTTTGCCTTCTTGGCTAATTTATCCGATCATTTGTACGTGCCTTCTTATGAAGTGCTTCGTCAATACGGTGATAAACCGGGATTTTCTCTGGCACAAGGTCAATAAAGATTATTTTAGAACAAAAAAGAGACTATCATAACGGTAGTCTCTTTTTTTATTTATTGCATTCACAAGCATTATTAACAGCCGTTTCGATATTGTTTGATTAAACCTAACGACTTAAACGTAAGTTTTAAAACTAGCTGCTTGATATTAATTGTATGCTAAAACCGCGCTTGATTAACGTAAGGTTGCACCCAAGGCTGTTTGAAACTGCTGTAAAAGCTTTTTCATAGTAGCATCTATAACCTCATCAGTTAAGGTTTTCTCATTATCTTGAAGAATAAAACTTATGGCATAGGATTTTTTTCCTTCAGCAATTTTATCACCCGTATATACATCGAATACATTTATTTCCTTCAATAATTGTTGTTCAGTTTTACGAGCCAATTTTTCGATATCTGAATATTGTACCTGAGCATCTACGATCAATGCTAAATCTCTTCTAACCGAAGGAAATGCTGCAATAGGTTTAATTTTCACCTGATATTGTTGATGCAAGGCTAATACCGTATCCCAATTAAAATCAGCAAACCAAACCTCATCGTTCAAATCGAAATTTTTTGCAACCTTAGCATCCACAGCACCGAAAGTAACTATAGTTTTATTTTGCAACGCATAAACAGTTTCAAATGCAAGATTTCCTTGAAGTTGATATTGAGTTTCCCATTTTTTTATACCACATTGTAATAAAACTTTTTCAACTATCGCTTTTAAAGTGTAGTAGGTTGTAGGTTTAGGTTGTTCAAGCCAATGCTCATCATATAAGCCTCCGCAACATACCACAGCTAAATGTTGTTGTTCGTTATAACCTGTATTTGTTTTAGCATAAGTTTTACCAAACTCATAAACTTTTAAATTACCTGCTTTTCGGTTTTTATTGTATTGCAAAACTTCTAAAAGTTGATATTGCAAACTCATCCTCATCATATCTAAATCAGCACTTAATGGATTTAGCATTTTAACCGCTTCTGTTTGCTGATCTTCACTGTAGTAGGCACTCTTAGTTAAACTATTATTTACACATTCTAAAAAACCATTATTACTTAACCAATCACTCACTTTATTCCTAATAGCGAATTGTTTATCTTCTTCACTATTGCTTACAGAAATAGTGATATGTTCGGGTATTGCAATATTATTTAAACCGTAAATGCGTAACAATTCTTCTGCTACATCAGCAAAACGAGTGACATCAGTTCGGTATAATGGTACTAAGAGTTTAAGTTCTTCTGTTGTTTCACCGGTGATTTCGAAATCAAGTGCAAGTAGAATGGCCTTAACTTCATCAACAGGAATTTGTTTACCAATTAGTTGGGCAAAGCGATCAAACGAAAAGGTAATTTCAGTTTTGGCTATCGGATTTGGATAAACATCAATCAATTTACTGCATACTTCACCTCCCGCAATTTCATTTATCAATTGCACAACCCTTGCCAATGCCGGAATGGTCATTTCAATATCAGTACCTCTTTCATATCTAAATGCAGCATCAGTGCTTAATCCGTGAGCTTTCGCTGTTTTCCTTACAGATGCAGGAATAAAAGTTGCACTCTCAATAAAAATAGATGAGGTTTTACCTTGAATGCCTGAATGTAATCCTCCAAAAACTCCACCTATAGCTAATGGTTTTGTATCATCACAAATCATACACTCAGTTCCGCTTAGTTTACGTTCAGTTTTATCGAGTGTAGTAAACAAGGTTTGTGGAGCTACTTTTTTAACAATAATTTTATTGCCATTAATAGCATCAACATCAAAAGCATGAAGCGGTTGACCTAACTCATGCATAACATAATTAGTGGCATCAACAACGTTATTTATTGAGGCAATGCCTATAACCTTTAATTTATTTTGTAACCAAGCTGGCGACTCTTTTACGTGAATATTTTTCATTACGATACCACTATACCTTATACAATCGGTATCTTCAATAATCACCTTTATTGGTTCATCATTATGCACCGGAATGGTGGTGGCAGGCAGTATAATCGGTAATTTGGTAACAGCTCTTATATCACGTGCAACACCTAAATGTGAAGCTGCATCGCCGCGGTTAGCTGTTAATCCAATTTCTATTAAATAATCGCTGTAGTTTTCAAAATAATCTGATGCAGGTTTCCCTATTTCGTAATGTTCAGGTAAAACTAAAATGCCATCATGGCTTTCTCCTAAACTCAATTCATCTTCTGCACAAATCATCCCTTCGCTAAGTTCGCCCCTTATTTTTGATTTTTTTATTTCAAATGGTTCTCCTTTGGTAGGATGCACCCATGCCCCAACTTTAGCAATCAGTACTTTTTGTCCTGCAGCAACATTAGGTGCGCCGCAAACAATATGTAATGGCGCTGATTCTCCAATATCAACCGTTGTTACTTTAAGTTTATCTGCATTTGGATGTTTATCACAAGTAATAACCTTTCCTACTACAATATCTTTTAGTCCGCCCGGAATGCTATTAAATTCCTCCGTATGTTCAACCTCAAGTCCGGTATTCGTTAATAACTTTGCTATTTCTTCAACAGAAAGTTGGGTATTAATTAGTTCATTAAGCCAGTGATAAGAAATCTTCATGTGATTTGTAATATTCACGGCGAAAATAATAAAACATTGCATATTCTTTAAGTGTACACCTGATGCAGTGTAGTAAACATTAAGTGGACAACCTGAATACTTTAAATCAATTGTAACATATACCTTGCGTGTATGTCAATTATATCGGCAATTAATGTTGTTGTTGGCGCAAGCCCAAACCCTGAAAGGTATGCCTACAAAGCGGCGAATATGCTAAAGTTATATGGTTATCGTGTTTGGTTATTCGGGGTTAAAAAGGGGGTTATTGATGATATGCCAATTCAGCAACAATGGCCGGAAGCAGATGTTGAGACAGTAACGTTATATATTGGTAAAGACTTACAGCCACAATACTACGAACAAATTATTGACTTAAAACCGGTTAGGGTAATCTTCAATCCCGGTACTGAAAATGAAATATTCGAAAAGCAACTTGAAGTGAATGGAATTTTGGTTGTTAGGGCTTGCACTTTAGTTATGTTAAGAACAGGACAATATCAATTAAAATAACTTATAAACACATGAATAAATTAATTAATACAATGTTAATGGTTTTGGTGATTGCTTCCTGCGGTTCGCCAAAAGAAAATGCTTTAAAAGAAATTGATCAATTAGAAAAGCAGGATAGTTTGTTTGATGCAGCAACTTTGCAGGCCAGAAAAGATGCCTACCTTCAATTTGCCGAAAAATATCCCGACGATGAACATAGTCCTGACTTTTTGTTTAAGGCGGCACAAAATCTTGGTGCCTTGGCTCAAGAAACCGGCGATTCATCCTTACATCGCCAATCTATAGTTTTGTTTGAGCGCATTACCACAACCTATCCCCAACATCCTTTAGCTGAAGATGCATTATTGCTTAAGGGATTTGTATTGGAGAATCATTTAAAAGATATTTCTGCGGCTAAAGCAGCATATCAAGAGGTAATTGCGAAATATCCGACAGGTGAATTGGCAGAAGAAGCCAAATTGTCTATTGAAAATTTAGGTGTTGAGCCTGCTGAAATTGTAAAGAAATTTCAGTCGGATACCATAAAATAATACACTTCATCGTGTAAAGTTGAGTCAAAGAAAAAGCCGTTGCAACGCAACGGCTTTTCTTTTATTGATTATGCCTTGAGTTAAGCCATTTGTGCTTCAAGTTTATTAACCAAAACGTGTTTTGGTACTGCACCTACTTGTTTGTCAACTACCTCACCATTCTTAAAAAACAACAAGGCAGGAATGCTCATAATACCGTAATGACTGGAAATAACCGGATTGTTATCTACGTCAACTTTCCCAACTATAGCTTTACCATTATATTCATTTGCGATTTCATCTACTACAGGTCCAACCATTCTGCATGGTCCGCACCATTCAGCCCAAAAATCAACTAATACAGGTTTGTCACTTTTTAAAACAATCTCTTCAAAATTGCTGTCATTAATTTCTATTGCCATAATATTTTATATTTAATTATTTCAGGTTGCAATATTCAACAATAATTCCAAACTTTTAAATAGTATCTGTTTTGTCAGTTATGCTTAACATAACTTTTCGTTATGCATTAATCTTATACTCAATATCCATTTCTTCTAACTGCTGTAAGGTTTCATTATTCAGGCTGATGCGATATCGTCGTGCGGTTGAATCAACAAATAGCTTTTGCTCATCATCAACCAACATAAGTTTAAGCAATGCCTCACCTTTATTACTTTCTAATAGCTGTTGAAATTGTTGTAAAAAATTGTTGTTTACTTTGGCTGTTTTTATTTGTACCAAAACACTTTTCAAAAGTTTGTCTCTTACTTCCGACAGGAGTATAATGCTGTTCACCTTAAGTTCATATTCTTCTTCATTATTAAACCTAGGTTTCATTATTCCTTTAATGTATAACATTTGGCCTTGACCAATCAGATGTTTGAACTTTAAATAATCTTCACTCCAAAGCATAATTTTAGTTTGTCCGGTATAATCTTCTAAGGTAAATCCTCCGTATTGTTTATTGTTTTTTTGACTTGTTTTTTCATAGTTGTCAATAACGATTCCTGCAATACTTATTTCTGTATTTTTTTTCTCATGTATTGCACTGATATGGGTACTCACAAAATTATTAAACTCCAATTTGTAATCATCTAATGGATGGCCACTAAGGTACATGCCCAGTACTTCTTTTTCTTTACGAAGTTTTTCCATTAGTCCCCAAGGTTCGCAAGCAGGAATAGCCGGTTCTGTGAGGGTAACTGTTGTTGATCCACCAAACAACGATTGTTGATTAGCAGATTCTTGTGCTTGGGCATTATTGGCAAAACGAATGGCTTTTTCTAACAAATTAGGCTCGTCGGTATTAGATGCATAAAAATATTGAGCTCGATGTGTTTGCATGAATCCATCAAATGCGCCTCCATAAGCCAAACCTTCTAAAGTTTTTTTATTTACGGCACGCAGGTTAACTCTTTTAGTTAAGTCGAAAATGCTGGTATATGGTCCATTTAATTCTCTTTCTTTAATTATTTCTTCAACTGCCGATTCACCAACGCCTTTAATGGCGCCTAAACCAAAGCGAATTTCACCATTTTTATTTACTGCAAAATCTACCTCTGATTCGTTAACATCAGGACCAAGCACATTAATTCCCATTCGTTTGCACTCTTCCATAAAAAAAGTAACCTTATCAATATTACTTTGGTTATTGGTAAGCAGTGCGCACATATATTCACGAGGATAATGTGCCTTTAAATAGCCGGTTTGAAAAGCTACAAATGCATAACATGTGGAATGCGATTTGTTAAATGCATAAGACGCAAAAGCCTCCCAGTCAGTCCATACTTTTTCTAGTACTTTAGCATCATGACCTTTTTTAGAGGCATTTTCTATAAATTGAGGTTTTAGTTTATCCAAGGTTTTACGGTCTTTTTTACCCATGGCCTTCCTTAAAACATCCGCATCACCTTTGGTAAAATCAGCCAACTTCTGCGACAATAGCATCACCTGTTCTTGATACACGGTAATTCCGTAGGTGTCTTTTAAGTGCTCTTCCATATCGGCTAAATCAAACACCACTTCCTCTTTTCCGTGCTTACGGTTTATATAGTTTGGAATATATGCCAAAGGTCCCGGACGATACAGGGCATTCATTGCAATTAAATCTTCAAAACGATCGGGTTTCAGTTCCTTTAAATACTTTTGCATGCCTGCACTTTCAAATTGAAAAGTGCCATTTGTTTCTCCTCTTGCAAATAAGGCTAATGTTTCGCTATCATCTAAAGGAATAGCATCAATATTAAGTTTGACACCATGTTTTTTTTCAATCAGTTCAAGTGCGTCGCGGATGATGGTTAAGTTTTTCAACCCTAAAAAATCCATTTTAATAACCCCTGCATCTTCAATTACCTTACCATCGTATTGGGTTAATAATAAATCAGAATCTTTAGCAACGGCCACAGGGATTAAATCAGTTAAATCTTGAGGTGCAATAATAATTCCTGCAGCATGCACGCCGGTTCCGCGCACCGAACCTTCTAAAATGAGTGCCTCTTTTAATACGGTAGATTTTAAATCATTGCCATGATAAAATTCACGCAACTTCTTAACATTATCAATGTCCTCAGTTTGTAAACCCTCTTTATCTTTTAAACTTTTTTCACCTTCCAACGGAGCTTTTAAAACCCTGTCTAAAGATATTCCAGGTTTTTCGGGAACAAGTTTAGCGAGCATATTACTTTCAGGTAATGGTAAATCAAGTACGCGCGCCACATCCTTAATGCTCATTTTAGCGGCCATACTGCCATAAGTAACAATTTGAGCAACCTGATTTTTGCCATATTTTTCTACTACATAATCAATTACTTTCTGTCTGCCTTCATCATCAAAGTCGGTATCAATATCGGGCATCGACTTACGGTCGGGGTTTAAGAACCTTTCAAATAGCAAATCATATTTAATAGGGTCAATATTAGTGATACCAATACAATAGGCAACTGCACTTCCTGCAGCCGAACCTCGGCCCGGACCTACAAAAACGCCTAAGTCTCGGCCTGCTTTAATAAAATCAGATACAATTAAAAAATATCCTGCAAACCCCATGGTTCTAATGGTGTGTAATTCAAATTTTAATCGTTCCTCAATTTCGGCAGTAATTTCATTGTAACGCCCCTTAGCTCCTTCCCATGTAAGGTGTTCTAAATAATCAATCTGTTCGGTAAAACCTTCCGGTAATGGGAAATTTGGCAATAATATATCACGTTTAAGGTCTAAATATTCTACTTTATCTACAATCTGATTAGTGTTGTCAATAGCTTCCGGTATATCGTGAAACAGTGCTGACATCTCTTCGGTTGTTTTAAAATAAAATTGGTCATTAGCAAATGCAAAGCGTTTACCTTTTACAAAAGTGTCATCATCACTAAAATCCTTCATGGTTGGCGTACTCTGCTTTTCGCCTGTATTGATGCACAATAAAATATCATGAGCATTCGCATCTGCTTGGTCAACATAATGCGAATCATTAGATGCAATTATTGGAACTTGATATTTATGTGCAAACTTTATCAATACATCATTTACCTTAATTTGGTCCGGTATATCATGGCGTTGCAATTCAACATAATAATCTTCACCAAATAAATCCAACCACCACTTAAACTCCTTTTCTGCGGCATCTTCACCCTGACGTAAAATGGCTTTAGGCACCATTGCGCCAATACAACATGTTGTAGCTATTAACCCTTTATGGTATTTTTCTATTAAAACTTTGTCAATTCTAGGGTATTTCCCATACAAGCCGTCTAAATAACCTGCAGAACATAATTTTATTAGGTTTTTGTATCCTTCTTCGTTTTTAGCTAATAATAATTGATGATAACGTTTATCCTTATCTTCTTTGGTAAATGTTCTTTTAAACATATCCTCCACCACATAAAACTCACAACCAACAATAGGCTTCACTTTAGGTTTCCCATTTTCACCTTTATGTTTATAAGCCTCAGCCACAAACTTAAATACACCAAACATGTTGCCATGATCAGTGATGGCCATGCCGGGCATTTGGTTATTAATGGCCTTCTGATAGAGTTTACTAATATCGGCGGCACCATCCAACAAAGAAAATTGAGTATGTACGTGTAAATGCGAAAATTGCGGCATAAGTGAATCTAATAATTCGAATCACCGAAAGTAATTTTATCTGTAAACAGTATCAAATAGTGTTGAAAAATATGGTGTTACAATCGTTTAATTAACTTTAAGTTATAGGGGTTAATAGTTTGTTAGTCAAATTTCAAGGAGGTGTTAAATTTTTCTTAACACTTTTACCCGAAAGTTACTACATTTGATTTTTAGATAAAAAACATAAACAATTACCAATGAAAAAAATCTACTTCTTAAGTTTAATCGCTGCAAGCTTTGCAGTTAATGCACAGGTGCCTCAAACACCTGCCGCACCTGGCGCAACATCGCAGGGTACAACGAAGAACGAGGTTCTGACAGATCAAAACCAAACCGTTGTAGGAAACAAAGTGAAGGTGGTAACTCCGCCGTTAAACAAAAAAGCAGGTCGTGCCATCAATGATCAAGTGGGTACCACCTTCGTTATCAACCAAACAAATGGCGCTCCTTACCGCAGAATAATATATTATCCTGATGGTAAAATCTCCTTAACTTGGACAGCTTCCACTGATAATGGTGTGAACGGTTTTTTAAGTCGCGGTTCAGGTTATAATCACTTTAATGGCAATAGCTGGATTTCAACACCTAACGGTTTAAGACTTGAAGCTTTTCGTGCAGGTTTCCCGGCACTTGCCAATACAAATGACAAGGAAATTATCATGTCGCATCGTGTTGATACAAGCGGCCGTTCAGGTGGTTTAGTGTTTAACACAAATGCTTCTATTGGTAGTAATACTTGGACTTCAAACACAGTTTTTACTCCTCCTGCAAATACAACCAGCCAATTATGGCCTAGAACTGCTATTTCAGGTAACTACTTAATAGTAGTAGCAAATTATCAAGATTCATCTAATAATCAACCAAACTTTGTGGTTAAAAATGGTGTGCGTGCTCCTATGGTTTATTCACGTTATGATTTAACTACTAATCAGTGGGTTGATCAAGATAGAACTTTACCGGGATACGATAACAATTTATTACAAGAAGGTTCAACTGATAATTATTCTATTGATGCCAATGGAAATAATGTAGCGATTGTAATGGGTGGCGTTTTCACCAGCTTGGTATTATGGAAATCTTCTGATAATGGCGCAAATTGGACTAGAACTGTATTAGATACTTTTGATAGCCAATATGTGTTTGACAAAGACACTATTTTACAACGTACAGTTAATAATGGAAGTGTTCATGTAATGCTTGACCCAAATGGAAAAGCACACGTGTGGAGCGGTATGGCCCGTATAAGTGATTCAATTACAAATGACGCTTCTTATACCTTCTCGTGGGCTCGCGGAATTGGAGGGGTGAATGATGGTATTATCTATTGGAATGAAAATTTAGCAGACTCAGGCTTGCGTATTATCGCTACCGCAATCGGACCAACCGTTAACGATTCTGCCATTGGTAATTCTTCTTTTGATGCAGCGAATCGTTATGGTATATCTAACTCAACTTGGCCATCAGCAGGTATTGACGCATCCGGAAGAATCTTTGTAGTGTATTCATCATTAATTCCAACAGATGACAACGGACAAGGTGTTAACTTCCGTGATTTATTGGTAACTTATTCAAGTGATAACGGACTTACATGGAGTTATCCTGTGAATTTAACTTCTTGGATTAGTTTTAACCGCGAAGAAGTTTATCCAACTATGGCTAAATTCGTAGGAACTAATTTAGTGGTAACTTATTTAAATAAATCAACTCCGGGTTCACAAGTAGCTAACGATAATCAAGAAGTATTCGGTATTTATTCATTATCAATTCCGGTGGATCAAATTTTAAATAACAAAGTTGGGTTAATTGAAAGAAGCAATGATTTGTTTGAAATCAACCAAAACTATCCGAATCCATTTAAAGGAACAACTACAATCCCTGTATTGTTGAAGCGTTCAACCGATGTAACTATTTCAGTTACTAATTTAATGGGACAAACAATTTATACCCGTTCTTACGAAAATAATGCAACAGGTATCAATCAGTTTGAAGTTTCATTGCCTCAAGCAGAAGCCGGTATATATTTTTATACAGTTGAAGCAGGTGACTATAAAGTGACAAGAAAAATGATTATTGAATAATAAACAATAACCTTAATACTCGAAGGCCATGCATGTTTACATGCGTGGCCTTTGTTTTTTTATGATTACCTTTGTTTCTACCCACTTTAATAGTACTTTCATGTCAACACCCACTTCTCCAATCCTCATCATGCGCTTTGTTTTAGTTGCAGGGGTATGCATCATGGGAATCAAATTTTTTGCATTTTTTATTACTGAATCAAATGCCATTTTAAGCGATGCAATTGAGTCGTTAATTAATATAGCTGCCGGAAGTTTTGCATTGTATAGTTTATCAGTAGCTTTAAAACCCAAAGATATTGACCACCCTTATGGTCATGGTAAAATTGAATTTATTTCGGCAGGATTTGAAGGGGGCTTAATATTAATTGGCGGTGTAGCCATAATGATTAAAGCAGGTACTGATTTGTTTCATCCTTATCAAGTGAGCAGTGTTAACTTGGGCATGATTCTAGGAATTACCGCAGGAGGTTTGAATTTTATTTTAGGACAGATCCTTATTAAAACAGGTAAAAGAATTGGGTCACTAGCCTTAGTGGCTGATGGTAAACACCTTCAAACCGACACTTGGAGTAGTGTGGGGTTAGTTATTGGAATGTTAGCAATGAAACTAACCGGTTTATGGTGGATTGATGCCTTACTGGCTATCATTTTCGGATTAATTATTATTCATGCAGGTTATAAATTGGTGAGGCGATCGCTTGCCGGATTAATGGATGAAGCTGATGTAGATGTGTTAAATAAAGTGCTTCAAGTGTTGAGTGAACATAGAAAACCCAATTGGATTGATGTTCATAATTTACGTATTCTTCAATATGGAGCGCACTACCATATCGATTGTCATGTAACTCTACCATGGTATAATAATCTGAAAGATACGCATGAAACATTAAAGGAAATTGAAGATTTGTTAAATGAAACTTTTGACCGAAGGGTAGAATTATTTATTCACCCTGACCCTTGCGTTCCAAACTCATGCAGCATTTGTGCTGTTGAAAATTGTGTTCACAGAACTGATAATTTTAAACAAAAAATTAAATGGGATTTACCTCAAATCCTAAGCAATTTAAAACATAAACTGCCTCAATAATATTGGCTTAATTTTGTTATTTTCGTTGCTTAAATAATTCGTACATGATTCCATTCCTTAGTTTTAATCAAATGAATGCCGTTGTAAAGAACGAGCTGAAGGATAATTTTAATGCATTTATTGATAAAGGTTGGTATATATTAGGGGATCAGGTTAAAGCTTTCGAGCACAACTTTGCAAATTTTTGTGAAACCAAATATTGTAATGGAGTAGCTAATGGTCTTGATGCGATAATTATAGCTCTGAAAGCATTAAACATTAAAGAAGGGGATGAAGTTATCGTACCTTCAAATACTTATATCGCTACTTGGCTTGCTGTTAGTTTCGTTGGAGCAAAACCAATTCCCGTTGAACCTGATATTCGAACATACAATATCAATCCCAGTCTTATTGAAGCAGCTATAACACCGAGAACCAAAGCTATCATACCTGTTCATTTATACGGCCAATGTTGTGAAATGAGTGTAATTATGGATATCGCTAATCGTCATGGACTGTTTGTTATTGAAGATAATGCGCAGTCGCAAGGCGCGCGACACCAAGGAAAAATAACAGGAAGTTTCGGACATATTAACGCTACAAGTTTTTACCCCGGGAAAAATTTAGGGGCTTATGGCGATGCAGGTGCTACCACTACTAATGACGAAAAACTGTGGCACAAAATCAATACCATTAGAAATTACGGGTCGAATAAAAAATATTTTAATGAAGTAAAAGGAATGAATAGCCGCTTGGATGAATTACAAGCAGGTTTTTTAAGCATTAAACTTAAATATTTAAACGAATGGTCGGAAACACGCAATGCTATTGCAAATAAATACCTTACCGGATTACAAGGTGTAGGCGATTTAATTTTACCTTATACAGCAACAGATACTACTCATGTATATCATCTGTTCGTTATCCGCACAAAACAACGCGATTTGTTGCAACAACATTTGAACAATTCAGGAATAGGAACCTTAATTCACTACCCACTTCCCCCTCATTTACAAGAGGCTTATCGCGAATTAAATTATAAAAAAGGTGATTTTCCTTTGGCAGAAGAAATTGCTGAAACATGTATCAGTATTCCAATGTATCCCGGATTAAGTGATGAAGATATTTCACAGGTGATTGAAGCCATTAAAGCGTTTTATCATGCCTAAACTTTCCATTATCATCCCTTGCTACTTTAATGAGGCAAATATTCCACATACGGTTGCTGAATTATTAGCTAATGAAGCTCTTTTTCCAAATGATGTAAGTTTCGAATATGTAATGGTGGATGATGGAAGTAAAGATAATACACTACAAGTCTTACAAGCGTTTAAATCAGCATATCCTCATAAGGTTTGTATTATTAAACTCAGTGGAAACTTTGGTTCTTATAATGCCATACTTGCAGGAATGAAGTATGCAACAGGAGATTGTAATGTTGTTATTTCGGCTGATTTGCAAGACCCGCCTGACCTGATGATAAAGATGTATGAATACTGGCAATCAGGGATAAAATTGGTAGTGGCAAATCGTAATCAAAGAGAAGACGGATTTTTCACCCGTATTTTCGCTCAACAATATCAACGATTGATTAAAAAATTTGCCATGCCTAACCTGCCGGATGGCGGATTTGACTATTGTTTATTTGATAAGCAATTAAGAAATCAAGTGGTTGATATGAAAGAAAATAATACCAACAGCTTATATTTATTAATGTGGCTAAAGTATGATTATGTGGCCATTCCTTATACACGACGTGCCAGGCAAGATGGAAAATCCAGATGGACACTAAAAAAGAAAATTAAGTTATTTATAGATTCATTTGTTTCATTCTCCTACGCACCTTTACGTTTGATTACAACTACCGGTTTGCTGTTAGGAATTATTTCTTTTGTGTATGCATTGTATGTAGTTGTGGCTAAGTTGGCCGGTTGGATTGATGTAGAAGGATGGTCGGCCATGATGGTTGTTTTCCTGCTCATCTCTTCATTTCAAATGATAGCCATAGGAATTATTGGTGAATATTTATGGCGTAACCTCGAATCATCAAGAAGTAGGCCTGCCTATATTGTTGATGAAATATTATAATGCTTCGCTTGATTAAACAACATTCTGTTTTTTTATTTACAACTGCCTGTTGGATTTTATTGGGCTTTTTTAGTGAACATATTATAATTTATGATGGATTAGGATGGGACGGTTCTATTCATTTTATTCAAGTTGAATCATTCAATGCCATGTGGCAAACAGGTCGTTTTGATGCCTATTATTTTCAACGTGGTTTTATTGATTTTTTATTTGTTGGAGCCAATCGTCTTTTGGGCGATAACATCATTCCTGTTAAAGCAGAAAGTTTAGTATTATTCTATCGTATAGCAAATGTTTTTTTGTTAATCTGGGCTACACACTTTTGGTTAGCCATACTTAGGTTTCATGGTTTTGTAAAGCCTGCATATCAGTTTTTAGCCATGTGTTTTTTGTTTGTAACCTATGGCAGTTTAAAGCAATTTTTCTATTTGCCCGTTAATACAGATGTGTTGCATTTAACCTCTGTTTTGGCAATTTATTATTGTTTTATTAATCAATACCTCGTAGGTTTTATAGCAGCCGTGATGGCAGGTTGGCTTTCTCATACAAGTGTTCCATTGGTGTTTGCAGGAAGTTTGGTTTTGCAACGTGAATGGCCGGTTTTTTTATGGTTGAATTTTCTCAAGCGATTTAAACTTGTCATAGTACTTATTGCAAATGGTTTAATTTGTGCGTTATATTTTTTTTGGGTAAATGGAAATGAGCATCAACTTAATCACTCTTTACTTGCATTGTTTTCATCCATGGTTTACCTTACGGCTATTCTTTGGTATATTTTTAGGATTGATACTTTCCCTGCCACCGCTATTAAACCTCCTATTTGGACTACAGTATTGGCTATTGTTGCTGTTTTGCTCACTTTCATTAAATTAAAACTCACCGTGGTTTCTTATTATTTAGATAGTAGCGAATTTTTGTTTAACCTAATTGATGGTGCTGCTCGAAATCTTTTTGCACAGCCAATTGCCCACTATTTTTATTTTGGTAATGCCTTCCTTTTGGCCTGTATTTTTGCTTACAAAAAGAAACATTTTGCTCATTCAACTTATTTCGTTGGAGCCGTATTTTATTTGTTGCTAAGTTTTAGTACTGAAAGTCGACAAGTGTTTCCATTATTAGTTTTTATTACCTTGTTTGTTTTAGAAAATATTAAGGAGTACAACCTTTTACAAAAAGGCTTTATATGGATCGTTTTCATCCTAAACTTTATAATAAGCACGGTTTGGTTTCCACTTAATCCATTTAAATTTCATCGCTGTAAAACCACCGACGAATTTCCGGCACAATGGTACTTTTTACATCATGGACCTTGGCTCCAACAACATGTAGCTTATTTACAGTTAGCTATTTTTATACTGATGCTTTTTATTTATTATCGTTTCTTAAAAAAACAATCTTCAGCCCTACAATAGCCCTTGTTTATGTGGTATGCCTTTATGAGATTTGTTTAATTAAATACCTGTATGAATTTAAAAGAAGAGTTGAGTTGGTATGCCGTGTATACAAAGTCAAGAATGGAGAAGAAGTGTGCCGAGTTATTAAGCGAACGAGGCATAGCTCATTATCTTCCATTACAAACTACTATAAAACAGTGGAGCGATCGAAAGAAAAAAGTTACCGAGCCATTTTTTAAATCATACATATTTGTACAAATCAATTATCAAACCACCTTTTTAGATGTACTAAGTATTTACCCGGTTGTAAAATTTGTAAAAATTGGAACTGAAATAACACCCATTCGACCTCAAATTATTGAAGCAATTAAACTATCATTATCCTGTTTTGATGAACAAGAATTAGTTACAATTGATTTTAAACCTAACGAAAAGGTGAAAGTAATAGCAGGGCCATTATTAGGAAATGAAGGTTTCATAATTAATAAATCAGGCAATAAATATTTTGCCATTCACATTGAACAACTTGGTGCCGGCATAGCATTAAAACTACCGGCAAATCACTTGGCACCCCTATGAAAAATTAAATTATATCTTCTCTGCTTACTTTAATAAGTGGACTAGATGCTTTTATTTTATTCATCAATTCTTCTAATTGGTTGGTATCATGCACTTCTAAATCTATTGCACCTTCAAACATGCCCGACTTTGATGCAATTTGTATTGCATTCATATTAATTTGCAATTGTTTTGAAATAATATCCGTTATAATACTCACGATGCCTACACTATCAATACCTTCCACTTTGATGCGGGTATGAAATGCTTGTGTTTTAGCGAATACTTCATTGGCCCATCTGGCTTTAATAACCCTGTAACCATAATTACTCATTAAACTTATAGCATTCGAACAGTTGGTACGATGGATTTTAACCCCTTCACCAACGGTTATAAATCCGAAAATGTCATCACCCGGAATGGGGTTACAACATTTACTGAAACTATACGGTAAATCGGTATCATCGCCAACTATAACGCCCTCCTTCGGTAGGTTACCTGTTGTGTTTTTTTGTAAGGCCTTCGCCTCTTTTAATTGCTTAATTTCAAGTTGATGATCTAAACGTTGTTGTTTTACTTCTTCTAATATTTCGGCAATATGTAACCTTGTTTTATCTAATTTTTCTTGTGCAACTTGAGCATATAATTCAGTTACCGATGGTAATTTAAAATAGAAAATAAGTTCTTGAAGATGTTCGCTGGTAAAAGGTATTTTTTCATGTGCAAATTTTCGTTCCAGAATTTCTTTTCCCATGGCCGACGCACGAAGTTTAACTTGTTTATACCAATCTCTGATTTTACTTTTCGCCTTCGCTGTCACCACATAATTCAACCATTCCTCTTTAGGTGTTTGTTTAGTTGAAGTTAAGATTTCAACCTGATCGCCATTTAACAAAACATGGTTGAGAGGAACTAATTTATTATTTACTTTACCACCAATGCATCTTTCGCCAAGTTGTGTGTGAACATCAAATGCAAAGTCGAGCACGGTTGAATTAGCCGGTAATTTTCTTAATTCACCTTTAGGAGTAAACAAGAAAATTTCATCAGCGAAAAAATTCATTTTAAAGTCGTCTAAAAAATCAAGTGCATTTTGTTCAGGATTTTCCAGAATTTCACGAACCCTTGCCAACCATTCTTCTAGACCTATGTCTTGTTTTGTATTTGCATCCTTATATTTCCAATGTGCTGCATAACCTTTCTCGGCAATTTCATCCATTCTTAATGTTCTTATTTGCACTTCAACCCATTTACCTTTCGGTCCCATTACAGTAGTGTGCAAACTTTCATATCCATTTGCTTTTGGTGTACTTATCCAATCTCTTAGTCGGTCGGGGTTAGGTCGGTAATGATTTGTAACCACCGAATAAACGTGCCAGCAGTCCGACTTCTCATCTTCATACGCAGCATTAATGATAATGCGTATGGCAAACAAATCATACACCTCTTCAAAAGGTATATTTTGTTTTTTCATTTTGTTTAGAATGGAATGGATTGATTTGGGCCTGCCTTTAATTTCATATTTCAAGCCATCTTTATTTAAGTCATCTATTAATGGCTCGATGAACTGTTTGATATAGCGGTTGCGTTGTGCCTTTGTTTCTTGTAATTTATTTTTAACAAAATTATATTTATCAGGCTCCAAATATTTAGTTGCCAAGTCTTCCAACTCGGTTTTAATGGCATACAATCCTAAACGATGTGCCAAAGGTGCATACACATAATGTGTTTCAGACGCAATTTTTAATTGCGATTTTGCACTCATAGAGTCCAACGTTCGCATATTATGTAAACGGTCGGCCAGCTTAATTAAAATAACCCTTACATCATCACTTAAAGTTAATAATAACTTTTTAAAATTTTCAGCTTGTATTGATTTATCCTGCTGCTCAAATACGCCGGATATTTTAGTTAGCCCATCAATTATTCTCGAAACCTTATTACCGAAATTTAGTTCTATAACATCTAATGTAATGCTTGTGTCTTCCACCACATCATGTAACAGGGCGCAGATAATTGATGTTGCTCCAAGCCCAATTTCTTCTGCACAAATTTGCGCCACTGCCAGCGGATGAAGAATGTAAGGTTCACCCGACTTACGTCGCATGTTTTTATGCGCATCAACAGCCATTTCAAATGCTTTCCTGATTTGTTTTCTGTCGTTATTATCCAGGTTACGCTTACACGCCTTTATTACATTTCTGTAGGCTTTAACAATTTCTTTATTTTCTTTTTCCGTATCAATTACTTGTTGCATATACAAATAGGCCTAAGGCACTATACAAATGTAGGCTTTTCAAGCGGGAAATATTGTGGTAAATTATGGTTGGAAGTGAGCACCGGGAAAAAAAATTTGCATATCCATTCTAATCATTTACATTTGCAGTCCTTTATAAGGAATTATTGTTGTGACTTCACAATAATAAATGCGCATGTGGCGTAATTGGTAGCCGTGCCAGACTTAGGATCTGGTGCCGAGAGGCGTGGGGGTTCGAGTCCCTCCATGCGCACAAAAAAGTTCCGCGATAAACAAAAAAACGGGAAGTCCGTACACGGAAGAACTGAAAAAGACTGACCATAAATCAGTCTTTTTTTGCTTTACACATCAAAAGAATATGAACGTAACAATTGATAAAAAAGATGCATTAAATGCAACCATCTCAGTTAATATCAGTAGTGCTGATTATCAACCTGAGATTGAGAAAAAAATTAAAGATTATCAGAAAAAAGCAAACGTGCCGGGTTTCAGACCAGGTATGGTTCCGAAAGGAATGATAGAGAAAATGTTTGGCAATTCAATTTTGTTGGAATCTATCAATAGCATTGCCAGCAAAGGGCTTTTCGATTTTATAGATGCCGAAAAGATAAATATGCTCGGACAGCCTGTAATGTCGGAAGACTCAAAAGTTGACGAGTTGTCGAAAAACGCCGACTATACTTTTAAATTCGATATTGGATTAGCTCCACAGTTTGAATTAGCTATTAGCAATGAAGATGTTTTTACTAAGTATAAAGTGGTAATCAGTGAAAAAGAAATAGATGATGAAGTAGAACGCATACAACGTAAAGCCGGTAAATTAACAATAGTGGATACGGCAGGAGAAGACGATATTGTGTACGGTAATTTTGTTGAATTAGGAGATAACGGTGAACCAATTGAAGGCGGTGTATCAACAGATAATGTTCCGGTGTTAATTCAATCAATTAAACATGAAGAAAGTAAAAAACAGTTTTTGGGACTGAATACAGGAACTACAATCCAAGTAAATGTGTTTGATTTATTTGATCAAAATGAGTCGGAAATTTCACATGCACTTAACATTGATAAACTAACTGTTGGCGACATCAGTAAAACTTTTAAAGTTGAAGTAAAGGAAATTAAACGCAATGAAAAAGCAGAGCTAAACCAAGAGTTGTTTGATTCTTACTATGGTGAAGGTGTAATAACTAGTGTTGAGCAATTACGCGAGAAAATTAAGGGAGAATTATCAGTATATTTTGAAAGTCAAACCGACCATTTGTTCGAACATGAAATGCTGGATACTTTGGTTTCAAAACACAATATTCAATTACCGGATGCTTTCTTAAAACGTTGGTTAATTGATAGGTATAGTGATAAGTTTAATAATGATAATATTGATGAGAATTATGAAAAAGAAGCATCATATTTAAAAAATCACTTGTTTGAAGAAAAAGTATTGAGCGAAGCAGGCACCAAGGTTGAGGAAGCCGATATTAAACAAGCCGCAATCAATTACACTAAAAGTATGTTTGGTGCATACGGTGGTTCGGCATTAAATGATGAGATGCTTGAACGTATTATTGAACCAAGTATGCAAAAAGAAGACTACCGCAGCCGTATGATAAACTTAGCTGTTTCTCAAAAAGTGCGCGACGTTCTTAAATCAAAAATTACTATCAGCGAGCAAGATATTAATACTGAAGATTTTTATAAATTGGTTACAAAACACAACCAAGACCACAAACATTAACATCAGGAAATTAAATTTACAAAGCCGTTACTTTACCGTAGCGGCTTTTTTTGAGTTAAAGTTTGTCTAAAAACAACTAACTTACTGTTAAACAACCATATATTTTTACTGCCAAGGAAGCATCTGTATGGCATGGCAGTTAAATAGAAATGGCATAACTCTTGTAAGTACGTAACATCTTTATAAATTGCAAAACAAACCAGCACAATATGGATTACGGAAAAGAATTTAGAAAATATGCTGTGAAACACAAAGGCATCAGCAGCATGGCAGTAGATACTTATTTACAAAGTTCAGTAGAGAACATGACCCGAACCGTTATCGAGGAACGCCCGATGAACTTTAGGGAAATTGATGTGTTTTCGCGTTTAATGGCCGATCGTATTATTTTTTTGGGAATGCCAATTGATGATTATGTTGCCAATATCGTTCAAGCACAACTGTTGTTTCTCGATTCAATGGATGCGAGAAGGGATGTTCAAATGTATATTAACTCGCCGGGAGGGAGTGTTTATGCAGGGTTAGGAATATACGATACCATGCAATGGATTAATCCTGATGTGGCAACTATCTGTACAGGTTTAGCAGCTAGTATGGGTGCAGTGTTACAATGTGCAGGCGCCAAAGGTAAAAGAACAGCTTTACCTCATGCTCGAATTATGATTCACCAACCACTGGGCGGAGCTCAAGGTCAGGCCAGCGATATTGAAATTACAGCCAGAGAAATTCAAAAATTAAAGAAAGAGTTGTATGTCATAATATCCGAACATAGCGGTCAACCTTTCGAAAAAGTTGAACATGATAGCGATCGTGATTATTGGATGACTGCTCAAGAGGCGAAAGATTATGGAATGATAGATGACGTATTGACGCGTAATAAAAAATAATAAAATTAGAGTCAATTCAAAATAAGCTAAATGCCATGTGGTGTTTAGCTTATTTTTTTTACGATATTTGCGGGCCATGAGTAAGAAAAAAGAAGACATTTGTTCCTTTTGTGGAAGACCTAAAAGTCAAACCCAATATTTAATTTCCGGTTTAGATGCATTGATATGTGAAAATTGTGTTGACCAAGCTTATCGAATAATTAATGAAGATCAAGGCTCAAACCGTTCGGGTTCTGCCACGTTTGAATTTCAAGATAAATTATTGAAACCTGCTGAGATTAAAAAGCATTTAGACCAGTATGTAATCGGACAAGAAGATGCCAAAAAGGTATTAAGTGTTGCTGTATATAATCATTACAAGCGTTTGATGCATAAGAATAAAACGCAGGATGTTGAGTTGGAAAAATCAAACATATTATTGGTTGGAGAAACCGGAACAGGTAAAACTTTACTGGCTAAAACCTTAGCAAAATTATTGCATGTTCCATTTTGTATTGCCGATGCTACTGTATTAACCGAAGCAGGTTATGTTGGCGAAGATGTGGAAAGTGTTTTAACAAGGTTACTGCAATCAGCTAATTATGATGTTGCTGCGGCAGAAAGGGGCATTGTTTATATTGATGAAATTGATAAAATCAGTCGTAAGAGCGATAACCCAAGTATAACCAGGGATGTTAGTGGTGAGGGTGTTCAACAGGCTTTACTTAAAATTTTAGAAGGAACTGTAGCTAATGTTCCTCCTCAAGGAGGTCGCAAACATCCCGATCAAAAAATGATTCAAATTAATACCGAAAACATCCTGTTTATATGTGGTGGTGCATTTGAAGGGATTGATAAAATGATTTCACGACGTTTACAAAGTCAGGCCATTGGTTTTAAAACCAAAGGTGGAGTTAAAGCTGATGAAGCCAATTTATTGCAGTATATTTCGGCTGCAGATTTACGCAGTTTTGGTTTGATTCCTGAAATCATCGGACGCCTTCCTGTATTGTGTCATTTAAATCCATTGGATAGGGATGCTTTATACCGGATTTTAGTAGAACCTAAAAATGCCTTAATCAAACAATATATTAAAATGTTTGAATTGGAGGGAATCAAACTAACTATAAATGATGATATTATTGATTTAATAGTTGATACTGCTGTTGAACTTAAATTGGGCGCTCGAGGATTAAGAAGTATTTGTGAAGCCATAATGGTTGACTACATGTATGATGCTCCTTCCGGCAATAATAATGGTGAATTGGCTTTATCTGTAAAAGAAGCTCAGGAGAAACTGGCGCAGTTGAAATATAAATACAGTAAGGCTGCTTAATTCTCTTTGTTTTTTATTTTTTCCCATTCAGCCTGCACCTTTTTTGGCAAGCTCTTTATTATTAATTGATAAGAATCCTGCACCATTTTTAATAAATGTGTATCCGAAACATCTTTATTGTATTCAACAGTATTCCAATGCACTTTACTCATGTGATACCCCGGTTTTACTGATTCAAATTGTTCGCGTAATTTAATGGCTTCATCAGGGTCGCACTTTAAATTACATTGGTATGGACTACTAAATGAGGTAAGAGCAAACATTTTTCCCATCACTTTAAAAACCAATACATCATCATCAAACGGCATGGTTTCTTCACTTGCCGGTAATGATAAACAATATGCCCTGAATGTTTCAATTTCCATAGCTTAAAATAAACGATAACCAACAGTGAACTGCCACATATTTACCCTAGTACTGTAATTAAAATTTTGACCCGCTGCATTTGTTACTTTCTTGCCTAAATCACCAATGCTTCCATCAAATCTGATATCAAAAGAAAGTTTCCAAACGTCGGCTCCAACACCTAATTGGTAACCTATAATAGCATCTTTAAATGAATCTTTAGATAAATTGGGATCTTTAGTGCTTCCTTTTTGAGTGGAGTTTAATAAATATTGAAAATTCGGGCCGCCATTTACCCTAAAAAAGGCAAGCTTGTAACCTACCAGCACCGGAACGTCAACAAAAGTTAAATTATTTTTGATAGAGGTTGTTGCATTGCTGAAGTCTGCATTTCGCTGACTTAACAATATTTCGGGTTGTAAAAATAATCCTAATGCACCAATCCTCAAATATGAACCAACTACATATCCTAAACGATAATCTGCATTGATAGGATAGGGTGAATCAGTAAATTTACTTTGATTTACACCGGCTTTAACCCCAAACCGAATAGTTTGAGCAAAAGCACTAGAGGATATACAATAAAGTATTCCAACTAACAAAACGTAATAAACATGTTTCATCCTATCCATAGCAGTTAAGTTTAATTATAAGCAGGTAAAAAGCTATATTTTTTACTTAAATCCATTTGGCTTTCCAAGAAAGATTTTGGGTATGTAATTTTCACATCAATTATTTTGCCATTCTCAATAACCGGTGCAAGCACAGGTTGAATAAATCCTTTATAAGGAGCCACATTTAATTTTAAGAAACGCTCACGCACTTCCTTAAGCAACTCTTGGTTTACTTTAACTCCGTAAGTTTCAACCAGCATCATTCCTGCTTTGTAATCGCCTTCCGATTTGATGCGTTGAATTTCTTTTAATAACTCTCCGAATAAGCTTCTTAATCGTTCGTAATTATTAATTTTAATATAGGTTTTTCCATCTTTTTTAACCCATTCAATCACATTTTCACTTTTTCCTTTTTCATAAGCCCATTGAGCTACTAACTGACGATTACGCATGTGTGCCTCTTCTAAATTATCACCCGGTTCAATCCTTGTGAGTTGTGTTATTAATCCATTTCTTATATAGTTATCGTATTCACATTTTCCTACTTCAATGCTTGGCATCACTCCAATATCCACTAATTTTTGGTCGTATACATAATATAATGCAACTAAATCGGCACGTGCCTCTTCTAAAGTGCTGGCATAATTTTTTAACGTTTGGTCGGGGTCGCCAACTCCTTTATTTATAATTCCCGAAGCATGCCCAATAACTTCGTGCATATCCGTATGTAAATCGCCGGCAATTGCACCGTATTTTTTATTACGCGCTATTTCTTCTTCCGAAAATGCAAACTCTTGCATCATCGGACTTTTACTTCCAACCACATTATAAGCATGCCCAATATTTCCTAATGAAACTGATTTAGAGCCATGTTGTTGTCTAATCCAATTTGCATTAGGCAGATTAATACCAATTGGCGTAGCCGGCGATGCATCTCCGGCTTCTTGAATTACTGTAATTACCTTAGCTGTAATACCTTTTACTTCTTTCTTTTTATGTTCAGGAGCTATCGGAGAGTTGTCTTCAAACCATTGAGCATTTTCTGCAATCTTTGCAATTCTCTTTGTTGCTACCAAATCTTTCATCGAAACAACAGATTCAAATGTCGCACGTTTACCAATTGCATCCCCATATACTTCAATGAAACCGTTAACAACATCAAGGCGACTTTCAGTATCAGCTACCCATGCAATGTTATATTCATCCCACTTCTTTAAATCACCTGATTTGTAGTATTCAATTAATAATGAAAGTGCTTTGTGCTGTTTTTCATTTTCTGCAACAACTACAGCTTTTTCAAGCCAATACACAATTTTTTCAATGGCTTGAGTATACATTCCACCAACTTTCCAAACCTTCTCAACTGTTGCTCCATTCTCATGTATCATTTTGCTGTTTAATCCCCATGAAATCGGTTGTTCATCATTTTTATCAATTCGGCTACTATAATATGCTTCCACTTGGGCTTGAGTTACTCCTTCATAAAAATTATTAGCCGATGCCTTAACATTATCAATATCTGGAGATAAGTCTACACTTTTAGCATCAACTTTTGGATCAAACATAATTGGTTTTAATACAGCTAAAAATTGGTCAACACTTTGTCCGTTTAATGGTAGTAATGATGCATCACATTGTTTTACTAATCCTGCAAAATACTCATAGCTGCATTCCGGAATAAATTTACTGTTGCTATAGTGGTGATGAATTCCATTTGAGAAAAACACACGCTTGGCATAAACCAAAAGTTGCTCCCATTCACTTGATTTTTCTATTCCATTATATTGGGTAATAAGTGCTTCTAAGGTTTTTCTGATAGCCAGGTTATGCTTATATTTTTGATCGTATATGATATCTCTTCCTGCATTAGCTGCTTCATACAAATAATAAGCAAGTTCTTTTTGTTGTGATGATAAAGATTCGAAATCAGTAACTTCATAACGCAATACTTGTAAATCGGCAAAACGATCTGCTTCATAGTCAAATGCATGTGAGTCTCCAGAAATTTTATTGTCACTTTTACATGCCTGAAACATCATTCCGGCACTCATGGCTGATACTATCATTATGCTTTTTAATTTTGTCATATTACAGTTTAGTTTGTTGTTGAAGCAAAGATGCGTTTATCATTAATTAAAAACAATCCGTTAATCTAAATTAAGATATTAATTTCGAACGAGAAATGATGCAATTTAATACTGTAAAAAAATTACTTGATCAGAAGTTTAAGGAGTACAATCAGCCGGAATTTATAGCAAATGATCCGATAAGTGTTCCACATAAGTTTACTTTAAAACAGGATATTGAAATTGCGGGTTTTTATGCAGCAATATTTGCATGGGGTCAACGAAAAACCATCATTGCAAAAAGCATGGAATTAATGCAACGAATGGATTATGCTCCGTATCAATTCATGAAATCGCACGTGGATAGCGATTTGCAACAGTTATTGGGTTTTAAACACCGTACCTTTAATGACACAGATTTATTGTATACGGCTCATTTTTTTAAAAGTTGGTACAACCAGCATGATTCGTTAGAGGAAGCATTTTTAGTTAAACCTAAACAATCTAATATAGAGTTTAGGTTGAATAATTTTCAACAGGTATTTTTTAATTCGCCCTTCGCACCTCAGCGCACCCGCAAACACATACCTTCCCCTTTACAAAGGTCGGCTTGCAAACGATTGAACATGTACTTAAGGTGGATGGTTAGAAAAGATAAACAGGGAGTTGATTTTGGATTATGGACACGTATTAAACCGGCACAGCTTGTTTGTCCGCTTGATTTACATGTGTTACGGGTGGCACATACACTAGGCTTATTAACAAATGGGAAAAGTGATTGGAACAGTGCCATGCAACTCACACATAAGTTGAAAGCGTTTGATGCAAACGACCCGGTGAAATATGATTTTGCTTTATTTGGCTTAGGTATAATGAATGAAATGTAAGTAAAATTTTTGTTGAAGTAAGAAATATATCATGTAAGGTTTTGATTTATAGAATCAATTCTAAAAATTGCAACTTTAATCATGAACATGCATTATCTTATTACCCCTGCCGATGAGGTTGAACATTTTATCGGTTTACGATTTACAATTCCTAACATTCATCAAGACTTTATTGAGGTTCAATTACCTGCTTGGCGTCCGGGGCGCTATGAACTGCAAAATTTCGCAAAGAATGTTCGTTGGTTTGAAGTTAAGCAATCAAACGGTGAACCCGTGCAGTTTGAAAAAATTACTAAAGACCGTTGGCGCATCAATACAATTAATATTAATGAAGTGATAATTACATATCAATATTATGCAAACCAGCCGGATGCCGGAGCATGTTATATTGATGAACATTATTTATATATAAATCCGGTACATTGTTTTATGTATGTAGAGGGCAGGATTGATGAACCATATATCATTGATTTTAATTTGCCGGAAGATGTAGTTATTGCCACACAGTTAGAGCATAAAGGTAAGCATCAATTATTTGCACCAAACTTCGATTATTTAGCAGATTCACCATTAATAGCTTCGGCAAATTTACAGCATGATGAAGTGAATATTGAAGAAACCACTTTACATTTTTGGTTTCAAGGCGAACACACTATTGATTTAGAGCAACTGAAACGAGATACTGTGTTGTATACACGCAAACAAATCGAAGTATTTGGCGAATTGCCATGTGTCAACTATCATTTTTTATATATCATTCATCCATATCCTGCACGACATGGGGTTGAGCATTTAAACAGTACAGTTATTGTATTAGGAAAAAGTGAAGAACAAACAGCACTCGATTTTTATAATGATTTATTAGCGATCAGTTCACATGAATTGTTCCACCTTTGGAATATTAAACGTATTCGTCCTCAAACAATGTTGCCTTACGATTTTACAAAAGAAAATTACAGCACATTAGGATATATTTATGAAGGTGTTACTACTTATTATGGGGATTTAATGTTGCTGCAATCAGGCGTTTGGTCGTTAGAAACTTATTTTAAAAGCCTTGCTGATGATTTTAAAAGGCATATTCAAAATACGGGAAGATTTCATTATTCAGTGGCAGAATCAAGTTGGGATACATGGCTTGACGGTTATGTAATAGGTGTTAAAGGAAGGAAAGTGTCAATTTATATTGAAGGCATGATTGCGGCTTTAATTGCTGACATCTTAATTTTACATGCAAGTGATTTGAAGTATAGTTTACATGATGTTATGAAAGCGCTATATGAACGCACTTATAAAAAAGAAAGAGGCTACACTGAAGAAGATTGGTTTGAATTATTGAACCAATTTTCAGGAATGGATATGTCGGAATATACCCAAAAAGTTATTTACGGGCATGGTAATTGGGACAGGTATTTGCTTGAAGTTATGCATTTAATAGGTTGTGAAATAACTGTAGGTGATGATGGTCAGGTTACCGTTAAACCTTTAGTGCAACGTAGTGTAGCTCAGGAAAATCTCTTTGCAAAATGGACTTCCTTACGTTAAAAAGAGTTGAAACTCGAAAAAAAGATTATATTTGGTACGGAACAAATAAAACCTCTCATGCACAGAGCGAATATGGATTATAAACTTTGTGAATCTAACAAAATCGCATTTTTAAATCACTGCACTCCTGATCAAGCAGCCCTTGTTGAGGCTTCCAAAACGTGCGCCTCTTATCGCAAAGGCGAACTATTGTTTAATGAAAGTGCTACTCCTTTAGGTGTTTATTGCATTGTAAGTGGGGTAATAAAGTTGGTTAGAACCAATCACGACGGCAAAGAACAAATTCTTCGTTTTGCTCAATCAGGTGATGTTATTGCCTATCGTGCCTTAATAGCCGACGAACCATTAGTTTCATCTGCTGTTTGCGTTGAAGAAACCATAGCCTGCTTTATTCCAAAACATGTTTTTTTGGGTATTATTGATGAAAATGCTGCTATGAGTAAAGAGCTAATGAAGGCGTTAAGTCATGAGTTAGGTGTAGTAGAAGAACGTGTGCAAAGTTTAGCACAAAAAAGTGTTCGTGAGCGATTAGCAGAAGCATTGTTGTTTTTACATACAACCTTTAATGCTGATTCATTAAACCCTGATGTGATTGCTATTACCCTTCCTAGGGAAGATATTGCTAATATCGTGGGTACAGCCACAGAAACAGTTATCAGGTTGTTAAGTGAGTTTAAAGGCGACAAATTAATTGAGCTTGAAGGTAAAAAAATAAAGATTTTGGATAAGGCTAAACTTGAAAAAATATCACATGCAAGTGTCTAAATCCTTATATTAATGAGAACCATTTTCACTACGCTTGCACTTTTACTTTTTTTGTCATCGGTATATGCACAAAAACATAAGCTGTATATATACAATTACATGCATAATTCTTATCACATAATTTTAGATAATAATCCTTATCGTTTGTTATTTCGGGATAGTGTTGAGTTATTTGGTTATTTTGATAAAGTAAATGAGAACAATTTTTTGTTTGTAACCAGGGATAGTATTTATGTTTTAACAACAGATCAAGTAAGTGGAATAGATAGGTATTTTAAGTATCATAAAACTTTTGCTTATTCAGCTCGTATAACTTGGGGAGTTATTAATTTACTCATGGGTTCAATAACTCTTATCACATCAATTCCATTATCTTTCTCTGACCCCGGATTAGGTTTAATGGTTGGAGCTTCAGGTGGGTTGGTCTCTTATTATGGATATTCCTTTTTAAACAATACAACCTATAATCGAAAGCTATATAACAATGCATTTAAACCAAGTGAGTTTTCATTACATTCATCTTTGATGATTATTACAGCTAAATAAAAATTAAAGCTAAATTTTATTCAATAATAAGATCATGTTGCATTAATAACCCTGCTAATCCGCTGCTACTGAATTTAGCTTTAGCCATAATATTATTTGCAGGATTAATACGATAATGAGACGCAGTTGTGAAGTTTACTCCACTTAAGTTTGTTTGATCAAATAATGCATCGGTTAAATCACAGCCATTAAATGTACTTCCTGTAAGATCTGTTTTAGTAAAGTCAGTACCATGTAATTGACAATGATTAAAAGTTGTTTTCTTAATTTTAAGCAAGTAGAATGAACTATGGTTTAAAATACACCCATTAAATAAAAATGATAATCCGATTTCGTTACAGGTGTCAAATCTTAAGCCCAACATTTTACAATCTGTAAAAGTACAATTTCGCCAAGCTGATTTAAGTAATTTAACCATACTTAAGTTGCACGAGGTGAAGGTGCAATCAGTAAATTGATAGCCTGAAAAGTTTTGATTTGTAAAATCGCAGCCCACAAAAGTGCATGCTTCATATTCACCTTTCTCGTTAATGACATTGCCATTATATTGTTGATTCCTTGCATAAATCTCTGACATGAAATAATATTTTATAAGATAAAATTACTCAACTTCGAATATATTTTATTTTATAAAAATATTCGTTAGTTATAATCGAAAGAGCATCGCAAGGATGAGTCGTTTTTCACTTTTAACCAAATCAGGCTGCCAATTTGGGTCAAGAGTTGTTGTACTATAACCGCTTTGTGATGTAACACCACCGGGTCCGGCAAAATAAGGGACATTAGCATTTCTGTAAACAAATTCAATGCGAAAGGTAATGCTTTGGTTAGGCATGTAATCAAAATTTGTTGAACAGTCCCATGCTGAAAAGGCATCCCCGGGATTTGCACTAAAAGGGAAGGCACCTTCTGTTTGGGTTGGGTTGTTCGGGTTAGGCAGCGGACTTGCCTGTCCGGTTGGATATAATACCAAATATCTACCCGGATTTGTCATGATGCCTCCTCCAACCGTGATGGCACATTTGTTGTTTGCAAACCACAAACGGTTGTAGAACATAGCACTTGCAAAATATTGTGCAGGCCCTTGGGTACTGTCACCATCTTTGAAGCCATTTACACCGCCTCCTCTTTCAAACCCAATATCTGCGGTTAGTGAAAATGCCATTTGAGTAATACCTTTTGAATGTGGTTGACGATAATATCTAACCAGAACGCTATTATCAGAATGAAATCTCTTTCGATTTGGATTGCCGGCAGCATCATTTCCATAGTAGTTATTAGTTAATATTTTAAAATTACTATTAGGTGCCCAGGTAATATTTCCTCCAAAGCCCGGCATGCTATTAAACTTGCCATAACTTTGCCAGCCATTAATTAACCAAGGTTCTATTTTTAGTTCTTTTGTAGGAAATATTTGCATTCGAACTCCATTAAAAAACCAAGGTGTATTGTCGGATGTAAATGAAGCTTGGTATTCCCAATTTTCGGCCTGATAAAATGAATTTAATCCTATATAAGACATAAATAATCCTGCATCAATATTAATTCCATGCCATTTGTTAATATGATAGCCTGCATATACTTCACTTAAATAGCGGTAAACATTTGCAAGTTGATATTGCCCTCTATATGGACTAAAATCATTTCGAGGTACTACCTGCGAGCGTGTTCCAAATTGTGTCATTATTCTTGCCCTGGCATTTTTATAGTTAAAATCACCACCAAAATGTAAAGCTGATAATTGTACTTCATTATTACGGGCTAAGGCAGTTGAACCTACAACGGTATTATCAATTGGGTTGTGAAATGCATAGGTATAGTTTATATCTATAAAAATACTAGGTGTGAAATATTTTAAGTCTTTCCAAATATTTTCCGTTCTGCGGTCGCTTCCATTTGCCCATGTTAAATCAAGATGTGCAAATGGATCTTCTTTGTTTGCGTTGTTACCGGTATCAATTGCCAAAGGAGATATGGTGATATTATCATAATGGTTAGTATCATGTGTTGATATGATTGAAGTTGTTTTATTATATAATGATGGTTGTTTAGTATTTGATATTTGGGCGATTGCTGTCGCGCTAATTAAAAGGCTTACACCTATATTAAGGATGTTCATTAGTGGTTTTATTTTTTTTGATTAATTATGAATAAATGTATTGATAGGGAGCAAATTGATTAATACACTTTTTTGGTTGTTAAGTAGCATACCTTTCTACCTTTTACCACTTTTAGTTTTAACGATGAAGGAGGTTCCATATTAATTTTTATGGCTACAAAATTCCGTTAATACTTGTTTGTAAAAAGTAAATTAATGAAGATGTATTATAAAGAAAATATAAAGATGCAACTTATTCGAAACGATAACCGATACCACTTTCCGTGCGTATGTGTAACGGTTGATTAGGATTTGTTTCTATTTTTTTTCTGAGTGTGCCTATAAATACCCGCAGATACTGAGTTTCTGATTGTGCACCTACACCCCATATTTCTTTTAAGATAAATTGATGAGTTAGCACCCTGCCATTATTTTTTGCTAATAAAACTAATAAGTTAAATTCAGTGGCAGTAAGTTTAATGTATAATTGATTTTTAGTGACAACCCTAGATGTAATATCAATTTCAAGTTCGTTAAATGATAACTTAGTTTGGTTATTTGTAGTTTGGTTACTACGTATGGCAGCTCTTATTCTTGCCAATAATTCCGCATTTCTAAATGGTTTTGTCAAATAATCACTTGCACCATTATCGAGCGCATTAACAATATCTACTTCGCTATTTTGTACAGATAAAATAATTATAGATTTGTTATACCATGTTCTAAGTTCTTTAAGAATTTCATGTCCGCTTTTGTCAGGTAAACCAAGGTCGAGTAAAATTAACTCAGGTGGATGCATTGCAGCCATTTGTATGCCTTGTTTACCATTCTCGGCCAACCACACTTTATAACCATTACTTTGTAATGTAATTTCAAGCAGCTTTCTAATTTGTGGTTCATCATCTATAACCAAGATCTCAGCTTTATTCATTTTTTAAATGGTTTATGTATGACGATTCTATCGGTAATGTAATAATAAAACTTACCCCTTTAGTTATATTATTTTCAGCTTTTACTGTTCCACCATGGGCTTCCGTAAATCCTTTAACGATAGATAATCCAAGCCCGGTACCACCAACTTTTGTTTGAGGGATTCGGTAAAATTTGTCAAAAAGATAAGGTAATTCCGATTTAGGTATTCCGGGGCCATTATCTTCTACAATTATTATTAAATGTTGATTTTGTAGTTTGGTTACTATAGTAATAATGGTTTGTGGTGGTGTATAATATGTTGCATTATGAATCAAGTTTTCTAATACATGTTCCATAAGCCCTCTATCAAATTTAAACAGTGGTAAATTTTCGTTCGGGCTAAACTTAATCTGATGTTGCTCCTTAATATCACATTTATGAATAACTGAATGAATAAATTCATTGATGTCGCACCAATCAGCATTTAATTTTAACATTCCTGATTCCAATCGGCTCATGTTTAATAGGTTCTCAACCTGACGATTTAATCTTATAGTAGCAATATCTAATTGATTCATTATTTCGTGTTGCTGTGCAGGAGATATTCTTCCTTCCACATCTTTTAAGGTATCAACAGCGGTTATGATGGTTGAAATAGGTGTTCTTAGTTCGTGGGATAAAGAATTTAATAATGTGTTATATAGTGCGATCGTTTTTTCTTTTTCTTCCTTATCTCTGTTTTTCTTTTCGGCTATCCTAATTTTAAAACTTAGTACTGCATTTACCATAGCAATAACAAAATATAGCAGAAACATTAATACATCTTCTGCATGGTAGATATGAAAAGTGAATAGCGGAGGGATAAAAAAGAAATTCCATATTAAAGCACTCAAAAGAGCAGCGCTTAGTACCGGCAAAATATCAAACAACATGGCTAAGATAGAAACAGATAAAAGTAATATCAAGGCAACTGTTCTGTATCCTGAAGCATCAATTGTTATGTAACATGTAATGGAGGTAAATATCACCACTCCTATACACATCAGGTATTGAAATTTACGCAATGTTCTTTTTAGGTAATTAATAATCAAAAGTTAACTGATTCAATTGTCAAAAATAATTTATATGATGTAAAGATTTTATAAAGATATATGCTTGGTTGAAATAAAATTGAATGAATAGAAGGGTTTGAATAATTATCATTTAAAAGGAATTATGATTTCATGCATTTTGGTTTCAGAGTTAGGCTACGAACACGTCCTTTTAAATTTGGTTACCATTATATAGGTGTAAATTAATTCTAATTAAATTATAAATACAATATTATTATCACACTGATTAATGATATGATTGATTAAATATAACGATTCTATTACGCAAAAGAATGTTTTCACTCTTTTTCTTTGAGGCGTATAATTATTCCTTTGATTTCAATAAAGTAAGTTAATTGTGATAATACTTCATCTAAATCAAATTATTTATAAAATGGTTAAAATAATAATGGAGGTGACATGCAATTTGTGTATGACTTTTAATTTCCTCCTTTCTCCTTGTAAATACTTATTGAATTAATTATAACTAAGCCCACCTCTTATGAAAAAAACTAAATCAACTAAACCTGTTACTACCATCAAACCAACCAGAACCAAAGCTAAGTTAGCTGCTCCTAAAACAACCAAGCAGTCCGGCTCATCAACTCCAATATCAAAACCTAAAGGTGTTAAAGCCAAACCAACTCCACCTGTGATTAACCAAACTTTCAATCATAGTTTGCACATGAATATTTTGGATAAACATCCTCAAAAAAATGAATTGATGAATGTGGTTGCTCAACAAACAACGAATAATAAACTTACTTCTACTACTGATACAGAAATAAGTATTCCATTATCAACCATTTCATTAATGGATAGTTTTGATGCATACATTAATATAACTTTTAGCGGGATGTTATCACAACAAAATACAATTTTGTTGGTTGATTCCGGTAATACTTGTTTGATTATTCCAAGGTATGAAGATATAGAAGGGTTGCCTGATTATAAAGTGTTAGGTGAAGGAAACGAACCTTGGGGAAGTCCGGCAATGATTGTTCAAGGTCCAATATTAATTCCCACTTCCGATGGTGGAACTTTTACAATAAATGACTGTGTTTTTTATGCATGTACAGGTGGTCCTCGTACAGCAAACTTTGGTACTGGTTGTATAAGTCCATGGAATACAACTGTAGTAGAAAATGTAACCATGCAATCCCCATTATCTTATAATACTGAATATCCAATAGCTGTTTTTAATTATGAAGCAGTTGAAAGTATTATTAGTGATAGCAACGATTTACATATATCGAACGGGAGTGTGCTTACATTACACAAGGAACTACCAAGTGGATTTAGTCTATTCAATATAATTAGAGATTTTAAATGGATGAGTTTAATGCCAAACAATCTTTGGATAAATGGAGTTCTAACCGGTTGGCCTGGAAATAACTATTCGGTTGCATTTATAGATACAGGTGGAGGCCCAATAAATTTGAGTGATCCGAATGGATATATATATCCTTTTGCATTACCCGATTCAGTAGTTTGTCCCACTTGGTCAAGCACCTCCATTAATTGTAGCTGTACAAATAGTCCAATCACTATACAACTGATGGATCCATATTATCAAACTTTTTGGATGTACACAGTTGATACACAAAAAATGCCGGCATCAGTTCAAGGGTTAACACTTGTTGCATGTGAAACTAATGCTTACATGATGAATCAACAGGGTATGAACATCGGCGGTATATCAGCTTTGTTTATGGATATACTTATAGATTATCAATCAAAGGCTGTTGGATTCAAAATGAAATAATCATTTAGTATACTAAACTTAATTCTTGCAACTTAACGATAGGTTTTATTAACAAGCTAAGCGCCTGTTGCATGAAGTTGTCTACTCATTATTAAGCCTCCTACAATTATTTGCAATACAATTTAAACTTTTAACAACATGTCAAACACAACAAATCAAACAAAACCAAACGGAGAGGAAACAGATCCAACTCCAACGATGATTTGCGCTACTGCAATCGCGTGCCCTACACAAGCACCATGGTGTTTACCGGGTGTAACAGGCTGGCAAACTTGCACTCAACCAATTGGTCATACAGGCTGGCACACATGCACACCTGCAACACAATTAATGGGATGCACTACAGCAACCTCAACGCCTACTACTGCACCGGCAGCAGCTCCAACCTTAGGTCCAACAGGCTGGTACACTTGCACACAACCCATTGGTCATACGGGCTGGCACACTTGCACACCTGCAACACATTTAATGGGATGCACCACAGTAACCTCAACACCTACTACTGTTCCTGCAGCAACTCCAACATTAGGTCCAACAGGCTGGTATACCTGTACACAACCAATTGGTCAAACCGGATGGTACACTTGTACACCTGCCACACATTTAATGGGATGCACCACAGTTACCTCAACACCAACTACGGCACCTGCTGCAACTCCAACATTAGGTCCAACAGGCTGGTATACTTGCTTTGCGCCAACACAATTGTTAGGCTGCACTACAGCAACCTCAACTCCAACCACAGCAAATAATGCTGCACCTGCAGTTGGTCCAACAGGATGGTACACTTGTTATAAACCAACACAATTATTAGGATGTACAACAGCAACCTCAACACCTAATGCAGCCCCTGCAGTTGGTCCAACAGGATGGTACACTTGCGGACAAGCAACACAATTATTAGGATGCACAACAGCAACCTCAACGCCTACAACAGGTCCGGCAGCAGCCCCTGCAGTTGGTCCAACAGGATGGTACACATGCGGACAAGCAACACAATTATTAGGATGTACAACAGCAACCTCAACGCCTGTAGCTACAACAGTAATTGGTTTAACAGGTTGGCATACTTGTGGACAAGCAACACATTTATTAGGATGTACAACAGTAACATCAACACCTAATGCTGCACCTGCGGTTGGTCCAACAGGCTGGTACACTTGTGGACAAGCAACACATTTATTAGGATGCACCACAGTAACATCAACAACTACAACAGGTCCGGCAGCAGCCCCTGCAGTTGGTCCAACAGGATGGTACACCTGCGGACAAGCAACACACTTGCTTGGATGCACCACAGTAACATCAACACCTACAACAGGTCCGGCCGCAGCTCCTGCAGTTGGTCCAACAGGATGGTACACATGTGGTCAAGCAACACACTTGCTTGGATGCACTACAGCTACTGCACAAACTCATTGTTATGGTTGCGGAATAGGAACTATGGCTACGGTTTGTACACAAATTTCATGTTCTTAACCATGCACTAAATTTTATTAATACAGTTAAAATTAGGAGGAAATCTGTAGCTGATAAAATGAAAAGCTATTTAATAAAAGCCACAGTGAATTGTGATTTCAATTTGCTGTGGCTATTTTAACTTTTACATAATATGATTATTCTTAAACCAGATAATTTACATCATTACTTGTTAGAGAATGGAAGTCTAACCTTAGATGCCATTGTTGATGGTTCATATTCAGTTTCACAATCACGTACACGAAATATAACTTTTCAGGTAAATGGGGGAACTAATAAACATTTATTCATCAAACAGCTAACAGCATTTGATCAGATGAATAAGTACATATTACAAAAAGATGCTACTTGTTTATGGCTAATAAAAAACGAGCCTGCATTTAAAAAGTTATCTGCATTTGTTCCAAACTATTATGGTTTTGATACAACTAATGAAGTGTTGATTACTGAATTTTTACCGGATGCACGAAACTTAGAACATCATTTTAGGATACAAGATTCTAATGTTGGTGAATATTTACAAACATTAACAGAAATATTAACTTCATTTCATTTCCCTTTAACGGATAAGATAAAAGGTTTGCCAAGTATGCGGTTTTTTAAGCAGCAACTTCCATGGGCATTAACCTTTGGAATGCCTGATTCGCAAAATCAAAATGGTCAATCACCTGTACTTAATAGGGTTATTAATAATCCTGATTATAAAGCAATGCTTAAAGATGCAAGGGGTATGTATGAGTTTACCAGTTTAATACATGGTGATATTAAATGGATGAACTTTTTAATTATTGGGGATAATAAAGATGCTCAATTAAAATTGATTGATTGGGAAATCGCAGATGTTGGTGATCCTTTATGGGATGTTGGTGGATTGATTATGTCAATTCTAATGTTGTCGGCAGTTGATGGTCCTTATCAGCATAATAAGAAGATAAATCCTTCAACAAGTATGGATGAAAGATTATCACCTTGCTGGCCAATAATAATTGAGTTTTGGAAATTATATGCAAAAAAGAGCAGCTTCAAATATAAAAACTCAATAGAGTCTTTCAATAAAGCACTTCATTTTGCCGGTGCCAGGTTAATTCAAACTGCGGTAGAATTTAATATGAATAGTGCTGAAATGTATCCGCTAACCGAAGACGTATTAGCGGCATGTATTAGTTTATTTACGCATAAACAAAGTGTGCTTGAAATGGCAACTCGTAACGGTATAAAAAGTAAAAAATGAGCATGAATACAATATCAATCATCAAATCAATATTAAACCAATCGAGTATTGAACATGAAAGTTTATTTCATGTAAGTAACCGTCAATTTCATGTCTCGCATGCAAATGCCTATCAACAATGGAATGGGCCAATAAGTTCGTTTGGCGAAAATACGGGCGATGTAACCCGCCAACGTGAAAATCTGTTAAATGAAATAACCGGTATTTTTTATAAAGGATTTTACATGACCGGTAATGTTAAAGGAGAATGGTATGATGAATATGCAAATCCAAATGCTGATGACAGATCGGAATTTATGCAACAATTGTCGGCAGCCAACCAAACACAAGAAAGATGGGATATGCTTTGGACAGTTGTAAACATTGATAATCATGGTAACGTTGAGGTACAAAAAAATGGGATTTCAAAAATGCTCGTTCATCAAGAGTGGCAACCTATGCAATCCCTCAACGGACCTCTTAAAAAGGGTATGCAAGTAAGTGTGCTACTTAAAAAGGAAAGAAAAGATGTTCAGCCGGTATTTTATTATGTTAACAGTGCTGAACCCTTCTCATTAAAAGGGTCGTTATGTAGGTTTTATTTTAATGTTAAACCTGAACATATCGCTAAATTTATAAAAACTTTAAGCAAAAACTTTAACGAGTCTTTGATACCATTCATGTTCAAATGTTTAAATCATCCCTCACTTTATATTAGAGCTGATGGGGCTGTGTTATACATTGAAAAAAAATATTTCGGTATTGCCGCAAAAGTACTTAAAGAGCTGATTAAACAACACCAACAAGCATTTAATGCAGCGGTGCCATTATTTAGCTTAAAGTTACAACCAGGGTTAGGTTTTGCTGAGGACCCCGGCAATGGAAAAAGTTTTGGCATGAATTGGAGTGAATTATTAGCCGAAGCCTTAATCAGGTTTTATGAAACAGAAACTTCAAGCGATGATAAAAAAGAAGCGATCATTCATGAACTCATAAAAAAGAAAGGATTAAGTTTAGAACATTCCTATCTTAACCACAACTCCTTTTATCCTTATCAATTTAATTTATTAACTACCAATTAGTCTACATTAAACACATTATTCAAAGTAAATAAAATATGCAGATACCTCAAACATTATCCAACGAGCAACAATATATAGAGATAGCTACAAACATTGGTTTAAAATTGGTTCGCGATGCCATTTGGAAAGATGATAAATGCAATTGGGTTACCACGCAGGTGGGTGCTGCGAATGGCAACTTTCAAGTGTTAAGAAACAGTTGTTCTCCTTATGTATACGGAGGTATTGGAGGAATATCATTATTTCTTGCATATTTAAGTGAGTTTAATCACAATAATCTGATTAGTGATTGTTTGCAAGGCGCAGTATCCAATTTGATTGTATTGAGTGAAGCAAAATCAAATAAAGTTTTCTCTTATTACAATGGTAAGTTAGGAGTGGCTGATGTATTAATTACTATTGGTCAGTTAAAAAATAACAAAGCATGGGAAGAGGCCGGTTGGAATTTGTTACTATCGGTTAAAGATGAAAGTATACACGATAATGATTTAGATGTTATTAATGGTGTTGCGGCTGTTATACCAATGTTATTGCGATTACACAGGATTAATCAGTATGATTGGTTAAAAGCAATGGCAGAACGTTGTGGCGAATTAATTAAACAAAAAGCAATTTATACCAATAATTATTGCAGTTGGATAACCATGCCGGGTAGTTCGGCCTTAACGGGTTATTCACATGGTAATACAGGAATTTGTTTAGCATTATTTGAATTGTATAACAGTACAGGTAATCAAGATTATTTAAACATGGCATTTCATGGGATTGCCTATGAACGAAGTTTATTTAATCCTTCAGTACAGAATTGGCCTGATTTAAGACAGGCTCCGGGAACTGCACTTTCCTCGCCAAAGTATGCACAAAGTTGGTGTCATGGTGCACCGGGTATGGTATTACCATATATACGAGCTTGGCAGATTAGTAAAGATAATACTTTATTAACAGAGGCACACGCTGCTGCCATAACAACAGCCAATGGATTATTTACTGCAAATGCTAATTTTAGCTTATGTCATGGTATTTTAGGAAACGCAGAAATACTTCACACAGCAGGCATTATTATGGGTGATGAAAGTTTAATAGCTAAAGCACATGAAGCTGCCAAGTATGGAATTGATAGGGTAGCTAATTTTCATTTGCAATGGCCATCAGGAGTTAGCGATCCTAATGGAGGAAATGAAGTGTTTGAGAATGTAAGTTTATTATTAGGAACATCGGGAATTGGATATTTTTATTTACGAATGGCATACCCTGAAAAAGTACCATCAATAATGATGATAGGTGGATAGTATAAATTAAATTTCAGAGACTAAGTGGCGTATACTTTCATGAAAATAGCCAATTTATAGTGAATAAATAATGGCTTGAATCTAATGGATCCTGTTATGTTGCTTAATAACTTAGGAACAGATTTTATTAATCTTGAAAAATAAAATATAAGCTTAATACCTTTTATGGTAAACAATATACAGTTTAAACAGAATAGAAAATATTATAGTATTCGAAATAGTTACACCGAAGATTATTTAGGTTAGTGGTTAATTTTAAAATTAATCAGCTATAGAAATTTACTAAGCTTTGCTTACTTTCCAATAGTAATGTAAAATCAAATTAAAAGTTATTGAGTGTTTATTTGGTATGACTAATTTTTCCGTTTTAATTTTAAAACTTAACATTACCACAGCGTCAACTTCTGTATCATTTAATTTACCAGCTTTCCATCGGCCTAATGAACTTATTACTTCTTCAATATGCTTAAATAAGTCAGGATTTTGTATATCATTTTCCTTTTTTAAGTCTATGAACTCTCCTTTACAATTAATTATGAAAACATTATAAACCTTGCCTTTTACTAAAAATGAAAACCATAATTTAAATTAATCCTAAAGTTTTATGCCATGAAGTTATAACCCTTCGTTGCCCTAATCTTTTTATGTTAAATTGAAGTAAAAGATCAAAGAAACTTTCGGTTGTATAACTTTGGGCGTTATACAATTCTTAAAGATTTATTCATATAATAATTGAACAAAATTTGATAATTTATGACAAATGAAGTAGAAATATTTGTACATGGATCGTGCCACTTTTCTGAGCGACTTGATAGTGATGAAACAGTTGGTACTGGTGGATATGGTGTTGTAATATGTGTTAACGGAAAAAGGGTGGAAGAGTTTTCCGGAGGTTTTTCTAATACAACGAATGCAAGAATGGATATTATTGGAATAACTGAGGGACTCAAAAAGGTTTTAAAGCCAAGTAATATTACAGTATACTTGACTAATGGTTATGTAATAGATACCCTGTCGAAGGGTTGGTTAGAGAAATGGAAAAAAATTGGGTTCAAAAATAAAAAACATGTTGATCTTTGGATTCAATTGGATAAAGTACTTTCCTCAAACTCACATTCAATTTCATTTAAGCACTCAAATAATGTAAAGTTTTCAAAAGACTTCAAGCAGGCACAGATGTTGGGTAAATCAATGTCAGGAATAAATAATCTACCAACCGATATTAAAACAACATTTAATAATCTACCTGACCTTTTTGCAGAATCACAAACAAATTTAAGTCGGAACGTAGTTTCAGAAATTAGTAAAAGTGAGCCAATTCTTGATAGTATTTGTGTTGATGCTTCAACCATTTCTAATCCCGGTCCAACTGAATACCGTGGTGTTGACACCGGTACAAGAGAAATATTGTTTGAAGTTAAACTACACGAAGCGACAAATAATATCGGAGAGTTTTTAGCCATTGTACATGCTTTAGCATTGTACAAGAAAAATGGTAAAGAGCTAAAGATTATTTATAGTGATAGTTTAAATGCAATAGCTTGGGTTAAACAAAAACGATGTAAAACTAAATATGAAAAAACAGATGCTAATCAAAAGGTTTTTGATCTCATCCAACGAGCTGTGATATGGTTACAAAATAATCATTACGATACTAAAATATTAAAATGGAATACATCTGACTGGGGACAAATTCCTGCGGATTATGGACGAAAGTAAATAATAACAGTATTACAAACATTACACCCTGTAATTGTGCACAATTAAATCAAGAGTAGGCGATGTTTGTGCTTGTGATAAAATTTATGTGAAGTTAAAATATGGCTACCGCAATGTGTAGAAGCTTATGTTTTTTTTATAATAAAATTAGAATAGCTGTCGCATAAGTAACTATAACCTCTACTAAATACCCTTTGAACCTACATCAACGAAATTAATTTTAAATTGCACACCTAAATTATAATGTTGCAGGTATATGTCTTTTGCAGGTTAATACCTTAATTTGAATAGAAGTTAATTATGGAAATAAAAGATTTTGCGGATAATATCTATCTTGAAGACGGAATATGGTTTTCGAAAAACAACAGAGGTATTTCGTATCCTAAGGATGGAAATATGAATTGTTTTGAAATAGAAAAAGATAGTTTTTGGTTTAACCATAGAAACAATTGTATTTCGGAGGCGGTAAAAATTTATTCTCCTGATAAAACCTTTTTTGATATCGGTGGTGGTAATGGTTATGTTGCTAAAGCACTCGAAGAAAATAATATCCAAACCATATTAATTGAACCCGGTTTAGAAGGCGCCTTAAATGCTAAAAAACGTGGCCTGAAAAACATTATTTGTTCAACATTTGAGGATGCCGGCGTTAAACCAAATTCTTGTCAGTCTATTGGTTTGTTTGATGTGGTTGAACATATTGAAGATGATATAAAATTTTTACAATCTATTCACCAAATTCTCTCCAATAATGGTCATGTATATATAACTGTTCCGGCCTTCAAATTTTTATGGTCGAACGAGGATACTGATGCCGGACATTTTAGACGTTATACTGTTAACCAACTTTGCTCAACTTTAAGAAACAGCGGTTTTGAAATTGTATATGCATCATACATTTTTTCTATTCTGCCTATTCCAATCTTTTTGTTCCGAACCATTCCAAGCTTTTTAGGGTTTAATAGAAAGTCGAACGACCTTCAAAAACACAAACAGGAGCACTCAAAAAACAAAGGATTTATTTCGGCGGTGTTAGATAAAATTTGGAATAAGGAATTAAAGGCCATCAAGCAGAAGAAAGCAATTGCTTTTGGCGGGAGTTGTTTTGTTATTGCAAGAAAAAAGGATGTTTGAACTGTTACCAAACGGTAGTTTTTAACCCAAACTATACCAACTCTATTAAAGTAGTAACTATTCTTATACAAATAATAAGTTAGCTCAGCATTTTATTTTCCGGGCAATTCTATTTTACCATCAGCATGTTTAGCGAAACGGCCTTTGGTTCGGTCGTGTACCTGGTCATATTTTCTCCATGGCCAACCGCCGAATTGTGTTCGGTGATAATCATCAAATGCTTGCTTAATTTCTTCCTTAGTATTCATTACAAATGGTCCGTATTGAATAACCTGTTCACCAATAGGTTTGCCTTGTAGCATCAAAATACCGGCAGTTTTATTTCCGTTTTTTAAAATTAACTCAATATTCGGTTTAACTTCTATGGAATAATAACCTTCAACTTTTTCGCCATTAATGGTGATGTCGGCACCTTCATAAAAATACAACATACGGTTAATTCCAACTTGCGTTTTTGGTAGTTTCCATTCAGCATTAGCATCCATTATTATATTCCATACAGCTACTTCATGGTTAGGGTCGGCAGCCCACGAATCGGGCGGAGGTGCTGCTGCTTTTTCTTTACCTAATTTACCTGCAATAACTTCAACTAAAGTTTTACGATTGTTAGCATCCTTATGAAAATGTTTAGGAATTTTTTCGTTCCATAACATTTTAAAATGCGGTTCAACCATTTTGTTACGTTTAGGAAGATTTAACCAAATTTGAAACAACTCCATCGGGTTGTCTTTATCTTGATTAATGAGGGGAAACATTTCTGAATGTTGCACACCTTTTCCTGCCGTCATCCATTGTACATCACCATTTCCATACCTACCTGCGGCTCCCATGGAGTCGGCATGATCAACAATACCTTTACGTACAATAGTAATAGTTTCGAATCCGCGATGAGGATGACCCGGAAATCCCGGAACTACTTTTCCATGATACATCCTGAAGCCATCTTTTATGATAAAATCGTCGCCTAAATTTCGTCCTTTAAAGTGGCTAGATGCCGGTCCCATTTGCTCATTACCTTTAGGAAAATCATCTTCGTGGTGTACACAAAACAAAAACGGATCTAATGTATCCCATTGAAAACCCATAGGCGTTTTTTTAAGGATAACTTTTTCGGCTTGTAAGGCTGACAGATAGCCTTTTTTCAAACGATTGGCAGCAGACACCGCAGGAAGTGCAAAGACCGCTCCTATGGCAGCAGCAAAACGAGTTAAGAAATTTCGGCGGTGCAACTGATCACTCATGTTTGTGATAAAATGTTTATTCAAACATACAACAAGTTAGCTAAGCAATGGTATCAGAAAAATTGATGTTGGCCATAATACTTTTTTTATGTTCAATTAAACCACAAAAGTAAAAAACCATTATTGTTGTTCTTAAACAGTTATTTAATACTACTGATGCATTACTTTTGGTGCTTTGATATGAATGGATAGTTATGGATGAACATAATGAAAAAGTTTGTGAGCGATGTAAACAAACTTTTATATGTAAAGTAAATGACATTGCGAATTGTGAATGCAATATTTCCTTGAAGGCATCAACCCGAGCTTATATTGCCCATCATTATCATGATTGTTTGTGTGTAAATTGTTTGATTACCTTGGAATCACAAATAGATGAATTGTAGTTTTACTTCAACTGACTCATAAGTTTATTTATAAGTTAAAGTTTATTGAAAGAAATAAAAATGTGGTTGGAAGTAAATTTCTGCGTTAGGGATTGACGCGGAAATCCTTTTGGAAGTGCTGCTCGGCGCGTGGGCAAAAGATTGGAGCAAAAGCCCGACCTTAGCATTTAAAGCTAAGGGAACGCCCACAAAAAAAGTCCGATGTTTTCACCGGACTTTTATTTATAAATTTAAGTTAACTATTACACTTTTTTAATTACAATGGCTGATGCACCGCCACCACCATTGCAAATACCGATAGCACCTATCGAGCCACCTTCGTTATGCAGAACGGATGTCAATGTAGTTACGATACGTGAGCCGCTGCTTCCTAGCGCATGTCCCAAGGCAATTGCGCCTCCATACACATTTACTTTTTTCGAATCAATACCTAATAGTTTATTGTTGATGATACCTACTACGGCGAAGGCTTCATTAAATTCAAAATAATCAACTTCATCAGTTGTTACTCCTGCCATTTTTAGGGCTTTAGGTACGGCTAATGAAGGTGCTGTAGTAAACCACTCAGGTTGATGTGCGGCATCAGCAAATCCGATAATTTGAGCCAATGGTTTAAGTCCTAATTCTTTTACTTTATCGCCGCTCATTAATACTAATGCACTTGCCCCATCACTTAAAGGTGAAGCATTAGCTGCGGTTATTGAACCATTTTTATCGAAAACAGGTTTTAAGGTTTTCATTTTATCGAAGTTAACTTTAGTATATTGTTCATCTTCGGTTAACACGATTGGATCTTTTCCTTTAACAGGAATTTCAACGGGGATTATTTCATTAAATGCTTTTTTGTCAAATGCTGCTTTGGCGCGTGTGTAGCTTTGAATAGCAAATTCATCCTGTTCTTCGCGGCTGATGTGGTGGGTGGTGGCGCATAATTCGCCGGCATTACCCATGTGAAAGTTGTTATATACATCCCACAAACCATCCTTAATTAATCCGTCTTGAATTTGACCATGACCTAAGCGGTATCCATTTCTTGCTTTATCAAGATAATAAGGAACATTGCTCATGCTTTCCATTCCGCCTGCAACCACTACATCGTTTTGTCCGGTGATAATGCTTTGTGCAGCCAACATAATTGATTTACTTCCGCTGGCACATACTTTATTTATGGTTGTTGATGGAACAGTATTTGGAATACCGGCACCAATCATGGCTTGTGTGGCAGGGGCTTGTCCTAAGCCTGCGCTTAACACATTTCCCATAAATACTTCATTTACCAACTCGGGTGCGATACCTGCTTTTTCAAGTGCACCTTTAATGGCTATTGAACCTAATTGAGTTGCAGAAAATCCTGATAATGCTCCACCAAATGTTCCAACTGGTGTGCGGGCTACTGAAACAATAAATACTTCTTTCATGTGTGTTATGTATTTGGGCAATTTATTGATTGCCTTTGTGTGTTTATTTTGCGTGGCAAATGTAGCTATTTTATCAAATTACAGTATTTTATTTTTAGGTTGTTTATTTAATAACTTAATTCGCACGATATGAGTATATCACGTGCATTTGTTTATGGAGATTTATTATTTGAAACCATGCGTTTACAAGGCGGTAGATTATGCTTAGCAGATTTGCATTTTGAACGACTGACCGCAGGTATGAATCAATTGGGTTATCCTCTGCCTGATGATTGGCGTTTGGAAAGGTTTGAAGCATTGGTATATGATAAACTTAAATCGGGTTTGGTTGATGCCAGGGTTAGGTTGGTAGCTTATCGCGATGGTAATGGTTTTTATGTGCCAAGTAATGAAGAAATAAAATTTGATGTGTCTTTTTTTGAAAGGGTAACTCCCGCTACTGTGCTTAATACTTGTTGTATATACAGGACAATGCAAAAGTCATTTTCGCCTATAGCTGCTTACAAAACCGGTAATGCATTATTATATGTTGAAGCCGCTAGATATGCCGCACAACATGGCTATGATGATGCATTAATTTTAAATACAGAGGGAAGAATAATTGAAGCCACCTCAAGTAATATATTTTGGATAAATAATAACAATTTATTTACTACACCTCTTTCAGAGGGACCTATTAACGGGGTAATGCGCAGGTATTTGATAAACAGGTTGAAGCAGGTGGGGGTAATCATTCAAGAAAGGGTAATAAGTGAAGTTGAATTGAAGCGAGCAGATGCTGTGTTTATAACCAACAGTTTGCATCCAATTCGAATTGTGAAGCAGGTAGAAGATACTGTATATCCGCAACATGATTATTTAGAAGCAATGCAGTATGAATTGAATATATCGTTAAACCTTTAGTTAGTTAGCAATACTTTATTATTTTCGTTTTTTTTAACACATGAAAAAAGGGATTTTATTTTTATCATTAATTGTTACCGGAGTAATTATTAGTGCATATACTTTTAAGAAAACAGATGAAGGAATGTTTCCTTTATCGGAGATGAAAAATATTGACATTCAAAAAGCAGGTTTGCAGATGTCGCCCAAAGATTTATATAATCCTGAAGGTGTAAGTTTAATTGATGCCATTGTAAGGGTTGGGGGATGCACAGGAAGCTTTTTAAGCAATGAAGGTTTATTGGTAACCAACCACCATTGTGCGTTTAGTTTTGTGCAGGCTATCAGTGATGTAAAAAATGACTATATCAAGCATGGATTTTTAGCAAATAATCGTCAGGCCGAAGTTCCTGCAAAAGGTTTGGTGTGTAAAATTACCGCCAGTTATAAAGATGTTTCGGCAGATGTATTAAAAGGAACTGAACAAGCTGATGCGGTAACAAGGCTTAAAATAATTGCACAAAACATTAAACGAATTGCGGAGGACGAGAATAAGATAAATCCCGGATTACAATGCGAGATTTCAGAAATGTTTACCGGTAAAACTTATGTTTTATTCAGGTATAAATTATTAAAAGATGTACGTTTGGTATATGTACCTCCTGTAAGTATCGGGAGTTATGGAGGCGAGTTGGATAATTGGGTGTGGCCTAGACATAGCGGCGACTTTGCATTTTTACGTGCTTATGTAGCACCTGATGGCTCGTCGGCTGATTATAATGAAAAGAATATTCCATACAAACCTGCTAAGTTCTTACAAGTAAATCCTAATGGAGTAAAAGAAAATGATTTTGTATTTATATTAGGTTATCCCGGCAGAACGTATCGTCATCAACCTGCGGGATTTTATGCTTATCACGAACAATTTTTATTAAGTTATATCAGTAATTTATTTGATTGGCAAATTAGCAGAATGGAAGATTTAGGTAAAACTGATTATGCATTAAACATAAAGTATGCAGCTCGTATAAAAAGTTTGGCCAACACCACAAAAAACTTCAAAGGGAAGTTACAAGGATTTAAGCGCGCAGGTTTAACCGAAAAAAAGCGTAAAGAAGAAGCAGAATTACAACAATTTATTAATAATAACCCTGCGTTGGCAGCAAAATATGGTAAGTTAATTCCTCGTATTAATGAATTATATGATGATTTATTAAAAGTAGCTTCACGCAATTTATGGTTAGATCAGATATATAGTTTATCGCCATTGGTCTATACAGCAGCAACCTTATCTACCTTTCAAGAGCAATATGAGGCTTTACCAAAACAGGAAAGAAAAAAGTTTATTACTCAACAACAGGAAGCTTTTAAAAAGGCAATGCTAAAACCGATTGGTGCGTATGATGCAAATTTAGATGCCGATGGTTTAATAAAGATGTTAACTGATGCATCTGAATTTAAAGGAACAAACCAATTGGCATCTATAGCTTCAATTACGAATGTGAGTAAGTCGAAAGGCCAATACATAGCACTGGTAGGTGAATGGTATAAAAAAAGTAAATTAGCTGATCCGCGTTGGGTAAAAGAAATGCTTGATAAAGATCCTTCAAAGTTATTGGCTTATAAAGATGATGTGGTTCAATTTGCCAAAATGTTACAAGCAGAAATGATGACTTATGATGCATTAGATTTAAAACGGGATGGCGAATTAAATCAGTTGATGGCATCATTGATAGAAGTTAAACAATTATGGAAGCAACAATCCTTTATTCCTGATGCTAATTCAACTTTACGTTTTACCTATGGCAACATCAAAGGTTATAGTCCGAACGATGGTATGTATGCCAAACCATTTACCACTTTAAAGGGTATTATTGAAAAGGAAGATACGTTGGAGTATGCATTATTAGATGCTATCAAACAGTTATATTTATCGCACGACTTAGGTACTTTTATGAGTATGGATTTACAAGATTTACCTGTAAATATTTTATATAATTTAGACACCACAGGAGGTAATAGCGGCAGTCCGGTAATGAATGCCAAGGGACAATTGATTGGGGTAAATTTCGACCGTGCATTTACAGCAACTATTAATGATTATGCTTGGAATGAAACCTACAGCCGAAGTGTTGGTGTAGATATTAGGTATGTTTTATGGGTACTACAAAAAGTAGCTAAGGCTGATCATGTAATTAATGAACTAAGTTTAGTTAATTAAAAGGCAAACCCTACACTAATACCTGCCCTAACGGTTGAGCCAAAAATATAACTGTTACTAATTCCTTTTCCAGTATAATCTTCATCTTCGGTTGAAGATACTTTTAAGCCATTTTTTATGGTTTCTGATTTTAGATTGATTTGGTTACCTAAACCAAACCATGTATCAAGCAAGATCGTATTTTTAAACAAGAATTGTTTGCCAACTACAAATCCGAATCCTAAAGATGACATGATATGTTGAGTTAAAACAGCCCTTTCCTTTGAGTTTCTTTCGTAGTTCATTAATCTGCTGTATGCGCCGATATAAGTACCATTTATTCCGAATCCGGTTAAATTGTAACGATAGTCTAATGTGTAATTTTGCCCAACCAACCTGCTTTCGTTAGAACTAAATACCAACGATTTATGAGCTGCAAATTCGAGGTGAGTGAAAGTGAATTGAAAAGAGTGGTATGGGTATAACAAATGCTGATAACTTAATGTGATGGCGTTGTATGCAGGGCTAAGTATATTAATTTTAATGCCATTAATTTTTTGAGGTGCAGCTTTAGGGTTCAGTTTAGTTTGGGCCAACAATACCGGCGACAAAACATAGCTGAGGAATATAAACGATATTATTTTTTTCATGGTTAGAAGCTAAAACCTATTTGAATACCTGAACGAAAGCCGTATCCTGCAATATAACTATTTAGTGTACTGGGTCCTAAAAGCCTGTCGCTAAAACCTAAAAAGGGTTTGCCGTTCGGAGCTTCCCTTTTCGTTTGTTTATCAAGAAGAAATTGATAGGCAGGGCCTAAAAATAAATCAATAGTTAAGCGATCGTAAAAAATAAATTGTTTGCAATACAATACACCAATACCGGTTGAAATAAATTCAGATGACTCATTTACTTCTACAACTGCCATTCGAACACCATAATTATACCCTGTATATTTGGCATTATAATTTAAATATTGCAAGCGAATAAACGGACTTATTATATGTTGTTTATTTCCTTTTTTCTGGATTACAAATCTGTAATCAAATGTGGCACTTACACCTTTATAAACCGACTTGTTATATTGATATTCGTCATACACATCAATAGGATCATTGAAGTTGATGTAGGCACAGCTGATTTGAAAACTTCTATTTTCATTGATACGTTTTTCAAAGCCTAGGTTAATGCAATTAAATATAGCACTTAGTGGGTTAAGTTTTAAGGTATAAGTAAAGTTATTTTCGTCTTCATTTTTACCGATAAGAGGTTGTTGAGCCGAAACCAAGTGGTAGATGAAGGTGAACATGAATAGAAAAATGACTTTTGTTTTCATGGATGCCGATTTAAAAGGAATAACCAATATGCATACCGGCTCTTAACCAATATGCATTTACTATTGGCAGATTCGTATCTATAAAAGTTTGCAGGTTATTATTATCTACAATTGATGTTCTAGCATAATAAGGTCCTCCAAATATATCTACACAAAATCTTTCACTTATTTTTTTCTGATAACCAATAAGCAATCCGCCGGAATAAGTATTAAAATTGCCTGGTACTTTAAATAATTTTATGTAATGATACCTTATAAAAGGTTGAATGTACCAACCTACCATTTCATTAGATTCGAGGTAAAAGCGATATTCAGCACTTAATCCAAAAGTTCTTCCTTCGTTTACGGCGAATGAATTTAAGTAGCTTACATAGTTTACTGTGCTAATGAATGATGCATCTTTACTTAGTCTTTTTTCGTATTGTAAGGTAAGTGCGTCAACCGCGGGACTAAAAGGATTAATTTTTATGTAATGATTAAATTCTTTCTTTTTATTTTCTTTTCTAATTTGTCCGCAAACATTTGAAACAAAAAAGAAACATAAAGGTATTATTATAAAATATCTCATAAGGTTAGTACATCCGAATGTAAGGATTAAAAATTAAGTTTACAATAAAACATACTTTGATTTTGTATGAAACAATTGATTGAGTTTAACGAAAATGGCATGTATGTGCGTGCAGCGGATGTATATATTGACCCTTGGAGGCCAGTAAAAAGGGCAATCATTACTCATGCACACAGCGACCACGCGCGTTGGGGTATGGGAGCTTATTTAAGTCAACACCAATCCATACCTTTTTTAAAGCGTCGTTTAGGTGATGGGATTTATGAAGGTTTAAATTATAGACAATCCATACAAATTAATGGAGTAGAGATAACATTGTTCCCATCCGGTCATGTACCCGGTGCAGCGCAAGTGAGGGTTAAATATGAAGGTGAAACATGGGTAGCATCCGGCGATTATAAAACAGTGGATGATGGTATTTCAGAACCATTTGAACCTGTATTATGTGATACATTTATTACTGAGAGTACCTTTGGTTTACCGGTATTTAATTGGCCTGAGCTTGCAGTTTTAACACATCAGATTAACCAATGGTGGCAGCAGAATATATATGAACAAAAATGTTCGGTAGTATTTGCCTATTCTCTTGGAAAAGCGCAACGTATTTTGCAAATGTTAAATCCTGAATTAGGTAAAATTTATGTACATGGAGCCGTTGCTTCAATGAACGAAGCATGTATTGAGGCCGGATTAACACTTCATACTTATCACACTGTGCAACCTTCAACTACTGATTATGCAGGCGCTTTGGTTATTGCACCACCTTCTGCACTTGGTTCTCCATGGTTAAAAAAGTTTGAACCTTATGATACAGCCATGGCAAGCGGGTGGATGAATATGCGAGGAACTAGGAGAAGAAATGCTGTGGATACAGGATTTGTTATAAGTGATCATGCTGATTGGCAAGGATTGAATAATGCGATAAAAAATACAGGTGCAGAACAGGTAATTGTAACTCATGGATATACTGCCATATTTGCTAAATGGTTAAGTGAAAATGGTTATCAGGCTATTGACGTGAAGACTGCGTATGAGGGCGAAACTTTAATAAATAATGATAGCGAATGAAATTATTTACTCAACTCTTTTTGCAGATTGATGCCAGCACTAAAATAAATGATAAATTAAATGCTTTGTATCATTATTTTAACCTGACAAATGAAGCCGATAAACTATGGACAATTGCTATATTCTCGGGCAGAAATCCCAAACGTATAGCAACTACTACCTTACTAAAAACCTGGGCGGCCGAACTTGCAGATATTCCATTTTGGTTATTTGAAGAAACGTATAGAATTGTTGGTGACTTATCAGAAACCATTAGCTATGTGTTGCCTGATTATACTAATTCAACATCGCATGCACTACACGAATGGATTCTGCAAATGAAGGCGATGGAAAAGGCAGATGAGGCTACGCGGAAAGATTTTATTACCGGTGCATGGAAACAGTTTAGTAAGGAAGAACGATTTGTATTTAATAAACTTACTTCGGGTTCGTTTAGGATGGGAGTGGCTACCAAGCTTATGGTTAAAGCTTTGAGTAAACACACCGGATTACACGAGAACATCATACAACATCGGTTAATGGGCAATTGGAATCCTTATGAAATTACATATCACCAATTGTTATTTGCTTCGTCGGATGAAGATGAAGCAGGACGGCCATATCCTTTTTATCTCGCTTATGCACTAGACGATGAACAGTTGATTGCTGATGATACAAGCAGGTGGTTGGCTGAATATAAATGGGATGGAATCAGGTGTCAATTGATTAAAAGAAAAGGGAACTGGTATTTATGGAGTAGGGGAGAAGATTTAATAACAGAAAAGTTTCCTGATTTATCAGGCATAGCCAAGTCATTACCTGATGGCACGGTGATAGATGGAGAATTAGTAGCTTATCAAAATGGAAAAGTGCTTCCTTTTAATGATTTACAAACGCGAATCGGGAGAAAAAACTTAAGTGCTGCAATATTAAATCAGGTGCCCGCAGCTATTTTTGCTTATGATTTATTAGAATTTGAGGGACAAGATTACAGGAATAAACCATTAATAGAAAGGCGACAACAGTTGGAGCGTTTGGTAAATACAAGTGAACATCACGGATTTGTATTATCTAAGCAAATTAACTTTAACAATATGGATGAGTTGCGAATGATTAGGGAAGGTGCAAGAAATGTAGCTGCAGAGGGGTTGATGTTAAAGGATGTAAATAGTGTGTATGAAGTGGGCAGAAAAAAAGGGATGTGGTGGAAATGGAAACTCGACCCTATGAGTGTTGACGCAGTATTGATATATGCCATGCGTGGTTCGGGAAGGAGAGCCAATATGTATACTGACTATACCTTTGGGGTTTGGAACGAAGCAGGCGAGTTGGTGTCATTTGCAAAAGCATATAGCGGACTTACCGATAAAGAATTGCTTGAGGTAGATGCTTGGATCAAGCAACATACATTAGATAAATTTGGCCCGGTGCGTACGGTTGTGCCCGAACTTGTTTTTGAAATTGGTTTTGAAGGAATTAATACATCTAACCGTCATAAATCAGGAATTGCTATTCGATTTCCCAGGATATTACGTTGGCGAAAAGATAAAACAGCCAAGGAAGCTGATACTATAAATCATTTGAAAACCTTATTAAAATAGCTAGACTTGGTTGACATTAATCAGGTTATGCTGTTGACAAACAGGCTTTTTCATACAGGTTATGGTGGCTTGTTAAAAAATGCTACTTTTGCACGCGTTTTTTGCGCTAATTAAATTATTACATGGATAGAAATTCGATGATAGGCCTAGGCCTGATTTTTTTAATACTGATTACGTTTGCATGGATTAATCAACCTTCAGAAGAAGAGTTAAAAACATTAAAACTGCAAAAAGACTCTATAATGGCTGCCCAATTGCAACAAGACAGTTTAAGTAGAGTTACGGCGCAACTAAAAGCACAAACCGATAGCTTAAAAAATATTGATACTGCTTTTGCAAAACAATCGTTTGGCACACTTGCCACCGCGGCAATAGGTACCGAACAATTTGTTAATTTAGAAAATGATGAACTAAAATTAACCTTCAGTAACAAAGGTGGGGCGTTAAAAAAGGTTGTTCTTAAAAAACATAAAACCTATTATCAAAAAGAGCTGATTTTGTTTGATGGTGAAAATGAAGAGATGAATTATATTCTTCCATTAGCAGAAGGAAAAACGGTTGAAACTAAGGATTTGTTTTTTACACCTGAGCCATCTGCCGATGGAAAAAGTTTAAGCATGGTGTTATATGCAGGTGATGGTAAAAAATTTGTTCAACAATATTCATTAACAGATAATGCCAATTTAATTGATTACAAGGTTAGTTTGGAAGGAATGAATAAATTGTTGGCATCGGATGTGAAGTCGATAGAGATGAAATGGCGAGCTCGCATGCGTAAGCAAGAAAAAACCAAAGTTGCCGAAGAACGTACAACTACAATCTATTTTAAAACCATTACCGATGAGCCAGACTATATATCAGAAACTAAAGAAGAAACCATTACACCTGAAGGTAATGTAAAATGGGTATCGTTTAAGCAACAATATTTCAATGCCAGTTTAATTGCCGAACAATCCTTCACAAAGGCCGTAACCGAAACACGTAATGATGCCACCGATACTTCGTATATTAAATACTTATCAGCTACTTTAACCATACCTGTTAATAATACGGCTAATGATGCCTTTAATATGCAATTATATTTTGGTTCGAATCACTATAAAACCTTAAAGAAATTGGATATTCAACTCGAGCGCATAGTGCCAATGGGTTGGGGTATATTTCGTTGGGTGAATAAATATTTAACCGTAAATGTATTTTATTTTTTAAGCCAGTATATCGGAAGTTTTGGTATAATCATTTTCTTGTTAACCTTAATTGTTAAAACCATTTTATTCCCTTTGGTGTACCGCAGTTATTTGTCAACCGCAAAAATGCGAGTGTTGAAACCTGAGATGGATGAAATAAAAGAAAAGTATGGTGACGACTTAGCCAGGGTGCAACAAGAAAACATGAAAATATATCGTCAAGCGGGAGTTAATCCTCTTGGTGGTTGTTTACCTGTATTGTTACAAATGCCAATATTAATTGCCATGTTCCAATTTTTCCCTAGTGCATTTGAATTACGCCAGCAAGCATTTTTATGGGCAGAAGATTTAAGTACATTCGATTCTGTTTTAAGTTTACCATTTAGTATTCCGGGTTATGGCGATCATGTTAGTTTGTTTGCCTTATTGATGACAATTTCTTCGGTAGTGTATGCCATCTATAATAGTGATCAAAGTGGTATGACAGGCCAGATGAAGTATATTAGTTATTTTATGCCTGTTATTTTCCTGTTTGTATTAAACAGTTTCGCAGCAGGTTTAAACTATTACTATTTTGTAAGTAACTTGTTTACTATCGGGCAGCAAATTATGATTAGGGGTTTTGTTGATGAAGGAAAGCTACACGCCGAAATACAGGAGAATAAAAAGAAACCGGTTAAACAAAGTAAGCTGCAAGCTAAATTGGAAGAAATGGCCAAGTCGAGAGGGGTTGATTTGAAGCAAGGCAATATGAAGAAAAAATAATCATGAATAAAAAAAGAGGCTGCTCTACTTTAGAACAGCCTCTTTTTTTTAGTTAAAGTAAAACTTATAATGAATGTGCTACTACCTCTTTAACAGCAGGTACCATTTTAGTTAGCATTCCTTCAATTCCTCTTTTAAGGGTTACGGTTGATGAGGGGCAGCCACTGCAAGAGCCTCTAAGTTCTACGGTTACAATTCCATTTTCAAAATCACGGAAACTGATTTGTCCGCCATCTGTTTCCACAGCCGGTTTTATATATGTATCTAAAATCTCTTTGATTTGCGCCACAACTATGTTGTCATCACCATAATCCTTATTAACCTCTTCAATTGGTTGTAATAAAATAGGCTCACCGGCTGCAACATACGATTTTAAAAACTCTTTCATAATTGGCACAATTTCTTCCCATTCAATACCCGGCGCACGGGTAATGGTAACAAAATTATTCATAATAAAAACGCCATTTACAAAGTTGAATTCAAAAAGGTTTTTAGCTAAGGGTGAGTTTCCCGTGGTATCAACTGTAGGGAAGTCGGCAGTTTGCTCCGGCAATATCATCCTGTTAAACACAAATTTCATGGTTTCAGGATTTGGAGTTGATTCACTGTATACGTCTAAAAATGAGCTTTGGTTTGTCATAAATTTAATTAATTGAACAACAAAAGTACCATAACATTAACAGTACACCTATTAGATTAAGTTATAATTGATAAAATTTTAGACAAAAGCTGATTAATCATCGGCGAGTTGATTAATCACTTCCCACACCAAATCACCTTCAAATCCTTTACTTATCGCATACATAGCCACCTTTTTTCTTTTCTCAAATAAGGATGATGCCTTGGTTTGCCCCCATTTTTTATGGATTAAACTTTTCATTCTACTGTCATAATCAATTTGTTCAATTGACTCAATAGCCTTATTAATGCAATAGGTTGAAACATTCCGTAATTTTAGTTCTCTCGTAATGCGTTGTTTGCCCCAGTTCTTTATTCTAAACTTTCCTCCTGCAAATGCTATAGCAAATCGTTCTTCATTTAAATAATTTTGTTCGATCAACTGTACAATAACCTCTTGTGCTTCACCATAAGTTAATCCCCATTCTTTTAGCTTTTCTGCTACTTCACTATGGCAACGCTCTTGATATGCACAATAGTTAGCTGCCTTTAATAAGGCTTGTTGTTTGTTTAACTTTTTTTTCGGAACATTTTCCAACTGCATGTTCAAAATTAATCATAGTAAACCACACTTACACCACTACCTTTGTCAAGCATGGTAAAACATAAATATGCATTGCCGTTATTATTCGCAGCAAACGGAGTTAGCGGCTTTGCACAAGGCATTAGTATGCTTGCTATACCTTGGTATTTCACAAGAATCAATCAATCATCTACCTTTAATTTAGCTTATGGAGTGGTTACGGTTGCCGTTCTCTTTTTTGGATTGTACGCCGGTACATTGGTTGATAAATATAGCAGGAAAGCCAATTTTTTAGGTAATAGTTTAGTATGTGGTGTTTTGTTATTAGGTATTGGTTTGATGGGATATTTTAATCAACATCTTCATCCTGCAGCGGTAGTTGCCGTATTTGCCATCACCATGTTTAATTATAACATTCATTATCCTAATTTATATGCCTTTGGTCAGGAAATAAGCCATCCTAGCGAGTATGGAAAGGTGAATGCAAACATTGAGGTGGTTGGTCAAAGCACCAGTATTTTATCAGGCGGTATTGCTGCCATCATGTTAGATGGGTTTTCTATAACAGATAACATATATATTAAGGCATGGGATATTTGGGATATCATTTTACTGAATGCCGGTACTTATTTTATCTCGGTGATATTAATTTGGTTTATCCCCTACACCCCCAAAGCGATAACCATCATTCATGATGGTGTAATTGGACGAATAAAGGTTGGTTTTCGCTTTTTAATGGCTAACCGAGGTTTATTATGGTTTGGATTATTCAGTTACAGTGTTTTTGCCATGTTATTAGTTGAAATTCATGCTGTGTTACCTGCTTATGTGGGTAATCATCTGCAAATGCAAGGAAGTGTTTTTGCGATAGCTGATGGAATTTATGCAGTAGGTGCATTATTAGCCGGACTTTTAGTAAACACTTTATTTAAAAACATGAAAGTGAAACACGTGGTTATTATGCTTACTGCTTTAACCGCAGGTATTTTCATTTGGACTTTCGCAACTAAAAGTGTGGCAGTTGTTTATACCATGAGTATTTTACTTGGCTTCTCAAATGCTGGTATTAGGGTAATGCGCTTAACTTATTTGTTTAAGCATGTACCTAACGAAGTAATGGGTAGAGTAAACAGCATTTTTAATATGGCTAATGTGTTATTAAGAAGTATTTTTATTTTCATCTTTTCTCTTCCCTTTTTTACATTTGGAAATCAAATTATATGGGCATATTTAATTATGGCATTATTCCTGATTTTTTCTGCCCTAATATTGTTAATACAAAAACATTCACCTGAAGATCAAAAACAACATGTACACAATTCATGATTTAGCCCGAATTACCAATGGTGTTTTAATACAAGGCGAAGTTACCTTGCAACAGGTGCATATTGCTCATTTGTTAATTGATTCTCGTAAGGTAATTTATCCTGAATCGTCGGTTTTTATTGCCATTACCGGATCACGCAACAATGGTCATTTATATTTGCAAGATGCTTATGATACCGGTGTGCGACATTTTATTGTTGAACAATATACCAACGGGCAATTACCGGATGATGCTATGGTTGTGCAGGTAGATAATACCTTAAGGGCTTTACAAGAAATTGCCGCCTTTCATCGCCGAACATTTAAATGTCCGGTGGTTGGTATCACCGGTAGTAATGGTAAAACTATAATCAAAGAATGGCTTCATTTTTTATTAAAAGATGATGTTAAAATTGTTCGCAATCCTAAAAGTTTTAATTCGCAGGTGGGTGTTCCTTTAAGTGTTTGGGGGATGAATGAAGAACATGAGTTAGGATTGTTTGAAGCAGGAATTTCAATGCCTGATGAGATGTCTTATCTTCAACATATTATTAAACCTGATATTGGTATTTTTACTTATTTAGGTTCAGCTCATGATGAAGGGTTTAAAAACAGAAACGAAAAATTAGAAGAAAAACTAAAGCTATTTTATAGTGCTGATATTTTAATTTATTGTGCCGATCAACCGGAAGTTACACAAGGTGTGATGAAACTTTTATTAAATCATAATCCTTCTTTAAATGTAATCAGTTGGTCGCGCAATAACCAAGATGCCACTTATAGTTTTGATATTGAATATAGGTATCAATATACTGTAATAACAACAAGAAAAGGTGCTCAAACCATTAGTATTAATTTACCATTTGTTGATGAGGCTGCTGTTGTAAATGCTTGTACTTGTTTTGCTTTTTTAATGTCAATAAATCGTGTGAGTACCGACGTGCTAAAACGATTTGAAGAATTGCAACCTGTTGAAATGAGGATGCAGCTTAAAGAAGGAGTTAATAACAGTGTAATTATTAATGATGCCTACAATGCTGATGTAAATGCCTTACAAATTGCACTCGACTTTATGGAACAACAAAGTTCGGGGTACCAAAAAACGGTTATATTAAGTGATTTGTTGGAAAGCGGTGTTAACGAGGTTCAGTTATACAGTAATATTGCTTCCTTAATCAAACAAAGAAATATACAGTTTTTTATTGGTATTGGCGAAGCTGTTTCGAAGTATAAAGCACTGTTTCCTAAAAATAGTTTATTCTTTAATGATACGTCATCTTTTATACAAAACTTTAAGAGCTTAGATTTTACACGACAGATTATTTTGGTTAAAGGTGCACGTAAGTTTATGTTCGAAAGGATTACCGCACTGCTGGAGAAGAAAGTGCACGAAACGGTTTTTGAGGTGAACTTAAATGCAATGGTACACAACTTAAATGTGTATCGCAGTAAATTAAAAAGAGGTGTAAAGATAATGGGCATGGTTAAAGCCTTCAGTTATGGTGCAGGGAGCTACGAAATAGCCAAGGTGTTGGAGTATAACCGAGCCGATTATTTAGCTGTTGCCTATGCTGATGAAGGAGTTGCATTACGTAAGGCTGGTATTAAACTTCCAATTATGGTAATGAATCCTGAACCGGTTGCATTTGATGCAATTTTACAATATAACCTTGAACCCGAAGTATATAATTTTTATATGCTCGAGCAACTATTAAAGGTTTGTAATGGCGATGAAGTGGGTATTCATATTGAAGTTGATACAGGTATGAAAAGATTAGGTTTTGATGAGGAGCAATTAGAAGAACTCATTTTATTGTTGCAACAAAACCCAAATGTAAGAGTGAAATCAGTATTTTCTCATCTAGCGGCAAGTGAGGATAAAAAGCATGATGCATTTACATTAGAGCAAATCAGAAAGTTTTCGAAAATGGCAGATGTCGTTAAACAAGCATTTCCATATCAAGTGTTAAGTCACGTGTTAAACAGCAGTGGTATCATACGTTTTCAGGATGCTCAGTTTGATATGGTACGTTTAGGTATTGGATTATACGGTATTGATCCGGGAGAAAAAATTCAAAAGCAACTTCAAGTAATTGGCACACTAAAAACTGTTATCTCCCAAATACGTGAGGTTAAATCGCATGAAACAATTGGTTACAGCAGGAGAGGTACTGTTCAACGAGATTCTAAAATTGCCATTGTAGCTATTGGATATGCGGATGGGTTAAGTAGAAAGCTTGGTAATGGTAAAGGTTACATGATGATTAACGGCCATAAGGCTCCAATTATAGGAAGTATTTGTATGGATATGGCGATGGTTGACGTTACCCATATCTCATGTAAGGAAGGTGATGAAGTAATTGTATTCGGTAATGAAATTGATATTAAAGAAGTAGCAACCAAAACCGGAACAATTGCATACGAAGTATTAACTGCGGTATCGCAACGGGTTAAAAGGGTTTATTATTACGAATAAAAAAAGTCTCGTACCATTTTTAGGCAACGAGACTTATAAATTGATGAATAAATATTTTATTTATTCCTTAATTCTTCAAATACTTTTTCAGCTTTAAACTTTTTAGCTTTCTTACCTTTTCTAATAATTTTTACTTTTAAAATATAATCTCCTTGCTGCACAGCATTAACTACATCTTGCCCTTGAATTACAAATCCAAAAATGGTATGGCGATTATTTAACCAAGGTGTTGGCACGTGTGTAATAAAAAACTGACTTCCATTTGTGGCCGGTCCGGCGTTGGCCATTGCTAAAATTCCGGGTCCGGTAAATTGATAAGGTGCAACAAATTCGTCTTTAAAACTATATCCCGGTCCGCCGGCTCCACTACCCAACGGATCGCCACCTTGAATCATAAAATTGGCAATTACCCGATGAAATTTTAAACTATCATAATAAGGTACACCCGGTGCTTTCGCACTATTTTTTATTTTTCCTTCGGCAAGTCCAACAAAATTAGCCACAGTTAAGGGTACACTGTCCATAGCTAATCTTATTAATATTGTGCCTTTACTGGTTTGCATTTCTGCATACAATCCCGGTTCTAGTTTTGGTTTTTTACCGGCTTCTGCTTGATAAATGTTAAGTAATAATCCTAACACCATTAAAAGAATAATACGTGTTGTTTTCATATATTGTTATAGTAGTTATTTTGGTAAATAAAGTTGGTCAATTACTTTCATGTGATGCATTTCATGAGCTACAATTGCGTATGCTAATGCTGCTGGTGTTACCGTATAACCGTTGGCATTTCCCATTTGTTGTAAAGCCTCATCGCTAAAACTTTTAAAAAGTTCAATAGTACTTGCTCGCAATAAACTAAACTCCCTTGCCATGTCGTGGATATTACGTTGAGCTGCACCTGCAGAAGCTGCAAAGGCATTTTCATCATATCCCGGATTTTCACTTTTGTCGCCTCTTGCAATTCGCAAAGCCCTGTAGGCAAACACACGTTCACTGTCCATTAAATGCTGTACGATTTCCGGAATACTCCATTTTCCTTCTGCATATCTAAATTCTATGGTATCACCATCAATAGAAGTAATTACATCAATGGTATCCATATTACTTTGCACCATCAAATCGAAAAGGTTTGCTTGTTCGGGAAGGTGACTATAATACTTTTCAAAATAAACAGGATAAGTTCCTTGCTTTGGTTTTTCTATATTCTTTTTCATGTTAAAAACTTCTGTTAATTCCAATCATCCATCTAAAGGCCAAGTATTCCCCATCAACAAATGGCGTGTTATTTATAAATAATGGCATGTCAAACCTAATACCTAATGGCTTTGGCTCATCTAATCGGCCCCATTTTTTAATGGTAAATAATGCACCTGTTCCGGCACTTATAAGTGGTGTGCTCCATACCTTGGTTTGTTGTGTTAATCCAAACTCCCCGGCCTTAAAACTTCGCTGAATTATGCCTGCATCACCAAATATATACAGGTCAATATGAAAGTAATTTTTCAACCTGTTAGGTTGCCATTTAATTAATCGGTCAATATCAAGTTCACCGTTAAAAGCAACCCCACTTTCTCCGGTATTTAAATTTACTTGAGTATTGTTTACATTTTCAGGTAGTAAATATCCCGCATAGCCTCTCACATTTAAACCTCCACCCATTTGAAAATGATTTACATTATTTCCATAGCCTAACCATCCGGTTGGAATAAATCCTCTCGACCTTACAAATTTATTATCAGACAATTGCTCATTGTTTGCTCCTGCTACATTCAAACGACTTTCAGGCGCAATGTTAGCACCATCCATATACTGAGCAAAGAATCTTGTTCTAAAGTCGAATTTGCCTAATTTGTTTTCATTCACAACCGTTATGAATGCAGATGCATAATTATAATCACTTAATACCGTCGAACTTCTTAAACCAATTAAAATATTACCATATCCTTTTTTATATGAATAGTTTCTTGATAGTTGGAGGTTTAAGGTATTGTTAAACATGTCGGATTGCCATTGACCATCTAAGGTAACATAAGCCAAATCACTTAACTTATTTCGGTATAAACTTTTCAGAAATACCGAGAAAATATTTTTGCCATAAGTTTTACTTACGCCTATTTTTTGAAACCACAGTCCATCTAAAAAGCGACTTTCAATTTGGTATGAAAAATCTCTGGGAAAATTATTGGTATATGATAAGGCATAATTTATTGGTGTATTTACTTCGTTCTCTATGTTGCTTAAAAATCCGGTATTGTACCATACTGTTGAACGGAAAATATGTTTGTAGTTCATGTAATTTCCATTGAAATGAATACCGGTTTTTAAACCATCAATGCCATTATACCAAAGTTCAGGTCTCCACTTTAAAATATATTTTCTTCTGTTTAACGGATTTTTTAATTGGTGATCAAAAGTGAAATGAACAGGTGTTTTAGTACTATTGTTTAATTGATTTACATCCGCCAAACGATAAGTGGTATCAATGCTTATTTTATTAAGTCCGTTCGGACAATAAACTGTTGCCCAATAGGTAGTATTTAATTTTCCCCAACCTCTCCAAGTTTGTTTGGTGTTAAGTTTTTGAAATTCGGGCGACGATTTAAAAAAATAAGTATTGCTAATGGTGTACGTGTAAATTTTCCCATCATTGCTGTATGCCATTAAATCAACAGGCATTTGCATATCACCTTTTCTTTTTAACTTAATCTTGTAAAAATCCGATTTACTACCATCTTCATTCTGTAATTGTTTGGCCTTACCTACAATGGCATAATCAATCGTTTTTGTAGTTTCCAACCATTGGTCAAAAAACCAATTTAAATCAACGTGGGTATATTGAATGATACTATTTCTGAAATCTTCAAAATAAGGATGACACATTTTCCATTGGTTGAAATAATGTTTCATGGCATTTGAAAACAATGTTTCACCCAATACATATTGGAGGTTATATAGCATGGTTGCTGTTTTATAATACACATGTCCATATCCACCGCCATGGTGAAGTGCCCCGTTAAAATCGTCGCTATGTGTATTAAGCGGCATATCTGTTTTGTTTATAGCATCACGTATATAACCTAAATAAACTGTTTGATCCATAAGTGGAAGTGGTTCATAAAATTTATTATAACCTTTGTTTGTTCGATAAGGAGTTTCAGAAGTTAATCGGCTCATGCTCCAATGTGTTAAAAATTGTGTGAAGCCTTCATCTAAACTTGCCCGATAAGTTTCATTATTTCCTACCATTCCAAAAAACCAGTTATGCCCGATTTCATGTGCAAATAATCCATAATAATTTGGTGAAAGACCGCCATCTAAAGTTAGCATCGGATATTCCATACCATCACGGGCATCAGCAACAATCATTTTAGGATAAGCATAAGTGCCAAAATCACGAGAATATAATTTAATTACATTAGCTGTAAAGGCCGCTGCATCCTGCCAACGCGATGCATGAGGTTCTTGAGCCAAGGCAATACAACTTACTTTTTCGCCGCCGGGTAATTCAGCAATTACCTCGCCAATGCGATAAGTTGGGTCGGCTGTCCATGCAAAATCATGAACATTAATGGCCCTAAACTTCCAAGTTTTGTAACTTCCATTATTAGCAATAATCACTGATGGTTTTTCATATAAGGGTTTGTTTTTAAAGTTGCTTATGTCGAGCTTCGAACGCAATTCCGCCGGTAGCACTTCTTCTTTATTTAACAATAAACCGGTAGCATCAAGCACATAATGAGTTGGAAAATTAAGGTTCACCTCAAATGTGCCAAAATCACCATAAAATTCTTTGCCAAGGTGTTGGTCGGTTTCCCATCCGAATTTCCTATCGTAAACACATATGCGAGGGTACCAATGCACCCCATCAAAATGTTTATTCCCATAAGCATCAAATAATTTCATCCTTCTTCTTTGGTCGCCACCATCATCAAAATAAGTGATAAATGAAATGATAAATTGTGCTTTATTACCCGGCATGATTGGTTCTTTTAACTTCACTCGCATGATGCTAAAATCAATACTTACCTCTGCTTCAATTTTTGTAATTAACGGATCAATATTAGGTCGGCCATTGGTTTCAGGAGTTGCCTCCGGTAGTGGGGCTAATAAAGATGCTTGGAGTGACACAATTTCTGTTCCTTTCCCTGCTGCCTCATATTTTCCGAACTTTTGATAAAACTTGTTGGCTTTGTTCAACGACTCTAAATAACTGCCCTTAATAAAAGCATTTTGGTATAAATGAAAATATACTTCTGTTAATGTGTCAGGTGAATTGTTGTAGTAAATCAAAGTAAGATTTCCATCAACACGATTGGCTGTATCAACTAAAGTAGCATTAATGGTGTAATGTACATCTTGTTGCCAATAGCCTTCATATGGCTTTTTGTTTTTCCAATAGTATGGATTATCAACACTTCGGTATGTGCCTGTTTGTGCCTTACTAAATAATACAGAAACAATGAAACATAAAGTTAGTAGCAGTTTATTCATGCTGCCAATTTAAAAGTTATACGTAAATATTCAAATGTTAAGGTGTTAATCCCTCACCACCACGATGGTATGCTCGAAGAAATTTCTGTTATCGGTTACAACTAAGTAATACATTCCTGGGGTTAAATTTTTTCGAAACAAGGTGTATGATGCGGGATTAACTCCGGTTTCTAACGAAATTAGATATCCTTGCGCACTAATTAGATATATGTCAACCGGGTTGAATACATCAATCATCAGTATACTTGCAAAGTCAATAAATGGATTGGGGAATGCAATTAAACGATTGGGTTTTTCACGATTTTGGGTTGAAACAACCTCTGAATATCCTAGGGTTCTTGAATAAATTCGATAATAGCTCGAACCTGTTGGTACATCCCTATGCCTGAATTGATAGGTTTGAGCGGTATTTCCTCCTCCACAAACACCGGGATAGTTATAAATTTCATTAAAGAAAAACTAGTCAGCGCTATATTCTACAGAAACGTTATCGCAACTTACACCCGCAGGTACTGTCCAAATAATGGTATTAACGCTTTCTTCCGAAATTACCCTAACACTTATGGGCGATTGAGCTAACGTTTGAACAGCTACAAACATCAACCCGAATAGCAACATTACACCTTTCCTTTTTTGCATCTTTCGAAATTAAAAAAATTAATTACCTTAGTAAAACTTAATTTGTATTAAATGACGAGAAATATACTCTTTGTAATTCTATTTTTAGGGATTTGTTTTGGTGGAATTCAACTCATTCCTGCCTACACTTTTAAACGAGTGAATAAGCCTCAACAAAAAGTTCCAAAACGCGATAGAATGGATTTAGCTTGGGCCCAGGAAATAGAAATGACTAAAGACCCAAAAACAGGAGAGGTGCCCAAAGAACGTTTGATGGAAGCTTATGCCTACATGCAAGAGATAATAAAAGGCAGGTGGGGAAAGGCGGCTATTGCAGGTGTAAATTGGCAAGAGCGCGGTCCAAATAATTGTGGCGGTAGAACCAGAAGTATTTGTGTTGACTTAAATGATGTAACCGGGAAAACAATTTGGGCGGGAAGCGTTGCAGGTGGTTTATGGAAAACAACTGACATTACAGCATCGCAACCGAATTGGACTAATACCAATGAGTTTTTTGATAATATGGCCATCACAACCATAACTCAAGCTCCTAAAAATCCGCAAGTGATGTATTTTGGAACCGGTGAAGGCAACGGAAATTTAGACGCAGTGCGCGGATTGGGTGTTTGGAAAAGTAGTAATGGAGGAACAAATTGGAGTCAATTAAGTGCTACCAATAATAGCAATTTTCACTTTATCCAAAAGATATTGGCAATAGGAGGTGGTGATACGTTATTTGTATGCGCAAGAAGTGGATTATGGCGAACCATAAATGGTGGCACAACATTTACTCGTGTGTTAGGATCAGGGATTTCTTCGGCAGCAGGTAACGAAGCGGAAGATATTGAAATTATGGCCAACGGCACCTTGTATGCTTCCATGGCCAATACAACAGGAAGCATTCATAAATCATTTAACTTTGGTGCTACATGGACTAACCCGTTAACGATTAGTGGAAATATATTGAGAAGAGAAATAGAATTGGCTGTGTCAACTGCTGATACAAACGTAATTTGGGGATTAGTTGAAAATGGGGGAACCATTAGAACGATTATCAGAAGTTCGAATGCAGGAGCAACTTTTGATACAACCATGGCTTATCCAAACGATGCTGACCCAGGTATACCTGATACCGATTTCTCAAGAGGTCAGGCCTGGTATGATTTATCTATTGCAGCCGATCCTAATAATTCTAATGTTTGCTGGGTAGGAGGAATTGATTTATTTAAAACAACTAATGGCGGCACGTCGTGGTCGCAAATGTCACACTGGTATGGTGGTTTTGGATTTCAAGAGGTACATGCCGACCAACATTTTGCTTTATTTGCTCCTGGTAGTTCAACCGTTATGTATTTTGGAAATGATGGTGGTGTGTACAGAACAGCAAATGCTAATGCAGCAATGCCAACTATAAGTGTTAAAGAAATTAATTATAATACTACACAGTTTTATGCTTGTGATATTCATCCGCAATCCGGAAATAATTATTTTCTTGCAGGCTCGCAAGACAACGGTTCACATCGTTTTAATACAACAGGTATCAATAGCACTGTAGAAGTTACAGGTGGCGATGGCGCTTTTTGTCATATTGATCAATCGCAACCTGCTTTTCAATTTACAAGTTATGTTTACAACTCATATTATAGAAGTACAAATGGCGGAAACTCTTTCAGCGGAACGGGATTAACTTTTGGCACCAGAACAGGACGTTTCATTAACCCTACCGATTACGACGATTCGTTGAATATGATGTATGCTGCTTATGGCAATGGAACTTTTATGCGTTGGAATAATCCCCAAACAGGTAATTCTTCAACCATTGTTACTGTAAGTGCTTTAAATAATATCATGGTAAGTGCCGTAACTGTATCACCCAATAACCCAAGAAGATTATACTTAGGAACAAGCAGTGGAAGGGTAGTGAGGGTTGATAATTGTGATACAGTAACCTCTCCATTGGCAGGAGTTCACATTAACAGTGGTGTTGCAGGAATGCCAACTAGTGGATATGTGAATTGTATTGAAGTAGAAAAAGGAAATGAAAGTCATATCATAATTGTGTTTTCTAATTATGGCGTAAACAGTGTATGGGAAACAAGAAATGGTGGAACTACCTGGAGTAATTGTGAAGGAAACTTACCTGATATGCCTATTCGTTGGGCATTGATGAGTCCTTTTCGTCCACACCAAGTGTTATTGGCTACCGAATTGGGTGTATGGAGCACCGATTCTTTAAGAGGTACCGCTACCGATTGGCAACCTTCAAACACAGGTTTGAGTAATACCAGAACGGATATGTTAAAAATGCGTTGGAGTGATTATTTAGTTATTGCTGCTACTCATGGAAGGGGATTGTATAGTTCGGATGTATTTGCCATACAAAATCCTAATCCTATTGTATCATTTACGGTAAATAGAAATATAGCTTACCCTCAAACTAATCTTCAGTTTACCAATACCACCTCAAGTGTAAACCAATACTTGTGGAATTTTGGTGATGGCACAACAAGTACTTTAGCCAATCCGGTGAAGAGTTATACCCTTCCGGGAGTTTATAATGTAACGTTAACCGTGAACAATGGCACAGGCACTTTAACAAAAAATAATTACATACATATATTACCTTACCGAGGCGTTCCTTACACTGCTGCTAACGGAGGTAATTTTGATATTAATGCAACAGATTTTGCAGCAGAATCATTGTCGGGTACACCTTGGGAAAGAGGCTCGTCAAGTGTTGCAGGAAAAAATGGAACGGTTAGTGGAAGTTTTGCGTGGGTTACCGGTTTGGTTGGCAATTATGTTGACAATTCGGAAAGTTATTTGTATTCGCCTAGCTTTAATTGTGGTGCTGCGGGAAATTATACATTAAGCTTTCAAACTAAATTCAGAACCGAATCAACCTGGGATGGATTTAGAGTTGAGTATTCAACTAACCACGGCGCTACTTGGCAAATTTTAGGTAATAGCATACTCACCAATTGGTATAATTATGCCAATCCGAATAACGACCGCCCATTTCCGCAAAATGAAGCATTTTTTAGTAGTGGAACTACCATGACAAATTTTGCAGTACGCTCGCTTACTACAAACGTTTTTCAAGGTAATAGTACAGTTACTTTTAGAATTGCTTTTAAATCAGATGTAAGTGTACCTGAAGTAGGAATTGCCATTGATAATTTCGAGTTGAATGGTCCAAATAACCAACCACTCCCTGTTACTTGGGGTTCATTTAAACTCAAGCGATTAACAAATGAAAGTGCGCAACTAAATTGGGAAACGTATTCAGAAAAAAATAATGCAGGCTTCGAGATTCATAAACAAGACCATACCGGTAACTGGATGAATATTGGATTTGTGGCAGGTAAAGGAAATTCAACACTCACCAATCAATATCAGTTTATTGACCAACAAGCAGGTAAACAAGTGGCTTTTTACCGCATCAAACAACTAGATAAAGATGGGAAAGCCGACTTTAGTGAAGTGATGGTTTTAGCACCATTAGCCGAATCAACATCCGAAACAATGAAGCTTGCTACTTTGGGTAATGCTCAATTTAAATTGTTAAGCAATGATAGTAATAATGGATATTACTGGTTGTATCAATCAAATGGATCATTAATTAAAAACGGAACTTTAAACTCATCTGATGTTGAGTTTAATTTGCAAGGTTATCCGCAAGGTATCTATTATTTGCATGTAGTGGTTAATGGCAAGCAACAAGTGATTAAGGTGCCACTATTGGGTAACTGATAAGAGTCACTTGCATATACGCAACCGGATTTACTATTTTCGCAGTTAATTAATTTTTGTTACCATCTTGCATATGGAAAACAATACACAACATTATCAGGTAATCGCGTATTATTTTTATACGCATATTGCCAATGCCGAAGAAATGGTTGAATCCCATTTGAAATTTTGTAAGAGCATTGGAATCAGAGGTAGAATTTATATCGCTGAAGAAGGTATTAATGGTACGATAAGCGGCACCGTTGAGGCCTGTGCAATTTACATGCATGAATTACAGTCAAACCCGCTATTTACCGGTATTGAGTTTAAAATTGATGATTACCATCAACATGCATTTAACCGAATTCATGTTCGCTATAAAAAAGAAATTGTACACTCAGGCTTGCGTGATCCTAAAGAAATTAACCCAACCATTGAAACAGGTAAACATATCAACGGCAAAGAGTTTGCCCAACTAAGGGAACAAGAAGATGTGGTGGTTATTGATGTTAGAAGTAACTATGAAACCCGCTTAGGTAAATTTAAAAACTCAGTTACCCTCGATATTGAAAATTTTCGGGAGTTTCCTCAAAAGGTTGACGAACTTGAACAGTTTAAAGATAAAAAGGTAATTACGGTTTGTACCGGTGGTATAAAATGTGAAAAGGCTTCGGCTTATTTATTAAAACGAGGGTTTAAGGATGTTTATCAATTGCATAATGGCATTATAGGCTATGCAAAAGAAACCGGTGGTAAAGACTTTGATGGTTCATTATACGTATTTGACGGACGGGTTAGTGTGCCTATTAATGAAGTTAATCCAACGCCGTTGGCAAATTGTGCCAAATGCGGTACGCCAACCTTTAGAAACTTAAATTGTGCGAATGTTGAATGTAACGAGCAGTTTAATATGTGTGAAGCTTGTAGTGAAGAAATGGAAGGCGCATGCAGTGATACTTGCAAAAGTCACCCACGTAAGCGCGAATATAATGGTACCGGTTATTACACCCGTCCTCCTGTTGAAGAGCTGATGCAACTTAAATAATTTATTGTTTAGTCTTTGGGTATTACTAAAACACGGTTAGTGGTTTTATACCTGTAAAAATTACTGCTGTCGGCGGTCACTAAAATATCACCTGCAATAATTTCTTGTTTGGTTAAAAGCTGTATAAAATTACCCTGGTCTTGTAGTTTTCTAAAATAGGTATTCCTTGTTACGCTTTGATTATCTATTCCAATAAATAGTTGAGAGCGAAGCATTGGATATTTTATATACATACTGCCGAAATAACTAAAGGTTTGGTACTGTTCGAAGGATTCTAAAAATACCAATCTGTTGTTTTTTCCTGTTTGGTTAAATAATACCTCAGTAAAAGTATTAGATGCCCGTTGTTCAACTTTTTGTAATTCTTTTAAACTTCTGCTTAACATAAATAAACTGCAAAATATGCTCAACCATAATGTAGTTTGATTGGCAGTTAGTTGAACACGAGCGTGTAAACTTAATATCCAAACAAAGAAAAATCCTCCATAATAGCGATAGGGCCATAACGGTAAATCAATGAAGAGATATAAACACAATTGAAGTAAAAGCCCGGCAGCTAATGATAAACTGAGGTAATCAATCACGCTAAGCGATTTGGTTTTTACGGCACCTTTAATGAATAAGGCCAGTAACGCAAGTCCCGTAATTGCACCATTAAACATGTCGGATTCGAAAAAACCACTTACACCAAAAAAGCGAAAGGGATATCCTAAAAAATAAGAGGCAGAAATGCCGTCACTTGATTTGGCGGTGAACTGCCAATTAAAAAAATGATGATTGAAATATGAAATGGAAAAAAATAAAAAATATATGAGTGTACAACCCCCAAATATGAACGCCCAGTTTTTATTACGTTGATGAATGAATAGGGCTATGGTAATCCATAATCCCCAAATGAAAGTGATAACACCTGTAAAATAAGAAAGTAGAAGTAAGGCAATAGGGGTGAGCCATTGTTTAGGATTTTTAAGGAAAATAAACAGCAAGCATGTTGACAATAGAAACAAGATGCTGTAAAATCTTCCGTCAGTTGCCAACATAAAAGCCATATTGGAGGTGGCAATCAAACAAACAAAAAAAAGGTTATGCACTATTTGTTTAGTGTGCAACTGCATGATACGGTAGCAAAAAAATAAACCTCCACCAAAGCACAACCATGATAAACATCGTTGCACCAACATACTTGGTTCAAACAATTTAAAGCATATAAATACTAAACCGGCATGAATATAACTATTATCAGCCCCGGCTTTAATGTGCTGCATCACTTTAAAAATATTTTTATGAAAAACCGGGTTGCTGTGCATGTAGGATAAAAATTCATCTCCACGAATATGATTAACCTGCAAAAAAGCCAGCGTTGCAGCGGCAGTTGCAAGTAAAACAACAGGTAAAATAACCTGCATCATTCGTTTGAAAATAATTTGATTCATGTAGTTCGATGCAATTAAACTATTTTTGGACAGATTATCATATCATCTCAATATATGAAAGTAGTTGGAATTATTCCTGCACGTTATGCATCAACACGTTTTCCAGGAAAGCCATTAATTGATATTGGTGGAAAAAGCATGATTCAACGTGTTTATGAGCAATGTTTAAAGGCAGAAAGTTTAACAAAAGTTATTGTTGCAACTGATGATAAACGTATTTATGAACATGTATTATCATTTGGGGGCGAAGTTGCGCTAACTTCTGAGCATCATCAAAGTGGCACCGACAGGTGTGCAGAGGTGGTGAACAGCTTACCAACTCAATTTGATGTGGTAATTAATATCCAAGGTGATGAACCATTTATAGCACCGGAGCAAATAAATTTATTAGTTTCGGCGTTCTTATTGCCCAAGGTTCAAATCGCTTCACTAAAAAAGGCCATACAATTAGAAGAAGATATTAGAAATCCAAATGTGGTAAAAGTGGTTACCAATGTTTACGATGAAGCCATTTATTTTTCGAGAAGTGCAATCCCTTATCGTAGAAATCCTGAAGCTGATATTAAATATTTTAAACATATTGGTATTTATGGCTATACAGTTGATGTGCTGAAAAAAATTACTAACCTTGAGGTTGGGCAATTGGAAAAAGCTGAAAGTTTAGAACAACTCCGGTGGTTAGAACAGGGGTATTCAATCACGTTAAAAGAAACCAATATTGAAACGATTGCAGTTGATACACCGGCAGATTTAGTTGCTGTTGAAAAAATATTGAAAAGCCAAAATGAACGGCAACCATAAAAAGTTGTACCTTCGAATCCCGTAAGTACACAAATGTGCAAACAATAGTCGTAAAAAAAGGGCGTAAGTTTGTCATAATCAGTTGTATTTAATAACACAACTATGCATTCACCAAAATATATATTTGTTACTGGCGGGGTAACTTCATCATTAGGCAAAGGAATTATTTCAGCCTCATTAGCAAAATTACTTCAAGCAAGAGGTTACACGGTAACCATTCAAAAATTTGATCCGTACATTAATGTTGATCCCGGAACTTTAAATCCTTATGAACATGGCGAATGTTATGTAACAGAAGATGGAGCAGAAACTGATTTAGACTTAGGTCATTATGAACGATTTTTAAATGTACCTACATCACAGGCGAATAATGTTACTACGGGAAGAATTTATCAATATGTAATTGATAAGGAGAGAGAAGGCGCTTATTTGGGTAAAACCGTACAGGTTATTCCACATATTACTGATGAAATAAAAAGGAGAATGCGATTGCTTGGGGAAACCGGTAATTATGAAATTATCATCACCGAGTTGGGAGGTACGGTTGGCGACATCGAATCACTTCCATACATTGAGGCAGTTAGGCAATTGAATTGGGAAATGAAACCTGAAGATTGTATTGTGTTGCATTTAACGTTACTTCCATACCTTGCTACTTCACATGAGTTAAAAACAAAACCAACCCAACACTCTGTAAAACTATTGTTAGAGTCGGGTGTACAACCTGATATTTTGGTATGTAGGGCTGAACACCCTATAAGTAAAGACATAAAGAAAAAAATTGCTCTTTTCTGTAATGTAACACCAAATGCAGTAATTGAAGCACTTGATATGCCAACGATTTACGATGTGCCAACGGCCATGTTAAAAGAAAAGTTGGATAAAACCGTATTGAGCAAACTTAAACTTTCTACCAAAAACGAACCGGATATGGATAGTTGGTTAAACTTTTTAACCCGACATAAAAATCCTAAACATGAGGTAAAGATTGGTTTAGTAGGTAAGTATGTTGAATTACCTGATGCGTATAAAAGTATTGCAGAAGCATTTGTGCATGCAGGAGCATTTAATCAGTGTAAAGTTAAGCTTGAGTACATACATAGCGAGTTGATTACGGATGAAAATGCAGCTCAAAAACTTGGGCATTTAGATGGAGTGTTGGTAGCACCCGGATTTGGTGATCGTGGTATTGATGGAAAAATTGCAGCAGTTAAATATGTTCGTGAGCATAAGTTACCTTTCTTTGGTATATGCTTAGGTATGCAAACTTGTGTGATAGAATTTGCTCGACATGTGCTGGGATTTAAAGATGCACATAGCACAGAGATGAATCCGAAAACCAAACACCCTGTAATTGACATGATGCCAGAACAGAAAAAAATTACGGCAAAAGGAGGAACAATGAGGCTAGGTGCTTACACCTGTGAAATTACCAAAGACAGCAAAGCCTATAAAGCGTATGAAAAAACTAAAATCAGTGAGCGTCATCGCCACCGTTTCGAGTTTAACAATAAGTTTCAAAAAGATTTTGAAAAAGCCGGAATGAGCATTACAGGTGTTAATCCTGATACAAAATTGGCAGAGATTGTAGAAATTAAAGATCATCCTTATTTCGTAGGAGTTCAATTTCACCCTGAGTATAAAAGTACTGTTTTAAATCCGCATCCTTTATTTGTGAAATTTGTTAAGGCAGCAATTGAGTATAGCAATAGCTAATTTATTTGCATGGTTATAGCATAGCTTTTTTCTGCTACCTAAAAGTTAACTGTAAATATTGATGTAAACAATTCTATTTGTTTGCTTTGCATACGAACTTTACTATGTTTTAAAAAGTAGCTGTTACATTTTAAAGCCGCATTGCTTTAGAGATAAGGATTAGATTTATTAGTATTGATTTAAAATATTTTATGATACTTAAGTAGTATTCATTAATTGTTTTTTGATATATTACTAACAAGTTATTTTAAAGTTAGCACCTGTTAAACTACTTCTTGTTTATTGTTCAATCCACTTTGTTGCCATTGAGCTAAATGATGCAACATCATTTCTTTTGTGTGTTTCATGCACCAATGTCAATGTTGTTTTAATTTATTTAAATATGTAATTTGGCGAATGCTTACGCATTAATTGTAAGAACCTATATCGATGATTTGGAGTAAAGTTAAAAAAGAGCTTAAGGCGAGATTTTCCAAGAAGGTTAGAAGTGAAATAGACTTTCACATGACTGGATACGCAGGAAGTCATTATGAAGGTAGAGCATGAATAACGATCAAAGGAGAGGAAGTTGTAAATTTTTCAACACATGAATCATATGTACATTTTGGAAATCCTTGGAATGAATTAACAAAGGACAGTCGATGGGCTCGTCATGAAAAAGTGAATGAGGACAAACGAACACCTTTGCTTCTTATGGAGAAGGGAGAATTTTCCAGAGGAGATTTTACTGATTGCTGCTACCATTATTTAAGCATGGGCATTGCCGAAGCAAAAGCAAGTGAACATCCAATTATCAGAATGTTTGCTGCATTAGATAAAAGGACAGGGAAAAGAACTTTGGAAAGCTGGACTAAGTCGGAGGTAAACCCATTGGTAAAATATTTTATTCAGTATCGTATTGACTCCGAAAAAAACAACTAGTGCTAACAGCCGTTTTGCAAAAGCGGGGGCCTGCTTCTATAACGGTAAAGTGCTAAATTCAAGTTTTTATGCATCTAATCAAGTTTAGTGATGAAAATCCCTGTTGTAAGCATCCCATTTTCAATACAAATCAAAATTATACCTTCTTTAATTTTATCATAACAGGATTTTTACCTTTTAGCACCTTATAGCCTTTTAGAGACCATCCTTGTTTTGAGGAGTTTAAATTTAACTTGAAAATAAAAGTATTGTTTTACATCTGCCTTCTTAATTTGTAAATTTTTTTGAGGCAGCTATGGAGTACCGCGATAACAAGGCGAGCTTAATTTTAAGTAAGGTGGTTAGTGTTAATGTAATTCGAAATCAACCGTCGTTAATTCTTTACCATTTACAACAAGGCCTACTTTATGTTGACCTTTATAATGTTTACGGGTGGTATAATCAATCATCTGTTTTTTACGTGTTACCTTAATGCTTTGTTTTGGTTTTACTTCATACTCGCCAATATGAAATAGTTTTGGGGCAAGTTCACCGTTTGCCTTTTTGTAATATACATTATAAGCTAAACGTAATCGTTGAGTTGATGACTCTTGATGTATTATCTCGGCATTAAAACAAACGTAATCGCCAATTGTAATTCGTTTCTTGTCGAGCGTAAACTGTAATACCTTTATTTCTGATTGATGTTTAATTCCAAAATAATCCAGAACTTTTGTGTCGCCTTTTTTTAGTAGTGTTCGGCAAGCATGTTTTAATAAGGCATAAGTAGGTGCGCTTGTTTTTTTATTTTTTATTAATAACTCATGTATCAATTCCGGGTGATCTTTTGAAATATCATTCAACCCATTAGCTACACTTTTTCTAACATACACACTTGGGTCGTTAAGTAACTGGATATAAATTGGCAATATTTTTTTAGGGTTTGATTTAAATGCAGGCAAGGCGGCAGCCCAAGGCAGGCGTGGACGAACACCTTCGCTTGCTAAACGCCGAACATGTTCGTTGGGATGTTTTACCCAAAGCAGATGTTGTTGCAACATGTCTTTTTCATAACGAATTAAAAATGGTCGCACGGCAAACTCACTACTGCTGTGTTCAGTAAATATTTCAAGGGCAGCTATTGAGTTTTTAAAATCATCTTGCCCATATTGTTCAACAAAATCTGGAAAAAATAAGGCTGCATAACCCTTAAATTGAGAACAAACATTGAGTAAAATTTTTATTTGTTTAGTGTAAATAACAGGTAAATGTTGATGCAAACAATAGCTTATATGATGCATGCGTTGCTTTAATTCAAAAGAATCCCATGATTCATTAAATACAGCTTTAATAAATGCTACACTATCAAATTTCGGATATTCAGATTGAATACTATTGGCCAGTTTTTTGATATAGGCGCTGGTATAAATATTTTTAAGTGATTCAGCCATGTAAAAACAAATGAGGCTGTAAAACTAAATTTACAGCCTCATTTTTTCTAATTATTTTATTGATTAAGGATTAATCCCAAGCTTTGTTTTCACCAACTTTAACAAGTTGTGCGTTCATCACAGCCATATCAGCAGATGTATTACCCGCACGGTGTACTAAAGCAACGATTTCAACATTTGCAGGATTTAAACCGGCTAAGTTTACGTCGTATTCTTTCTCAAAAATACCACCTTTCACTTGTTTAGTTACATCAATAACATCACCAAAGCTGGCAGATAAAACATTACGTAGTACATGATTGTGCATGTATCCTGCAATAGTACCAGGTTGAGTGAAAAATGGATGGTCTTCAAAGCCCGGACGGTTAGCAATGAAGTTTCTTTGGTCGTAACCTGAACCGGTTCCTGTTACTTTATTTTCCAATACATAAACACTTACGTTTAATCCACCGGTCATGTCAGCACCAAAGCCTACTCTCACTTTTACTTTACCTGTAGTGCCTGTAATAGCAGTTGCATCAATAGCAATACCACAAGTTGCAGTTTTAGCTAATTCGGTATTCGTCAT
>JALONK010000007.1 GCA_025454975.1 Bacteroidia bacterium
ACTCATAAAAATATCATGGGATACCAACGACTTTATATACCAATACAAAAGCACCCGCTTGCGAGTTTTTGGGGTTTTTTGCAAAGGTTGTAGCATAGGAGCTTGGCATGTAGAATCAAGGTCCATTGTATTCATAAATCCAGTTACAGGAGAATTGGTTACTTATGGGAGAAATACATTGGAAATTTTGGAAGGAGGTATGCTAACATTTGATGCTGTATTTGTAGATACCTTGCGCACCGGAATAGATAGACCTGAGTTAAGCCTGAGTAATTTTATACGAGTAAACAATCCCTTTAAAGAGGAGCTTAACTTAACCTTTACCCAACCTTCCACAGGCCAATTGCAATTGCACAATACCTTAGGGCAAGTGGTGTATGCACAACAAATACCATCTACCCAAACCACATCATTACCAATAAATACCCAGCACCTTGACCCGGGTGTATATTATTTAACCTATACTTTAGGCCAAACCAACCAAACCTTGCTTCAAAAATTGGTGAAGTATTAGGTTAAATTTTTATTCCTACCCATCAAGAATTATCAAATTTTTATCAATCGAACGATCACATTTATTATAATATTAATTTTAATGCAAATATTTATTCGCAAGTAAACTGTTGTTATAAAGTAATTGTATAATAAGGTTTTTCCTAACTTAATACTTAAGGCATGTAATTGTATTTCAAACATCGGTCTGGTCAAATAAAGTTTTATTTGATTGATGTATGCCATGGATTCATTGATAAAACTACCATATACATTATTGCTTATTATATCAAAAATTTCAATGGTTTAGGTATTTGCTAATTAAATGAAAACAATTATTTCAGGTACTTTTCAACTTCAAGCATTTAATCAAAAATTGCAATCACATCTTGAGGTAAAGGATGGACATTTTAATAGAGTCAATTTTACTATCCAATAAATTATAAAAAGTAGAATCATGAATAAATTCATATTGTCATTGCCACTGATAAGTTTTTTACCAAGGCTTTAGATAAAATTATAAGATCATGGTTCAAAAAGTTTGTAGCCTTAAATACTAATTCAGTTGCACAGAATACAGTTTTAGTTTAAGAGCCCTCAAAATAAAAGCGGCTGTTTCCATATCAGAAACAGCCGCTTTTTTACTTCATTTAATAGTGAAAATTTATCTTCTGTTCTTTTCAATCAACTTATATAATTCATCCAATTTCGGAGAAAGAATAATTTCAGTTCTACGGTTCTTAGCTCTGCCTTCTGCGGTTTCATTCGATGCTTTGGGATAAAATTCACCTCTTCCTGCTGCTTGTAAACGTTTCGGGTTTACACCATGCTCTACACTTAACAATCGAACGATGCTTAATGCACGATCAGCACTTAGCGCCCAGTTATCTTCATATTTTGCAGTTTTAATTGGAATATTGTCGGTGTGGCCTTCAATTTGCACATCAATATCTATATTTTTATTTAGCACCTCCGCTAATGTACGTATAGCTTCTAATCCTTTTTCTTCTACCTGTGCACTTCCCGATTTAAATAATAACTTATCACTTAAAGATACATACACTTTTCCGTTTTTCATTTCAACACTAATCTCATCCGACTTAAATGCCATTAATGCTTTTTTCACGGTGTTATTCAAGGCATTTAATAAGGAATCTTGTGCATTAATAATACCTTGTAATTCAGCCAAACGTTTTTCTCGGGCTTCTAATTCTTCAGCCTTAATCTTTAACGCATTATTAAATTTTTCCGCATCACTTAAGCTACGTTTCATCAGGTCGTTATACCTCGCGTTTAATTCAGCATACTGAGCTTTTAAATCGTTATTGCGGGAAGTGCAATCAGCATATTTACCTGTTAGGGCTTTATACAACGAATCTAAGTAGCGGTATTCGGTTCCTCTTTGTGTGGTATCCTTATTAAATGCAATAACTAATTCATCTAGTGAATCGCGTTGATTCAACGATTTTTTCAATCGTTTAGATAAAAAGAAATTGTATGTTTTTTCTTTGAAAGTTTTAGGTTCATCAATCACCGACTTTGGATTGTACTGTGCTAATGAAACTTTACAAACTAAAGCCATCACACATACCAAGGTTAAACGAATGCTATTTTTCATATGTTCACACTTTATGTATGATGCAAAAATGTAGTTTTTCCTTCATCTGCACAGGGTTGAGTTATTAAGAGCGTATCTATATTGTATAACAATGTATACAATCTTTAAGCATCATTATTAATGTAACGGATGATGCAATGAATGACGATATCCCTAAAAATAAAAAAGCTGCACACCGGATGATGTGCAGCTTACCAAGATTCTTAGCTATTATTACGCTTTATTTTTCTTATCGAAATCAATTACAATAGGTGTTGCAATTCCGATTGATGAATAGGTACCGAAGATAATACCAACTAATAAAGCGAATGTGAATCCTTTAATCACTTCACCGCCAAAAATAAATAATACCAATGCCACCAAGAATACTGTTAATGAAGTAATAATGGTACGATTTAATGTATTATTTAAGGCATTATTGATAATTAGGGATTTATTACTTTCGGCTTTATTATTATTCATATATTCACGAATACGATCAAATACTACAACCGTATCATTAATAGAGAAACCGATAATGGTTAAGATAGCAGCAATAAAGTTTTGATCAACCTCCATAGGGAATGGAAGTATGCCATCAAATATTGAATAGAAACTTAACATCATTAATACGTCATGTGTTAAAGCAATAATAGCACCTAATGCATATTGCCATTTTCTGAATCGAATTAAGATATAAAGCCCTATACCCAATAAGGCAATAATTGATGCCCAAAATGACGATATTTTGATGTCGTTTGCAACTGTAGGTCCAACCTTAGCTGAACTTAAAATAGAAACATTCCCATCAATTTTAGTTAATCCTTCTTTTAACTTAGATTCAACTTGGTCGCTTGCACTTTCACTGCTTTCATTAATTAAATAGGTAGTAGTAATTTTATACTTACTATCACTACCGTATGACTTAACCTCAGGTGCTCCTTCAAAAGGAACTTCAAGGGCTGTTCTAATGTCTGCCTGACTAACAGGTTTAGAAAACTCAACTACATAAGTCCAACCACCTTTAAAATCTACACCTAAAGTAAATCCTTTAGTAAACATCGAAACTAAACCTGCTGCGATTAATACTCCAGAGAACAGATAGAAGCGCTTACGTTTACCTACCCACTCGTAATTGATATTACGGAATAATTTTTCTGTTGCGGCAGTTGCGTATTTTACTACTTTCCCTTTATCTAATTGCCATTCTGTTAACACACGTGATAATAATACGGCGGTAAACATTGAGGATAAAATACCTATAATTAAAGTGATGGCAAATCCTTGAACCGGTCCTGTTCCAAAACTATATAAAACAACACCGGCAAGTAAGGTAGTTAAATTAGCATCTATAATTGAAGAAGCAGCATGAGCATATCCATCTGCAACTGCATTTTTTAAACTTCTGGCATTATGTAAAATTTCTTCTTTTATTCGTTCATTGATTAGAACGTTAGCATCTACGGCCATACCGATGGTTAATACTATACCTGCTATACCCGGTAAGGTTAGTGCAGCTCCTAACGATGCAAGTACTCCAATAATAAAGAACACGTTGGCTAATACCGCTAAGTTGGCAATGTATCCGCTATTGCTATAATAAACCACCATGAAAATTAGGATGATGATTGTAGCAACCACCATACTTAATAAACCTTGATTTATGGATTCAGCTCCTAAAGTTGGACCAACAACTGCCTCTTCTACAATGCGGGTTGGAGCTGGTAATTTACCGGCCTTTAATATATTTGCTAAGTCATTAGCCTCTTCAACTGTAAAGCTACCGGTAATTGATGAACGACCATTTGGAATTTCATTTTGAACATTAGGAGAAGAGTAAACAACATCATCAAGTACAATCGCAATTGAACGACCAATATTAGCTTTGGTAAGGTTTCTCCACTGAGAAGCACCTTGACCATTCATCATCATGGTAACTTCTACTTCGCCACTTTGACCAACATCTCTTCTTGCGTCAATTACTTTATCACCTTCTAATTGAGCACCTCCATTCATTCCCGGTTTAATGGCGTGAAGCATAACGATTTCACCATTATCACCAACTGCCTTACTTTCCCATAAGAAACGAATATTAGAAGGAAGAGCACCTAAACTTCTAGCCCTATCTATTAATGAGTTTACTTTTGCAGTATCGCGGATAACCGACATACCACAATTAGAGCCTCTTTCAGCTAATTGACCCTTATCATCAGCGTTTGGACGAAGAACCACAAACAATGGATTCTCTTTTGTGAAATCTTCTAATTGCTTTTGAGTTGAATCGCTTTTTGCAAGGGTATCAGTGCTACTTTTTGGATTCTTATTCGCAATACCGGATAATGCACTTGAGGTTTTTGTAGAGTCGCTTGTTGAAGCAGTTGTAGAGTCTCCTTTTCCATTTGCCTTATCGGCTGCAATGGCTACGGATAATGCTTTATTAGCATCGGATAGAAATTTGAAAGCCTCAGGATTTGTGTAGGTTTCATAGAACTCTAGTTTAGCGCTACCTTGTAAAAGTTTACGAACACGGGTTGGATTATCAACTCCGGGTAATTCTACCAGGATACGTCCATTACCTTCCAATTTTTGAATGTTAGGTTGGGTAACTCCAAATTTATCAATACGGGCTCTTAAGATTTGGAAAGAACGATCAATAGCTTGATTAGCTTCTTCTTTAAGGTAATTAACTACCTCAGCATTGGTTGATGTTGGCTTTACCTTATCTTTATTATTTTGATTAGCAAAAAATGGAGCAAGCTTTCCGTCAGGAGCTAATTCAGCATAAGATTCACCAAACAAGGTTACATAATCTTTTTGTGTGGTTTTAATTTTTTCATTAGTAAGTTGAATCGCTTTGTTAAAAGTTGCGTCTGTGGTGTTATTGGCCAAAGCCTTAACTAAATCACCAATTGAAACTTCTAAGGTAACGTTCATCCCACCCTGTAAATCAAGACCAAGATTTAACTCACGTTCTTTACATTCTAAGTAGTTAAACTGTTTAAAACCTAAATTAACCAGCGGCTCACGAGCAATACTATCTAAATAAGCCCTTTCTTTTAAAACATCGCCATTTGCATATTCTTTTGCTTCTTGTTCTGCACGATAAGTAAACCATGTGAACGAGAGTTGAAACAAGCAAACCACCGTTAATGCGATGGCGAATAACTTAATTGCACCTTTACTTTTCATTTGTATGTTGTTTCTGTATATATTTAATTAATTTTCAATGGAAGAAAAAATATCAAAGCGGGCAAATATAAAGGCTGTTGCCTATTTTTACAACTACCTTTAAAAACACTTTATAGCTGATTAGCAGGCAGATAGCGAATTTGCGCCAATTTGAGTAACAATTTAGCTTTTAATGTCACCAAATTAGTAATTATTTCATTTCGCGCAGTTTCCAACGAAAATGGTCTTCTATCACTTTTAAACTATGATTAAAATGTTTGTTGTTATTGATAACAATATCTGCTTCACTTCTATAGGGTTCTAAATATTTTCGATAAGCAGGCATCACATGGTTGTCCCATTGGTATTTTACAAATTCAGCCGGTATATTCCTTTCTAAGGTATCTCGCTTTAAGCGTCGCTCTAATTGTAATTCCTCTTGTGCCTCTACGAATAATTTTAAATCAAAATGGACGGATATATCATCACGATAAAAAATAAATAAACCCTCAATAATTAAAATGGGAGCAGGGTTAAAGGTGAGCCAATCTCCCATTTGCTCTTCGTGTTGAAACCTGTATTCGCGACGTTTTACTGTTTGTCCGGCTTTTAATAATAACATGTCAGCCTTAAATGTATCTAAGTCAATACATTCAGGTAAATCGTAATTGATGTGGCCATTTTCATCCTTTTGGTGTGCTGCGGCTGTTTTGTAATAATTATCCTGTGATAAGATGCACACTTCTTCCGGCCTAAACAACCTGCCTATTTCTTTAAGAAAAGATGTTTTACCACTGGCACTTCCACCTGTTACACCTACGATATAAGGTATTTTATTAGTCATGTATGGCTTTAATTTCGTCTGCAATTAGCAGCGAAAAAACTCATTTTGCAAATCAAAAATCTATTTTACTTGCTTGTACAACTTCGCCATTCACCGATAAATTTCTTGCAACTGCCGAAACTTTTGTTTCATTGGAAACTTTTAGCATAAAAAAAGTTTCCATTTTAAATATTCGCACCTACCTTTGGAGCCGAAATAAATAATCAATGAGTGAAGTAAAAGATAAAATACTGGTTGAAGCAGAAACACTTTTTATGAGGTATGGCTTTAAATCAATCACCATGGATGATGTTTCTCGTGAGCTTGGAATCTCAAAGAAAACCTTATATCAGTTTTTTGCAGATAAAAACGACTTGGTTAATCAATGCGTAGATCACCATCTTGATTCAATGCAAAACATTTGCAATCACATTATGAATAACAAAGAGAATGATGCCATTGATATGATGATATTAATTGCCGATTCGATGAAAGACATCATGAGACAAATGAATCCAAGCAGCATGTTCGATTTGAAAAAATATTTTAAACCGGCATGGGATAAGTTGGAAGAAGAAAGAAAAGGATTCATCAGAAATAGTGTAAAACAAAATTTGGAGTTGGGAATCAAAAAAGGCATTTATAGAAAAGATTTAGATATTGATGTAATATCTCGCATCTATTCTTTTTTAATTGGCTACATCATCAACCCTGATTATTATGATACAGCGGAAATGGACATGCGGTCATTACAGGTAGAAATCATAAAGTATCATTTGCGAAGCATTTGCAGCCCTAAAGGATACGAATTACTTGAAGAAAAAATAAAAGGATTTAAAAAATAAGTAGAAACCAATAATTATGAAACAACTCTTAACAATTACGGCACTTATGCTGTTGGTGTTACAAGTAAATGCACAGGTGAAAAAGTTTTCACTTCAGGAAGCTGTTGCATTTGCAAAAGCAAACAACACAACTTTAAAGAACAACAAATTAGAAGTTTTAAGTGCAAGAAAAAAGGTAATGGAAGTAGCATCCGGTATTATTCCAAATATCTCTGCCGAAGGTTCTTATCTCCACAACCTCCAAATTCCTACACAGCGTTTACCAAACTTTATTAACAACGCACTTCCTCCTGAATCGCCCAGAGGTCCTGAATTTATTGATGCACAATTTGGTGTACCTTTTTCAGTTGCGGGAAAAGTTACTGCTTCGCAACTGTTGTTTGATGGTGGCTTTTTTATGGGGTTAAAAGCATCTCAAGAGTTCGTGCAATTGTCGCAAATAAACTTAGAACGCAACGAAGTACAAACAACAATTGATGTTAGTCGTGCCTACTACCTAGTATTACTTGCCCAAACAAATATCAATTTGTTATCATCAAATCTTACCCAACTCGAAAAAACACAATTCGATCTCGAGCAACTCGCTAAGAATGGATTGTTAGATAAAATTGAATCGGACCGAATAAACTTACAAACAAGTAATCTAAAACTACAACTTGCTAAGTTAAAAGACCAAGAAAAGGTAGCGTTGATGTTACTTAAATTACAAATGGGGATGAATGTTAACGAACCTATTGAATTGAGCGACGACTTAGAAACACTATTTAAAAATAAACAGGTTAAAAGCAAAGAATCAACCTTAGATATGAAAAATAGGGTAGAGTATCGCCTGCTTCTCCAACAAGAAAAATTGTATACACTCAGTAAAAAAAGATATCAGTATGGTTATGCTCCTTCATTAGTTGGTTTTATTACGCATCAACAAAATACGTTTGGTCAAAAGTTGGGAGATATTGGGGATCTATGGTTTCCGGGTACCTTTTATGGAGTAACATTAAATGTTCCAATATTTGATGGTTTACGCAAACGCGCCCAAATACAGCAAGAAGATATCAACCTGAAGATTACCCGAAACAATATCGAAAATTTAGAGCGTGTGATTAATGTAGAAGTTAATAGTGCTCAGTTTAATTATACACGAACATCAGAGCAATTAGATATCCAAAAGAAAAACTTAGAATTAGCTCAGGAGATTTTTAACAGGGTTCAACTTAAATACAATAATGGATTAGCCAGCACACTTGAACTCACCGTATCACAAACCGATTTAGAAACGGCAAGAACAAATTATATCACTGCGGTGTACGACTTTTTTATCGCAGAAATGGATTATCAAAAAGCATTAGGAAACATTAAATAAAAAATTAAGCATTACAACAAATCATATGAAAAAGATAATTTTAATCGTTACAGCGCTATCATTATTAGCATTCATTTCCTGCGGTGATAAAAACTCGCTTGAAGCAAAGAAAGCTGAACTCGAAACTTTAAAAGCTGAACAAGCTTCATTAGCCTCCAAAATTTCTGAATTGCAAGCGCAAATAGAAGCTGCCGGCGATAGTAATACCACAGAAAACAATCGCTCTAAATTTGTTAGCGTTAACGACGTTACTAAACAAGCATTCGAGCATGCAATTATTACTCAAGGAAAGATTGATGGTGATGAAAATATAACCTATACATCTAAAGTTCCCGGTCAAATTACGGTTGTTCGTGTAAAATCCGGCGACCGCGTTAAGGCAGGTCAAGTACTTGCGGAAATTGATAACAACATGGTTCGTCAAAATTTAGAAGCACTTAAAAAGCAATATGAGTTGGTGAATATTTTATTTGAAAAACGTAAAGCACTTTGGGATCAAAAAGTAGGAAGTGAAATTGAATACCTTCAAGCAAAAAACCAAAAAGAAACCCTTGAAAAACAAATTGCTGCTTCAAAAGAAGGCTTGGATATGTATTTTATTAAGGCGGATTTTGCAGGTGTTGTTGATGTAGTTTCTATCAAGGCCGGACAACTTATAAATCCGGGTGTTCCGGCAATTACAATTATCAATCCTGCTGCACTAAAAATTAAAGCCGAACTTTCTGAGTCATATTTATCTCGTTTGAAAACTGGTAATAAAGTTATGATTTATTATCCCGACCTAAATGAATCTGCTGTTGCAACTGTATCACATATCTCAAGAACGATTGACCCAATGACTCGAACCTTTAAAGTGGAAATAAATCTGCCATCTAATCCTAATTTAAATCCGAATATGGTTGCAGAACTCCGTATAGTTGATTACAATAATCCTCAAACCATTGTTGTGCCGGTAAACACTATTCAATACTTGGATAATGAGCAAGTAGTATTTATTGCAGTAGATAATGGTAAAGAAAAAATTGCCCGAAAAGTTGTTGTTAAATCAGGTGATTCTTATGATAATAAAACAGAAATCATATCAGGCTTAAAAGTTGGTGATAAACTTATAACTACCGGTTATCAAGATTTGGTAGATGGACAATCAATTAAATTTTAACTCATCTCAAGGTTTATAATAATTCAATTCTTATGCACGATACAATAAAAGAATTTAAGCCCTCAAGTTGGAGTATAGATAATCGAACCAGTGTATATATACTAACCATCATTATATCATTGGCAGGTTTATTATCATACAACAGCTTACCTAAGGAACAATTTCCTGAGGTGAAGTTTCCTAGTATACTCGTTACAACTATATATCCCGGAACCTCTCCGAATGATATGGAACAATTGGTAACTAAACAAATCGAAAAACAACTGAGTACACTTACCGGTGTTAAAAAAATAAAAAGTAATTCGGTACAGGATTTCTCTGTTATCAATGTTGAATTTAACACCGATCAGGATGTTGATTTAAGCTTACAACGCGTAAAAGATGCAGTGTCTAAATCAAAGAATGATTTGCCGAATAATTTACCTTCCGATCCTCAAGTAACAGATATTGATGCGTCTCAATTTCCCATCATGCAAGTACATATCAGCGGTGATTTACCATTGGATAAAATGAAAAAGTATGCTGATAAATTACAAGATGAAATTGAAGGGTTGAAAGAAATTACCCGTGCAGATATGGCCGGCGCTTTGGAACGTGAAATTCAAATAAATGTAGATTTATACAAAGCTGAAATTGCCCATGTTACCTTAGATGATATTGAAGCTGCTGTGATATATGAAAATTTAACTATATCCGGCGGACTAATAGATATGGACGGATTAAAACGTTCAATCAGTGTTAAAGGTCAGTATAAAGATCCTAAGTTAATCGGTGATATTGTTATTAAAGGTCAAACCGGTGCAGTAGTATATTTAAAAGATATAGCCGAAATAAAAGATGATTTTAAGGAGAAGGAAAGTTATGCCCGTCTTGAACACAAAAATGTTATCAGCTTAAATGTTATCAAGAAAAGCGGCGAAAACCTTATTGAAGCCGCAGATAAAATTAAGGATATTGCTAAACGCTACGAAACAGAAGTATTTCCACCCGGTTTAAAAGTAACCATTACCGGCGACCAATCGGAAGAAACCAGAACTACTTTGCACGATTTAATCAATACTATTATTATCGGATTTGTTTTAGTAACGGTAATCCTAATGTTTTTTATGGGTACAACTAATGCCATATTCGTGGCGATGTCAGTACCTTTATCTTGTGCTGTTGCATTTATTGTTTTTCCTGCCATAGGTTTTAAACTTAACTTCATTGTATTGTTCTCTTTTCTTTTAGCTCTCGGGATTGTTGTGGATGATGCTATTGTGGTTATTGAAAATACACATCGTATTTTCGCTAATGGTAAAATGCCAATCAAACAAGCTGCTAAATTAGCAGCAGGCGAAGTATTTTTACCTGTACTATCGGGTACTATGACAACCTTGGCACCATTTATTCCACTTGCATTTTGGCAAGGTATAATTGGTAAGTTTATGTTCTTTTTACCTGTTACACTTATTGTAACCTTATTAGCTTCGTTATTTGTTGCTTATATTATTAATCCTGTGTTTGCGGTTGATTTTATGAAAACACATGAAGAGGAGGAAAAAGAACGCAAGAATACTCGCTCTTATAAACGAACAGGAATAATATTTGGTGCAGTAGCAGTGTTATCTTATGTATCAGGATTCTTTGGCTTTGGTAACTTTGTGATGGTATTATTCGGTTTGTATTCATTAAATCGTTTTGTGTTTTGGAAATGGATTCAAGCTTTCCAAAATAAACAATGGCCGGCTGTTCAAGACTTATATAAGAATGTTGTTACTTGGTCATTAGAAAAAAGTCGCCCTATTTGGCTATTGGTTGGTACATTCTTATTGTTTGTGTTTTCGATAGTTCTTACTGGAATCGTTAAACCTAATGTAGTTTTCTTCCCTCAGTCCGATCCAAACTTTGTTTATACTTATATCACTTTGCCTATCGGTACTTCTGCTGAATATACCGATAGTATCACACAGATTGTGGAAGAACGAGTTTATAAGGTGGTTGGTGACAAAAATCCAATTGTTGAGTCGGTAATATCAAATGTTGCAGTAGGTGCTAATGATCCTTCTCAATTTGAATATAATTTTAGTGCTACCTCTCACCTGGGAAAAGTAACCGTTGCCTTTGTTGAATTTGCAAAAAGAAATGGTGAATCAACACGTAAATATCTTGATTTAATAAGAGAAGCTACAAAAGGTATCCCGGGTGCCGAAATTATTGTTCAACAAGAATCTAATGGACCACCAACTGGTAAACCTATTGCGGTTGAAATTAAAGGCGACGATATTGAAGAACTTACAAAAGTTGGTGCAGACGTAAAAAGATTTTTAGATTCATTAAATATTCCCGGAGTTGAAGAACTAAAATCTGATGTGCAAAGTAATAAACCTGAACTTGTGGTTGAAGTAAACCGCGAACGAGCCAATCGCGAAGGTATTAGTACCGGAATGATTGGAGGTGCTTTACGTAAAGCAATATTTGGTGCCGATAAACCTTCTAAACTAAAAGATGCTAATGACGAATACCCAATTCAGGTTCGTTACCAAAAGGAGCAACGTAATAATTTGGAAGCTTTAATGAACTTAAAAATTACTTTCCGTGATATGAACATGGGTGGGATGGTAAGACAAATTCCTTTATCCTCGGTGGCAACTGTTAAATATAATAATACCTACGGTGGTATCAAACGTTTAGATGAAAAACCAATTATTACTTTATCATCTAATGTGTTGTCGGGCTTTAATGGAAACGAAATTGTTGCACGTATCGAAAAAGAATTAAAGAATTACTCGCTACCAACAGGTGTTAGTATTGGAATGGGAGGCGAGCAACAAGAACAGGCTGAAACAGGAGCATTCTTAGGCTCTGCTATGATGGTAGCTCTAGGTTTGATCTTTTTAATTTTAGTTACTCAATTTAATTCATTATCTAAACCAATTATTATCTTAAGCGAAATTGTACTGAGTTTAATCGGTGTATTATTAGGTTTCAGTATCTTTAATATGGAAATTTCAGTTGTAATGACCGGCGTTGGTATTGTTGCATTAGCAGGTATTGTGGTGCGTAATGGTATATTATTGGTTGAGTTTACTGAAATTTTATTAAAGCAAGGTATGCCTTTGAAAGAAGCAATTATCGAAGCAGGAAGAACGCGTATGACTCCTGTATTATTAACTGCAACAGCTACTATTTTAGGATTGGTTCCTTTGGCAGTAGGATTAAATATAGATTTCGCCAAATTGTTTCAGGAAGGTAATCCTCATATTTTCTTCGGAGGTGATAGTGTAGCTTTTTGGGGGCCATTATCTTGGACAATGATATTTGGTTTAGGCTTCGCAACCTTCTTAACTTTAATACTTGTTCCGGTAATGTTGTACCTTACTGAAAGACTAAAGTTTAAGTTAGGTTTTAAAAATGCCCATCAATAAATTAGTTGAAAAAGCTTTGTAAAAAATAAAGTGGAAACTTGTATCAACAATAAAAATAAATTACCTTTGTTTACAGCATTTCACAGGATTATTGAAGGTGCTTTAACAAAGAAAAAATAAAGATATTGCATCCTTGAGTAGAGGTGCAATTGTTTCATAGGCTAGGGTGGAGCCCCCAATAAGGGGGCTTCGCTTTTTTATCAGCAATTCCAATTGTAGCTAAATATATATTCAATTTAATTTTGTTCCAATATTTTATTACTTTCGAGAGGTATACAGAAATTTTATTCATGAAAAAATTATTATTAAAAGTAAGTTTCTTATCTCTTACTTCACTTGCATTTGCACAAAATCAAGCACCTGAAAACTGGTTTAATTTAGACTATAGTACAAATAAAGTTCACGGCGTAAGCACCGAAAGAACTTATGCTGAATTGTTAAAAGGCAAAACTTCGAAAACCATTGTAGTAGCCGTTATTGATGGTGGTACTGAAGTGAAACATGAAGATTTAAAAGATGTAATTTGGGTTAATCCAAATGAAATTCCCGGTAACGGAATTGATGATGATAAAAACGGTTATGTAGATGATATCAATGGTTGGAACTTTATAGGTGGTGCCGAAAAAGATGTTGCAGAGGATAACCTTGAAGTAACTAGATTATACACTAAACTACATGCAAAATATGGTAGTATAGATACTTTATTGCTTGATGGCGAAGAAAAAGTAAATTATGAATTTTATAAAAAGGTTAAAGAATCATACACAAAATCTTTTACTCAATACGAATCCATAAATAATATTTATAAATCACTTATCAGTGGTATAAAGTCTCTACGCAATGGTATTGGTAAAGATGATGTAACTATAGGAGATCTAAAGTCGCACCGAGTTGCCAATAAAAATGAAGTAATTGCAGCTAATGCGCTAATTAATGTAATGAAGAACAAATCTGGTACAATCAAACTTAGCAGTATTCAAAAAGAAATTGAAGAGTCAGGTTCACAAATAGCTAAGTTTGTTGATTTTCATTACAATACCGAATTTGATCCTCGCTCAATTGTTGGTGACGACTATGAAAACGTTAATCAAAGATATTATGGCAATAATAGGGTATATGGACCTCATGGTGATCATGGAACTCACGTTGCTGGTATTATAGCTGCTATGCGAAATAATCAATTAGGAATGATGGGAGTAGCCGATAATGTAAAAATTATGGTTTTACGTGTTGTGCCTGATGGTGATGAAAGAGATAAAGATGTTGCTAATGCTATTCGTTATGCTGTAGATAATGGTGCTACAATCATTAATATGAGTTTTGGGAAATCATTTTCTCCTTACAAATCAGCAGTAGATGAGGCAGTGAAATATGCACAAAGTAAAGATGTTTTATTGGTTCACGCAGCAGGTAACGATAATAAAAATATTGATGTTGAGGATAATTTTCCTAATGATAAAATGAATGGATATGATGCATCAAATTGGATTGAAGTAGGAGCATCAAGTTGGAAGCCTAAAAAACTTTTAACAGCTGAGTTTAGCAATTATGGTAAAGCATCTGTAGATGTATTTGCCCCGGGAGTTGATGTTTATTCTTGTATCCCTGAAAGTAAATATGAATCATTCAATGGTACAAGTATGGCAGCTCCGGTAACAGCAGGTGTTGCAGCAGTTTTACGCAGTTATTTTCCTCACCTTACTGCTGCTCAGGTAAAAGAAATTATATTAAAATCATCTATTAAAATAAAAGGTAAAGTACTGATACCCGGTAGTAATAAAAAAGTTAAGCTATCCGAATTGTGTGTAAGTGGCGGAGTCGTTAATCTTTATGAAGCCGTTAAATTGGCAGCGACCTATCCGGTAAAATAATAAATTTTAGAAGCCCCTTATTGGGGCTTTTTTTATTATAGACCAAGTTTATTTACTATAATGTTTGTCTATCATGTAAATTAGTCTTTATCTAAATTAATGAATCACGATTACGGGATTGACTTTAGGACTACTGATAGAAATCTTTTATTTTGCACAAACTTATCCCTAGTTATGAAAACAATATTGCGCATATGTTGCCTGCATGTGTTATTGCTATGTACATGCTTAGGAAATGCATCCGATGTGCCGAAGCAGTTCCGTACAGCATATCAATTACTTAACAAAGCTGATAATACCAAATTGTTGGCAGAAGCTCAAATAAGGTTAAGCGATTTGTATTGGGCTCGTCAAGCCGACTCTTGTTTGTACTTTGCTAAACTTTCATTAAATTCTTCTATTCAGGCTAGAGATAATTTTTTAATGATTGAATCCTATCGCTGTATTGGCCAAGCCTATAGAAACAGGCAAGAAATGGATTCATCCTTTAAGTATCTTAATAAAGCTTTCAAGTTAAGTAGACTATTTCCAAATGCCAATCAATTGGCAAAAATTACCAATAATCTTGGTGCATTATATTTTAGTCAACGTAAATATAAAATAGCCTTAGATTATTTTAACCAATCAGCTACCCTCGCTTTTAATAACTCCGATACTTTAATAGGTGCTCTCGCACTAACAAATAAAGGTAATGTACTTCAGCAGTTAGGTCAGTTTGATGCTGCTTTCTCTTTACATCATCAGGCAATTGAGTATTTTTTGGCTTTAGGCGATAGTGTTTGGTTAAGTAATACAATTAACAACCTTGGCGCATTTTATGATAATAAAGGCATTTACAACAAAGCTATTGAAGCTTATTATGAAGCGCTCGAAATAAAAGATTTAATTAAAGACACGAGGGGTTTACCATTATTGATTTTAAACATCGGCTCTATTCATTTTTCTCAAGGTAATTATGAAAAAGCGTTATACTTTTTTCAGCGTTCCTTAGCCCTTAACTTATCAGGTATTAACTATAATGCCACAGCAAGCGACATGCATAACATCGCAAACTGTTATATGCGCTTATCGAAATTCGATAGCGGGTATTATTTTATTAATAAGGCAATTGAGTTACGTAAGCGTACAAATAATCAATTCGGATTAGCATCATCGTTTAATACCTTAGGAAGATTATACCTTGCCGAACTCAAATATAGTGAAGCAGAAAAATTATTCAATTCAGTTTATACGATGAGGGTTGGACTCGGCGATGATATTGGATTGATTGCTACAGGACTCGATTTGGCAGAGGTATACACAACGAAAGGTGATTTGAAAAAAGCCAATCAATATGCTTCACAAGCCTATGCTTTGGCAAATGAGTATCACTTAATGGAAGATTTAACAGTTGCTGCACAACAATTGTATATGATTGCCAAAAAGGAAGGTAATATGCTAAAAGCACTTAAATATCTGGAAACCTTCCATCTTTATGAAGATTCTTTACGAAAAATGGAAATTTACTCAGGGATTAATCGCTACGAGGCTAATTATGAGTTTACCAAAAAAGAAAGAGAACAAACATTTCTGTTGCAGCAAGAGCGTTTGCTTAAAGAACAAGAAATACTTTTTCAGCAACAGTTAACTCATTTATATGCAGGTATACTTTTAGTGGTTTTAATACTACTCATTGTTTTATACTCTGCTTATAAACAACGTAAACAAGCCAACGAAATATTAGAAGTTCAAAACAAAAAAATTGAAGAACAAAAGTCGGTTTTGCAACAACATTCTGACTCTCTTGCTGAGTTAAATCTGTCTAAAGACAAACTGTTTTCTGTTATCGCTCACGATTTAAAAAGTCCGCTAAGTATGATTAACAGTATGTTAAATTTATTAGGTAATGATTTAATTACTGAACAAGAATTTAAGGAACGCATACATTTATTATCAGAAAAGTCAGGTCAAGCCTCTGTTATGTTAGATAACTTATTGGCCTGGGCTGCCATACAATTTAAAGGGGAAGCGGTGACTGTTGAATCAATATCCATAAATGAAACGGTGGAACAAGTGGTAGGTTTTTTTCAAAAGCAACTGCAACAAAAACAAATCACTGTAAATTGTTTTATTTCTGCTGATACCTTTGTTCATGCAAATAAGGAAATGCTAATGATAGTGCTAAGGAACTTGTTAGCCAATGCAATCAAATATAGTCATCCTGAAAGTGAAATAGTTATTTCTTCTGATACAAAAGATGGTTTGGCTTTGATAAGTGTTAAGGATAACGGAGTAGGCATGGCTGATCGTGTTTTAAAGCAACTGTTTACAGCAGGATTGGTTTCTTCGCCGGGAACTAATAAAGAGAAGGGAACAGGTTTAGGTTTAATGTTAAGTAAGGATTATATCACTAAATTAGGCGGAAATCTTTGGGCAACTTCCGAACAAAATAAGGGCAGTGTATTTTACGCTTCATTACCTCTTGCTAAATAATGGTTTTAATCGTGCAGTTACGAATAATATAATCACTGCACCTGAAAAAGCTAAAGCCATATCTTTTTGTGCATCCCAAGGATCGCCTTGTGAACCTAAATAAGCAGGTCCTTGCGCCGGGAAAAATACTTCTGCTACTAACCATTCTATTAGTTCATAGGCTCCGCTAAAACTCATGGTGATTTCAACAGGTAATACCCAACAAACCCAAACAGGCCAATCAAACCAGTTTTTAAAATAGTCGCGCATGGGGTAGGCTAATAAGAAACCAAAGCTAAAGTGTACAATCCTATCGTATTGGTTTCTTTGTAATGATAACAAATCTTTTAGCCAATATCCGAAAGGGTTTTCAGCATAGGTGTACATTGCCCCGTAGATATGTAGCATTATGTAAATGAATATCATTGTATAGCTTAAATCACTAAATTTAAACTTAGGGTATGTAAGTGTTAATCCGGCGAGAAATATAATGGTTAACGCATTTTCAGTCCACCAGTTAGCCTTATCCGTTGTAAACAAAAAAGTATAGATCCACGTAATAAAAAACAGAACCAAATAAATTTTCAAGAGTGGATTCTGATTGAATAATTTCTTATGAGGAGTTGTTGCCGTAGATAAAATCATATTGTGATTAAGTAAGTTGAATAAACCATTCATAATTTCCTTGCATAACACAAATTCCTTCTTCATTATGCACTTCTACCGGGACGTTAATTAAAGTCCGCCTGTTTGCGGTTAATTGCATTCGTATCTCTTCAATTTTATTATCATCCATGATAATCTTTGCACTTACTTTTCCGGTTGCAGGTTTTCTAAACTTCACATCCGATTTTCTTAATACCGGTATACAATTCGACGCAAAGTCAGGGAATGCATTTATCAGCCATTGCCCTGTTGCAAATTCAGCTAAGGAGAACTGAGCAGCAGCAGCAACTGTACCTAAATGGTTGGTATAGGCTTCATCGTTGGATAATTCAAATATATACTCCGGAGATGTTGCCTCTTTTAATGCAATCATTTTTGCAAATGGAATTTGGGTTAAATCCATGGTTATTTTAATTTAAATACAATTGGAAGATTCATTTTCACATTTACCGGTTTACCATTCATTCTCCCGGGCTTCCAATTTGGCATAAGCATGATTACTCTTAGCGCCTCTGTATCGAAAGCTTTTCCGGCCGACTTAATTACCTTTGGTTCTATAATTGAGCCGTCTGACATAACAATAAAGCTTATTACCACTTTACCTTCAATTCCTAGCTCAACTTCTTTGCTTGGATATTTTAAGTTATTACTTAAAAATTTATAAATATCACCTTGAAATTCAGGCATTTGCTCAGCAAAATTTACTACCTCCATTGATGAACTTTTATCTTCAATAGCTAAATCATTTTGTCCAACAGCAGGTTCAATAAAAGGTTGAGTTTGTTCTCCAGTAAATAACTTTACAGTACTATCTTTAAGCATAAACAAAATACTAAGGGAGTAATAGGTGTCAACAGGTTTATTTCTAATTCTTCCGGGTGTCCATAAAGGCATTAATCGAATAACCCTTGCGGCTTCTTGTTCAAGTGTTTGTTTACCTCCTGCTATAACTTTTACCTCCCTAATTTTTCCATCTTTTGCAACAATAAAATGAACATCTACGATGCCTTCATGTCTTAATTTAATTGCTTCTAATGGATAAATGGCTTGTCTGGATATAAAAGCTTGCAGCTCCTTAGCACCTGTTTTATACTCCGGAAGTATTTCTACAATTTTATAGATTGTATCATGATTAGTTAACGGTTGACTGTATGCCCGGTTAATCAATAAGATAGATAGAATGGCGGATAATAGATATTTTATCATTGTTTTTACTAATGCAAGTTAACAAAATTTGATAAAAATCTAAGGTACAAAATATATGCTTGTACCTTAGATAGCTGCATATCATTTAGGCTCAATACTTATATTTCTGGATATAAACATGATTACAGATAATATTAGCATAAGTCCTATACTTCCAATTAACAATGCATAATCCTGTTGCAACGTAACTATTAAAACGAATGAATAAATGAATACCAATAATAGGCATAGCATTAATACGTGTTTTTTAGAGGGTAAAAATGTTAATCCGTATAAACTATTCATGGTAATTACAGCTAATGATGATAGTAAATATGCGGGATAAAATCCTAACTGTTCAGCTAAAGATAATAACAAGGTATAATAAATAACCAGCGACGCTCCAATAAGTAGATAACGAAAAGGATGGACCCTAATTTTAGTAATCAGTTCGGTTAAAAATAAACACAAAAACGTAAGTAAAATAGTTAACACACCATATTTAGATGTTCTGCTTGTTTTTTGATATTGATCAACAGGAAAAAATAGTTCAACACCAAAGTTGCTGTTTCCAATAGTAGGAATATGGTTATCCCATTCTTGTTCAAATTCTCTATTATAAGCAAGTATTTCCCAAGTTGCCTCGAATGCTGAATCACCTAGTGTCCTATTATCAGGTAAGAAAGAACCTATAAACTTTGGATTAGCCCAGTCTCCTTTTATAGTAACATGTGTTTGTTTACCATAAGGTAAGAAGGAGAGTTGCTCACTTCCTCTTAATTGAAGCTGCAAATTAAAAGGAATAATAGTATTTAAATAATTACTTTTCCAATGCACAGCACCACCTATACACTTCCCTATAGTATTTAATTTATGATTACTGATTGGTGCAAGATTAATTAGTTGACTGTCAAGTTTCATTATAGGATTTGTTTGGATTCCCCTTAAATCACTCAACGATGCTATTATATGTACTTCATTCCAAATTATATCAGATTCGTTGATGTTATAAGTACTAAACTTTGGCAATTTAAAACTACCTGCAATCATAACATTGCTTTGGTAAACAGCAACATCGTAAATTCCCCTATGTAATATCTGTGGTTGTAAGTTACTTTGAATGTTTAAATCATCCGGTAAAATATATAAATTACGTGTAGTAGTACGGATACTTTCTGTACTGTTTTTTACTTTTATTATTTCGTTAAACCGATATGGAATCACCAATATAGGTGCTCCTAAGGTTTGTTTTCCCGACCATTTTGATGCTACTTCTGTAATTGTTGTTTGAGCTCGATGTTCACGCTCATATAATATATTGTCAACCCAACTTTTGGGGATAAGCAGGATTAGTACAAGAGTTCCTATAACAAATGCTTTAACAGGGATAGAATTTTGCAACCATTGGTTTAGTTGACGTAAGGCTTCGATAAATGAGTTGTCCATAAAAGTACTTTTAAAATGAAAGTTAATTGATAAAAAAAATTATTTTTGCATGTTTATTATATTCTCTAAGGCTTGTAAATGTTTGTTAAAAGCAGCTTTACCCAGCTTTGTAGCCTTATATTTGGTATTAGGTTTTTTACCGGTGTATCCTTTAATGATTTCAATATATTCTTCTTTCTCCAGGGCTTTAATTTGTGTAGCTAAATTTCCATCGGTTACCTGTAATAATTCTTTCAAAGCATTAAATTCATAATGTTCGTTTACCATTAAAACCGACATAATATGTAGTCTGGTTTTATGTTCAAATGCTTTATCAAATTTTGCTAATGGATTTTTCACTTATCGTATTTTTGATACATTAAAGCTCCGTATATTATATGTATTACACCAAAGCCTGTTGCCCATAACAATAAACCATACCCGGGAAGTAGTGCACTTATTAACCCTAAGCTAATCTGTAAATAACCTAAGCCTTTAATTTCACTTAATGTGGCATTTGATGCATTAATTAAGGCTAATCCATAAAACAATAAAGTTGCCGGGGCTACAATCCCAAGATAACCTCTAAACAGCAGTACTAAAGTAAACAGTCCTCCCGAAAATAAAGGCACACAAAAGCTAATAAATAATATCTTACTGTTTTTATTCAATAATGATTCGCCATTTTTTGCTGCTTTTTTATAGGATAATAGGATTGCACTACTAATTGAAAGTAGCAGTACAACCGCAGCAGCAATAATTAATTTATTTAATATGGTAACATCATTTACGTATTTAATTCGATATCCAAAAGGTGAATTAGGATAATATAAAATGAAATACGAATAAACTGCTCCGCCTAATGCGTATATGCCGGCTAAAATTCCTGATAAGCCGCTCAGTGAAATAAATTTATTAGACCTTTCCATCAAATTTCGTATTGATGAAAGATCTTGTTGCATACTTTTTAATTCGTCCATAAAAGTACTTTTAAAAACAAAGTTAGTAATTAAACGCTAATACTAAAAAAATATTTTACAGTTGTTTTATTTTTCTCAAAAAAAAAGGCGACAGTTAACGTCGCCTCTTTGTTTAGTTCATAAAATTATTTTCCAATGCTTGCTCTGATAATATTTAAAGCACCACCGGCTTTAAACCATTCAATCTGCTGTTCGTTGTAGCTATGATTTACACTAATATTATCAGTTGTACCATTAGAGTGATTTAACACAAGGGTAAGTGGTTTATTAGGCGCAAACTCAGTTAATCCAATGATGTCAAAGGTGTCATCTTCTTGAATTTTGTTATAATCTTCTTTATCGGCAAAGGTTAAGGCGAGCATGCCTTGTTTTTTCAAGTTGGTTTCGTGAATACGAGCAAATGACTTCACAAGTACAGCACGTACACCTAAATGGCGCGGTTCCATGGCTGCGTGTTCACGACTTGAGCCTTCTCCATAATTTTCATCACCCACAACTATACTTCCAATTCCCTGTGCTTTGTATTGACGTTGCACTTTAGGAACTGATTCGTAAGTACCGGTCAATTGATTTTTTACGTTATCTGTTTTTTCGTTAAAATAATTGACTGCTCCAATTAAAAGGTTGTTTGAGATATTATCTAAATGTCCGCGATACTTTAACCAAGGTCCGGCCATAGAAATGTGATCAGTAGTACATTTCCCTTTTACTTTTATCAACAGCTTTAATCCGGTTAGGTTAGTTCCTTCCCAAGCAGCAAAAGGATCTAATAATTGCAAACGGTCGGATGTTGGCGAAACAGCAACACTTACTTGTTCGCCGTTTGTTGCCGGTGCTTGATAACCCGGATCTTCAACGGCAAATCCTTTAGTTGGTAACTCTTCACCTGAAGGAGGATCAAGTTTTACAGCTTCCCCTTTATTATTGGTTAAAGTATCAGTTACCGGATTAAACCCTAAGTCGCCCGCAATAGCCAATGCAGCAACAATTTCAGGTGAGGTAACAAAGGCAAACGTATTAGGGTTACCATCTGCACGTTTAGCAAAATTTCTATTGAAAGAATGAACAATGGTATTCTTTTCTCCTTTTTCAGCTCCTTCTCTGTCCCACATTCCAATGCAAGGTCCGCAAGCATTAGTAAATACAGTTGCGTTTAAATCTTTAAATGTTTTTAGTAAACCATCGCGTTCTGCCGTATACCTTACTTGTTCCGATCCCGGGTTAATACCAAATTGAGCTTTAGTTACTAAGCCTTTTTCAATCGCCTGACGTGCAATTGAAGCTGCACGAGATAAATCTTCATAAGAAGAATTTGTACATGAGCCTATCAAACCCCATTCAACTTTGGTAGGCCAATTATTTTTTTCAGCCTCAGTTCTCATTTTACCAATTGGCGTGGCTAAATCAGGAGTAAACGGACCATTTAAATGCGGTTCTAATGTATCTAAATTAATCTCAATAATTTGGTCGAAATATTGTTCAGGATTTGCATAAACTTCTGGATCAGCCGTTAAATGATGCTTGATTGCATTTGCAGCATCAGCTACCTCTGCTCTTCCGGTGGCACGCAAGTAACGCTCCATGCTCTCATCATAACCAAATGTGGAAGTAGTTGCTCCGATTTCGGCACCCATATTACAAATGGTACCTTTACCTGTACAACTCATGCTTGTTGCACCTTCACCGAAGTATTCAACAACAGCACCGGTTCCACCTTTTACAGTTAATATGCCGGCAACTTTAAGAATAACATCTTTAGGCGAAGCCCAGCCATTTAATTTACCTGTTAATTTAACACCAATCAATTTTGGAAATTTAAGTTCCCAAGGCAATCCGGCCATTACATCACATGCGTCTGCTCCACCAACTCCAATAGCAATCATGCCTAAGCCACCGGCATTTACTGTATGCGAATCCGTACCAATCATCATTCCACCCGGGAAGGCGTAATTTTCTAATACTACCTGATGAATAATACCGGCTCCGGGCTTCCAAAATCCGATTCCGTATTTATTAGATACAGAAGCAAGAAAATCGTATACTTCTTTGCTTTCTTTATTAGCAAATGCTAAATCTTGTTCAGCTCCGCTTTTTGCCGTAATTAAATGGTCGCAATGAACGGTGGAAGGAACTGCAACTTTTGGCCTTCCCGCCTGCATAAATTGTAATAATGCCATCTGGGCAGTGGCATCTTGCATGGCTACTCGATCCGGGTTAAAGTCAACATAATCCTTACCTCTTGCATAGGCAGCAGTTGCATTGCCTGCCGTAAGATGGCTGTATAAAATTTTTTCTGTTAAGGTAAGAGGGCGGTTCACCACTTTGCGGGCCGATGTGATGCGTCCATCCATCTGGGCATACACCGCTTTAATCATTTCTAAATCGAACATAATTTATATTTTAGTGTGTTAGTAAAACTTGCGATTCAATTTTGCCCGCAATTTACAAATTACATTTGCCATTTTATCGTTTCACTAAAAATATCCTTTTATTGTAATGTCCACAAAATCATAATAATAAAAAAAACAACAACGATTTATAATTATTCTAAGCTATCTGTATATTGCCATCATAATCATAATATACAATGGAAACTCAAGATATAAATAATGAAGAAGTTCAACAGCAATCATTTCCTGTGGTTCAGAACAGCATTAACTTTAATGGAAACGGTTCGCAGTTATTAGTGATAATGCTTGTAAATAATATTTTAACCATCTTAACACTCGGTTTGTATTATCCTTGGGCTAGGGTAAAATCAATAAAATATTTATATGAGAATACCTCACTCAATCAAACCAATTTCGAATTTTTGGGTACAGGTGCCGAATTGTTTAAAGGGTTTATAAAGTTTTTTGTTTTTATAATAGTGTTTTATGGTTTGATATTTTATGCAAGTACCTTAAATAACCCTATTTATAATGTCATGGTCTCATTGGTATTTTTAGTTGCCATTACTCTTATCATTCCGGTTGCAATTCATGGTTCATTGCGTTATCGTTTATCCCGTACCACATGGCGCGGTATTCATTTCGGCTACAGGGGCATGTTATTTAAATTTTTTATTGACTACTTGTTAGGCTCATTTATTAGTTTATTTACAATGGGAATTTATCAAAGCTGGTTCGTAAATAAAATGCGTACCTATGTAATTGGAAACATTCGTTTTGGTAGTATACAATTTGGATACGACGGCAAGGGCGATGAGTTATTTATTATCAACTTGAAAGCGTTAATCTTTGTTCCACTTACTTTTGGTATGTATTACTTCTGGTATCGTGCTGAGTACATTAGATACTTTGCTAATCATACTTATTTAGAGCAAGATGGACAAAAGTTTTATTTAAAGGCAAATCTTGATGGTGCCAATTTCTTTTCATTGTCGTTAGTAAATATTTTTTTAACTTTATTTACGTTTGGCTTAGGCGTACCTTTTGTTATTATCCGTACAATAGATTTTTTTATAAGTAATCTTGAAATTCCGTCAGGTATTGATTTGGATGTGATGCAACAAACAGAAGACGAATATAAAGATGCAACGGGTGATGATGTAATGGATTATTTTGATATTGGTTTAGTGTAAATATGGAATTAGTTTATCAAGCAAGATATTTTACAGGCAAAACGGCTCATCCTTATTCGGCAAGCATTTATTTACACGAGGAAAAACTGCATATTCATTATTTCGATAAGGACGAACAAATAGAATTGATTTGGGAAAAAAATGCAATTGAAATAGCGCAACATCGTGATCAGTTTTTGTCGCTTAAATATGGCCAAGTATTTCCCAAACAACTGCTAGAAATAACGGACACTAATTTTATTGAAGAGTTTAGAAAATTTAGCGGTCATAAAAAGTGGTTTAATGTTAAACTAACCTCTCCGGTTTCTATTATCGGTTTGATTGTTGTATTTGGCTTATCGTTATGGTTGAGCTACATTTTTTTATTACCTACAATTGCTGATTCTATCGCAAAATCATTTCCAAAGGAATATGAAATTAGCATGGGTGAGTCACTTTATAAAAGTGTTTTAGCGGGTGAGGAGATTGATTCTGTTAAAACAAAAGAAATTAATCACTTCTTTAATCAATTAGAAATCAAAAAGAGTTATCCGGTAAAAATTACAGTTGTTAAATCAAAGGTTGTTAATGCGTTTGCCTTACCCGGTGGTGGAATAGTTGTTTATGATGAATTACTGAACAAAGTAAGCAGTGCTGATCAGCTTGCCGCTTTATTAGCTCATGAATATGGGCATGTTGAGAAGAAACATGCTACCCGAAATTTATTTAGGACTTTATCAGGATACATATTTATTTCCGTTTTATTTAGCGACTTGAACAGTGTTGCAAACGTTATTGTTGAAAATGCAAATCAACTCAGAAATCTTAGTTATAGTCGTGAATTAGAATCAGAAGCCGATAATTACGGATTACTTATTTTAAAAGAAAACAATTTAAGTGGTGCCGGGATGCAAAAGTTATTCGAATTATTTAAAGAAGAAGGCGGATCAATGGAGGTTGATGAACTTTTAAGCACACATCCTGATTTGGATTCGCGAATAGAAAATGCCAACCAATTCGTTAAAAATAATACCTATACTTTATCACCAAGTGATAGTTTAATTGCTGCTTTTAATGAAATAAAAAATTAGTGGATTCACTTTATTCAATAAATGATCATGAATTGTTGCAACGTTTAACAAATTATTTTAAAGATGATGGTTTTATAGCCTGTAATAATCTCCAGCAAGCCCACGAATTGTTATCTTCATTATTGGTATTTTATTTAATTAATGATATGCAATTTCTACTTAGGGTATTGTATCAAATTGATGTTTCTGAAACTAAAGTCAGGGCTGTTTTTAACTGTGGCAATCCTAAAGATATTGCACCGGGTTTGTCGCAACTTATCATTAGCAGAGAATTGGAAAAAAGTATTTCAAGACGGAAGTATAAGTAGGTTTATATGTACGATTTCTGTTCTTAAAATGAACAAGATAAGTCTTGCTTTCGTAAAAATGACACAAGTCATATCAAAACCTTAAGTCATTATAATACTTTCGTACTCATTCAATATTTTAATTCATGATTATCATTCTATTTTTAATTTTACATTGGTATTTATCCTTGTTCGGACAAACCTTTTATTTACATCGTTATGCAGCTCACAAAATGTTTACCATGAATATTTTTTGGGAGAAGTTTTGGTATGTTTTTACCTGGGTAATGCAAGGATCATCCTACCTTAATGCACGTGCTTATGCAATTTTACATCGTATGCATCATGCATATAGCGACACCGAGAAAGATCCTCACACTCCTCATTTTTTTAAAGAAGTATTTAGTATGATGTGGCATACCCGCAGAATATATAATGGGGTACTACGCGGAACATTACAAATTGAAGATAAATTTGATAAAAATTATCCGGTATATCCTAAAGTTGATCGTATTGCAGATAGTTGGTTTTCGCGATTATTTTTCGCCGGACTTTATATTACTTTCTATGCGTTTTTTGCCACTCATTGGTGGATGTATTTACTTTTACCAATTCATTTTTTAATGGGCCCTATACAAGGAGCTGTAGTTAATTGGGCAGGACATAAATATGGGTATAGAAATTTCCCTGATGAAAAAGATCAATCTAAAAATACGTTAATAATTGACTTTTTAATGTTGGGCGAATTGTTTCAAAACAATCATCATCACGCAGGTGCGCGTCCTAATTTTGCTGCTAAGTGGTGGGAAATTGATCCGGTGTATCCTATAATAAAAATATTTCATGTTTTGGGGATTATTAAACTCGTTCCAATAAAATCAACAGGTAGATAACCTCTTACTATATCAATATGAAAAACGCCTGCAAAATTTGCAGGCGTTTTTATTTAGGTAGTCATTTGTTTTGTTTTGTAAGTCCCTAAGATTATTCCTAAAATTAATAATTCAAAAATGTAATCATTAATTGGAATATCAGGATCATCAGGCGGCGGATCAGGAGTTTTTTCATCTCCACCGTTTCCAGGTTGATCACCACCGGTGCCCGGTTCGTCTGATGGTGCTCCATCTTTTCCAACATGACCTGAACCTTTACCACCTTTTGCAGGTTTTATATCTCCATCTTCAATATTGTTTTGGAAGAATGATCTGCTATTTGGCTTTTTATTTTCATCAAAAGGAATTTCAGGCGAGTTGTTTTTATTCCAATTACCCATACTTCTCCAACCTGTAAAACCGGCGGTAGCTTCAATTTGAGAATTGTTTGTATTGATATTTCGGTAACCTCCGTTATATAGCTCTTCTTCTTTGTAACTCCTCTTTATATTTCTTTGATATCGTTTATAATAATCTTCTTCTGAGCTTCTTTCATAATAAGAATTGTTATAATTCTCAGACTCATATTCAACCGAATAGTCATCTTCATATTCTTCAGTGTTTCCATATTGTGCATTAGCAATATTGGAAAGCATTAGCAATATAACTACGCTAATAATGGTATATACTAATCTTATATGGTTGTTGCGCAATAGGGCTTTCATCTGAGTTTTTTAGTGTGTCATACACACGTTTTTATTATTCTTCTCTTTTTATTTTTAGTTATTCATGCAATTTTAATCTAATTGCTTTACATTCTAAAATATACTTGGTTATTTAACTATCAACAATTTATTCCTGAATGTATAGTGATTGTTGCTTATTTCAATAAAGTACAATCCGTTTTGAAAATTACTAAGTTTAACACAATGTTTGAGCGCTTCCTTAGTAATAATTTTTCCATTTGCTAACCTAAATGTAACAATCCAATCGTCCGATTCAGGAAGTCCTTCAAAACAAACTTGATCACTTGCAGGATTAGGTATGGCATCTATTATACCAAAATCCGTTTCATCATCTATAAATATGATTTGGCTATATTTTGATGTTCCATCATATTCACTCATTCTCAGGCGATAATAACCTGCAAAACCTGCATTTCTTTTAAATACATAGGTTTGATTAATGGTCTGATTCCTTGCAGCAAGGAATCCCACTTCGGTAAATCCATTCCCGTTTTCGGAAAACTCAATGTAGTAACCAAAAAGATTTGATTCGTCTGCTGTTTTCCAAATTAATTCATGATCAGTTTTAGTTTGTTTACCTGTAAATGAAATCAACCTTACCGGCAATACTTGATTAGAATCAAACAGTATTAGTTTAAATCGGTTTCCTTGGCTACCCGTTATACCTGTTGTGATTGTAAATTGGTAGATTGTATTGTTTAAAATGGAAATGGTTTGCTGTGTATATAAATCTATCAGAATAGCTTTGTTAAATAACCAGAAAGGTAATTCCTTAAACTGCAAGGTAAAGTTTCTAGTTTGCGCCGATGATACATAAATGGTTAGTGTATCAATTGTATGCAACACTTTAGTTTTATTATGTTGTACCAGATGTTGGTCGGTTGTTACAAATGCTACGTTAAAATCAGGATTTAACATTTTTAAAGCATCTTCTTTAAATTTATAGTTTGACCAATAAGTACTGTCGTGTGTAACTGTTGCCCTATCTGCATGAGTACTATCTAAACTCATGATCACTGTTGCTGGTAACTTGGATGCTGTTTTAAAATAGGTTGTAGGATTACCACTTGATTTATCATTTTCTTCAAAAGTTACTGATTCGCCTGTGTTATTTACTTTCACGAAAAAACCTTGACCTATTCCTATCTCACCTGTATTTGATGATATATAAGCATTTGTTGCATCATCCCAAATGTAATAATAATCATCAACTCCTGATGTTTTATTTACATTGTTCCAAGTTATTTCACTTGGATATGGATTACCTATTAAATTCCACCCTTGATTTGCAATGGCGCCCGAGTTGTCAAAGTCAAGTGATACAGTAATATTGTTTTTGTTGATCTGATTAGCATAGGTAATAGCAAAACTCGTAGGCACAATTGCATTGTTGGTTAATGAAGTTGTTTGTGTTCTATCACCTCTAAAAAAAACAAACATACCTTTACCTGAGGCTAGTGAATTTGTTGTAGCACTTATATTTTTCCAACCCCGGCTTGAACTTTCTTCATAAATTAAAACAGACGAACTGCTTCTTGCTGCATCAAATCCATTACTCGCTCCTCCTGGACCTGTAATAAAAATATCATCTATTAATTGGTTATATGTAAAACCGGAAACCGGACTACTCATCATACGCCAACCTCTCTTTGTTATAGTACCTCCTTCCAGCCATCGTTGTACAGTAACAGTTCCTGTAATATCAGCAGTTGACTGCACTTGGGCAATTCTTGCAGAAGAACTAAGGGAGGTTGATAACAATACTAAATTACCTCCACTTACTAATGTTCCTGAGGTAGGAGTTACAGTACCACTTATTTGTAATTGATGGTCTAATGTTATGGTGCTGGAACTTCTATTAATTGTCAGGTTTTGTAACCTATTGCTTGTACCGGGCGTGCTTTGGTCGATAGGAAGATTGATGTTTAAAGCACTTCCACTAATAATTAAGTTACCACCATTACATCTAATCACTCCGGTTGTTCTCGAAACACCTCCATTTATGGTTAGGGTATTACTACCGATGGTTAATATACCTGAACTCAAATTTAAAGTTCCATTAATTTCCATATTACCATCTAGGCTACTTCCTGTTGTAGGAATGGTAAAGTTATTTAATGTGGATGGCATCACAAAGTTTGTAATACTACCTCCATTATATATCAATGAACCTGTGGTTGCCAAAGTGAGTTGGTTTGCCGCATTAAATGTTCCTGTTAAAGTGAGTGTTCCTGTTATTGTTCTTGAAGCGTGTAAGGTTACACCTCCTGATCCAATTGTTACATTTGTAGGTGATGAAGTTGCAGGCCACTCATTATTTGTTGAAGTTTGTGTTGAACTCCCGTTATAACTCAATGTTGCCCCACTTCCGTAAGCTATGGTGCCGGCAATACTTCCGGCAGTTAATGTTAGTGTATTAGTTATCGTTAATGATTGGCTGGTAGTTACGCCAGCGGTATTATTTATGATTAAACTATTTATGTTACCGGAGCTAAATGTCGTGTTTGGAATAGTTTGAGCCGATGAACCATTAAAATTAATTACAGCCGATGCGTGTGAAGCATCAATTAAACCGCTGGTTCTGCTAATTGTGTTGTTTATAGTTAAAGTATTTGCATTAATAGTTATTGTTCCATTAGTTAATGTTAAACTATTGTTTACTGTAACGTTGCCGGCTAATGTTACTCCTCCACTACCATTTATTGTAAAGTTATTTACATTGTTCCCAAATAAATTTGCCGGTGCAGTAATAGCCGAACTGTTTTGGAAAATTAATGTTGATGATGTACCATATTGAACATTTCCGCTAATGGAAAAAGTACCTGATGTAAAAGTTAATGTTCCATTAATGGTTAATGTAACTCCGGCATCTACTATCAATTCTCCACTTGTAATGGTTAGGTTATTTATAGTTTGATTGCTGCTTACCCTTAATCGTCCTCCTGTAATTGTTATATTATTTGTAGATGGAATAGTACCACCACCACTTCTGTTTAATCTAAATGTCCCTGCTGAAATTGTTGTTAGTCCGGTATAGGTATTATTGCCGGTTAACTGCACTTCTCCCAGCATAGCAGCATCGGTAAGTACAGGATTTGCCCCTGATATTACACCTGAGAATATTGTTGTGCCTCCGCTGTTTAATGCACTTAAATATAAACCACCCGTGCTACTGTTTGCAATATTACCTGAAAAGGTATGTGTTCCTGAAGTATTTAATCCACCAATAAATCTTGTGTTGCTATTTCCGTTGTTAATGTTTATGGTATTGCTACATGTGTTTCCTCCGCTCGCATGCGAAAGAAATAATTTTGTTACGTTACTTAATGAAGATCCGTTACCAATCCATAATGTGCTTCCTGATGCTATCGAACCACTGTTTTGAATCCACAGTTCCCCTTCATCAAGCTCAGTATTTCCTGTGTAAGTATTAGCAGCATTAAATCTGGCAATGCTATATTGCCTGATTACAAATTTCCCGCTACCGGATATTATTCCATTAAATATTACTGACTTACTATTATCACCCCAAATTAATATATCAGTTCCCATATTATTAACCGTTCCGCCAAAGGTTAAATCACCATTGATGGGATTTAATTCTAAGGGATCTGTATTACCATCACCTTCTAAATTGAAGTTTATGGTGTGATTTCCTGAAGATAAATTTTCAATTTTTGGATCGGCACCACTAAAATCATACAGCCTAACCGTATTGCCACCAATTGTTCGATTGGATGTATTAAATGTGCCAAAAATAATCTGGTGTTGCGAATAAGTACCCGAAACATTATTCGTCATGCTTAGTTGATGATTATTATTAAAACGTAGTATTCCGAAACCGGGTTCATTCCATAATCCTCCCGTCCAACGCGCCCCATTAGCACCGGTTCTCCAGTTTCCATCGGGTGCAGTATCAAACCAATCAAAAGTTGTTTGCGCTTTTGTAAATGTTGTTTGTAACATTAATAAAATAGATAATCCCATTGTTACTAATGCTTTCCAATACTTAATAAAATTATGCATAGCGTTAACTAATTATTTTATTTATCAATTGAGTGCATCATACTTTTAAAGTCAGTATGGTTCTAACTTTTACTTGTATTGTTGCAATAGTTTTACACCATAGTTTCTTTTGCCAAGGCTATAACTGATTTACTTTTATATCAACAGTTTTATGTTTTGATACTAATAATCAATTGGTAAAACATAGTTTATCATAATGCTATTATTATCCTTTACAATAGTTGTGATAGAAATGGATTCACAACTGTTGTAATAGATTAGAGGTATCGGGCTCTTTTTGAATTCCTTTGTTTTATTTAATCAATTTGTATGTTGATATTGTTTGTCCGTTTTTAATAGTTAATATATATACACCGTTAGCGAGTTTATTTAAACTATTATCATTAATAACAAATTCTTGATTATTTGCCTGTACTATTCCTGAAGTTATAATTACCCCACTTGTATTTGATATGCTCCAATTCAGCTCACCATTAACAGGATTCGATAGTTTAACTTGAATTTTATCCTCAAACGGCATAGGAAATAATTCAATTTCTTTTAATGAGTTTTTTGCTAAGGTTACAACTGATGAAAATGAAGTTGTCCCATCAAAATCAATTTGTTTGATTCTATAATACGTAGTACCATACACTTGTTTATCAATATATTCATAAGATTTAACAGTTGCACTATTACCAACTCCATTAATAAATCCAATAGCTTCAAACTGCTCACCATCTTTTGATTTTTCAATATAAAATCCTTTATTGTTTTTCTCATAAGCAGTTGACCATTTTATTATTGCTCCTTCTTTTACCGCATGAGCACTAACATTTAAGAAGCCAACCGGCACAGCGGTATTACATGTATTAAAAACTGCACCTAATAAAACAGGGGTAGTGTTAATTCTGGTATAGGTTCTGTTAAAACCACCAATGCCATTACTCGATGTACATCCTCTTAGTGCAGGGTTAGGAAAAGTTTCTTGATTTGCTATAAGTGCACTATCCCCATTCACAAATTTATATTCAAAAAATCCCGGGCAAACATTATTAACCACTGCTTGATAGTGATTTGGTGCGCCTACAATCGGGGTCATTCTTACCGCTCCATCTATCCATGTTGGTGAAGCAAAATTGCCTATCACATAAACTCTTCCCAATGGATCAATAGTTTGTCCGGTTAAGTCTACCACAAATGTTACTGTTGATGGTGCAGGCCAAATTGCGCATGCCCCTGTTCCTCCAAAGCATGGTGTAGCCGGAACGGTATCTTTGGTAATGGTTATCTCTCTATTTCCGGAAGTAGTGGCAAAGGTTCCCTCCCAGGAAGGTTGTCCATTCCTGTGCGTACGAAATTTATATTGTAAAGCCGTTCCTGAATCAATAGCTACAACTAAATTATATACCTGGGTGGTGCCAACTCTATTTAATTTTAATCCATTATTCCAGTTGGTTAAAATGGTTTGATTTCCGGCAACTGTTACTGAGTCAAATACTGCGCAATTATTGGCAAGGTTTACCGAAAAGGTGATATTAAATTTAGGGGCTAATGAAACTGAATAATTATTACCAGTATTATCATTTACTTGAAGTGCACATAAACTTCTGTCTGTTTCACTTAATTGATTTAAGGTTGTAAGAGCAAGAGTTGAGCTGAATACATAATATCTAATAGTTGTTCCACTTGGTTGCGTTGGAATGGTAGCTTGCCAACTAGTATTTGTTGGAGAATTGGTTGCAGTTGCTTCAACAATAAATGAACTTCCGGTAGATGCAAAATTATTACCAAGTGTATATCTTACAAATATACGTTCGCCAGCCGACGGGGCAGCAGTGGTAATAATATTTACCGTTATGCTGTTATTGCTTTGAATATTATTTGAGATAGAAGTTAATCCAACCGGATTATTTGTGGTGTAACCCACATAATAACGCGCATTCACATTCGTGTAACCACAATCATTAAATACAAATGTATATCGTCCTGCAACACTCATGTTTAATCCCATATCATTTCCGGTATTGTATGCACCTGCAACATTAATGGAATCAACCCTACCTTGAGCTACGTTTGTAAAAACCCATTTGTTTTGAAATCGGTTGGTTGGTGGTCCTGAAATAAATAAAAACCCATTTCCACCACCACCGGCCATATTAACATTTACAAAGTCGCCGCCACTAGGTTGTGCATTATAGGTTTTAACCCATTGTCCGCGTCCATCGGTTGGATTCCCTGTAGTTGTTGTTATACGTCGGTACACAGAATTGGTAGCACTGGTTGTAATATAACCATTCATGCTGCCTGTTATTTGCACGGGTTCTCCTGAAAAAATATTTTGTGCTAAAGCAAATTGTGGGCAAATCCCGCAACAGGTTAGCATAATAAATAAGCATAAATGTAATTGTTTTCTTCTCATCGTGATATCTCCTTTATGTTTAATTATGGTTTAATTATTTTTTTTGTTAGCGTTCCTTGATCATTTATTATCATTAATAAATATATTCCTGATGGCAACTGTTCAGTATTCATGTTCAGTTGACTTTTGGCTTCAAAAGTTTGAAGTAGTTTTCCATTTATCTCCCTTAATTGGATGGTACAATGTTCAGGTAATCCTTCAATTTGTACCGATTGATTAAATGGATTAGGGAATATTGACAAATTATTCATCCATGATTCCTTGATACCTGTAGCACTTAAATTTACCTGAATGGATATTGTATCAGCACAGGCAACAATTGGTGATACGGATACTGAGCCTGCTGTTCCACTATCCCAAATAACCTTAATTATTGGTGAGTTATTATTTGATACTATTCTACCGTTATTGCTGATAAACCAGTTATAGTTAAACGAGAGTTGATTAACCACTTGGTAGGTAACAGTGTCTCCAATATTAGCATTTAATGATCCCGAAATACTTCCGGCACTTACCGGTGCGCATACATCAACAGTAATGGTTGAAGTAGTGCTACAGGTATCATTCATACGAACACTTACTTGTTGGTTTCCGGCAACATCCCATCTAACAACAATTGCTGTTGTTCCATCACCTGATATAATTGTTCCACCGTTAACTTGCCAAATTGGAGTAAATCCACTAACCGCTGCAATGTTGTATGATGTTAATGCATTAACCTTTGAGGTTCGATTTCCATTAATTGGTCCAACGCTTATCCTACTTCTCCTGGTGATTTCTACACTTGTACTGATTATTGTTCCTCCTGCCGAAACCAATCTGATTCGATAATTACCCGGAGTTATGGTATTTGGTATAGTTAAATTGGTTTGACCGGTTTGATTAAAGAGTTGCACATTTCCTATATTTTGTGGTTGATTAAAACTCCCATTCACATCTGATAGTTGAGCAATAAATGTAGTATCTGTATAATTAGCTAATCGTAATGAATATTGCACTGTAGTAATTCCATTACCGCAGATGAGTGATGGAATAGGATTAGAGATAGTTATTTCTTCAGCTTTACTACAACGATTGAATTGAAATTCAACTGCGAATGGATTACTGTTGCTTCTGATCAAAATCCTGTTAAAGCCACCAACACCATTGCTCACAACACATGAGCGTTGTGAAGGATTATTAAAGGATTCAATGTTTGATGAAATAGAACTATCTCCATTTACAAATTTGTATTGAATTGTATCAGCACAAACAAGTCTGGATATTTCAAATAAACCGGGTTTGTTATTTACAGGTTGCATCCTCAAGGCTCCTGCTTGCCATTGTGGTTGAGTAAAATTACCTATTAAATAAACCCTGTTTTGAGCATCAATAGTTTCTCCGCTTAAATCAACTTTAAAGGTGATCATTGAAGGCGGATTATTTATCACGCAATTACTATTTTCATTAAAACAAACCATCACAGGAGATGAATCAGCATTAACTATCCATTCTCTATTTCTACTGAATGTATTTCTGTCATTTTCCCAAGTAGCTATCCCATTACGATGTGTTCTAAATTTGTATTGAATTGAAATTCCTGAATCTAATAATAAGGTATCTGCATATTCATTGGTTCCAGCAACCGGTTTTAATTTAATGCCTAATGTCCAATTGCCAAGTGCTAATTGATTACCTGCAATTGTAACTGAATCAGGTAAATTACACTGTTGTTTAGCTAGATTAACCTTAAACACCACAGGTAATTTTGTAATTATTGGTAATGGTGCACAACTGTCAAAAGCATAAGTTAATGTTCTCGGTAAACTATCTGTTCTTATCCAAATTCGATTCCATATCCCTCCAATTTGTACCGCACAACTGCGTTGACTTGCTGATGGGAACGACTCTGCTCTTGCAGCAATGCTACTATCACCATTAATAAATTTAAATAAAATGGTGTCTTTACAAACTTGTAATGTTGTTTCATACACACCTAATAATCCGGGAACAGGTTGAAGTCGAACCGCACCACCTTGCCAGGTTGGTGAGGTGAAATTTCCCATTACATAAATTCTTCCTTGTGCATCAGGTGTTCCCCTACTTAAATCAACCCTAAAGGTTATGGATGAAGGGGCGGGTAGGGGAGCACAATCATTAATTTGATTGAAGCAAACTGTGTTTAAAATTGAATCATTATCAACAACCAAGATTCTATTCCCGCCGGTTGTATTGAAGTTTGATTCCCAAGTAGCCATGCCATTCAAAAACCACCTGAATTTATATTGTACTGTTTTTCCTGAATCGAAACTTATGGTGTCACTGTAAATGTTGGTTGTTCCTATTCTTTTCAGTCTAAGTCCGGTTGACCAATTTCCTATTGCGATATCATTTCCAACAACTAAAACTGAATCAAATGGCGTGCATTGAAAAGCTTGCATATTTACATTAAAGCGTATTTGTTTTTTAATAATAATTGGTGCAACAATGCAACTATCAAACATAAATTCTAATGTTTGAGGTTGTGTATTGTTCCTCACAAAAACGCGGTTAAATCCGCCTGTTCCATTGTTAACTGTGCAGTTTCGTTGTGAAGCAATCGGGAAAGTTTCGGCCCTTGCTGCGATACTGCTGTCGCCATTTATAAATTTATATTGAAAGCTATCCGAACATACTTGAACAGTTGTTTCATATAATCCGGGTCGGCCCGCTGTTGGGCTTAAGCGAATGGCCCCTGCTTGCCAATTTGGAGTAGTGAAATTTCCCATAACGTAAATGCGTCCTTGTGGATCAGGAATATTCCTACTTAAGTCAACCCTAAACGTAATTGAAGATGGGGCAGGAAATATTGGACAAAGTTGTAATGAACTGAAGCAAAAGTTTGGTAATATACTATCCTTAAACGGACGATATTCTCTATTCGTACTTGTTGTACTAAAATTGTTTTCCCAAGTGAAATTTCCGTTTTTGTAATATCGAAATTTATATTGAACCAAGGCACCTGAATCCAACATAAACGTATCGCGATAAATAGTACCTGTTGATTTTAACCTTATAGGTATCGACCAACTTCCCAATGCAAATTGATTTCCGATTATGGTAACTGAATCAAACGACACGCATGTAAAACCTGCCATATCCACCCCAATTACTGTGGAATATTTAGGAACGAAACTGAACCTGTAATTGATACCTGCATTATCAAGTACCCGCAATGCACAAATTGTTTTTCCCGATTCACTTAAAGCATTAAGTTGAGTTACACTCATGGTTGAAGTGAATGCATAATACGTAACCGCAGTACCTGCAGGTTGAGCAGGAATAATAGCTTCCCAAATGGTATCGGCCGGACTATTTAATGAGTTGCAAGCAACCACTACACTATTAGTTCCTGCGGCAAATGATGTGTTTGTCGTATATCGAATATAAACTTTTTCTGTAGGTGAAGGTTTTGTGTTTGTGTTAAAGGTAATTGACAGCGAATTATTCGCATTTAGTTGCGATGACAGTCCGCTCAATTGTACGGGTTCGGCAGCCGTATAACCTACATAAAATTGCGCATTGGTTGCCGTATAACCGCAATCATTAAATACAAATGTATATTGTCCGGGATTACTTAAATTTAATCCCATATCATTACCTGAATTGTAAGCCGATATTGCATTGATTGAATCAAGTCGTCCTTGACCGATTCCACTAAATACCCATTTGTTTTGAAACCTATTGGAAGCGGGTCCTGAAATAAATAAGAAACCATTGTTGGATCCGCCTGTCATATTTTGGTTTACAAAATTACCTCCCGAGGCTTGTACACTAAACGTTCTAAACCATTGGCCTCTTCCATCGGTTGGATTACCAGAGTTAACGGATACCCTTCTATAAACCGTATTAAACGTAGCAGAGGTATTATAGTTATTCATTGAACCAACCACTTGAACAGGTTCTCCTGAGAATATATTTTGTGAATTACCGATAATTGGTAACAAGACAAGCAACAGTGCAGCAAAGCGTAAATAATGTTTCATCGTTATAAGCTTAGGATTATCTATTCAATAATTATTTTTCTAGTCTCAACATGTGTTTCGTAGCTAATTTGAATCAAGTATAATCCGGGGGTGATATGGCTGATATCAAGGTTAACTAAATTGTTGTGATGATGTTGGTTGATAACTTCTTTGCCGGATAAATCAAGTAGCTTAATATGGGTAATGTTTTGTTTTAAAGCTTGTATATTTAAAGTGTTTTTTGCAGGGTTTGGATAGATATCACTAAAAGTTGAACTTGTTTCTTCAGTTAATCCGGAAGGTTGTTGATTATTACTTGAAGCAAGTTTAACATCAGTATATACAACATAAGCACCCGGTTGTAATGAGATGGTCATACCGGTATTTGTTACATTAATAGAATCACCGGTTATGTAGTTATACCACCAACCGGTTTTTTGAAATCCTGGAGTTAGGTTTAAACTTACAACATCAAAATTCCCTGCAATCAAGGTATTCATACTATCGTGGTTTACTTTTAAAATTTTACCAGTACCTGCAACATCATACGTGTAGTTATCGGAGCCGAAAGAAACATGCTGTTTTAATCGTGCCAACATACCTACTTGGTTTAGTGTAGCCACTCGTTCACTATTACTTAAATATTCCCAACGGAATGGTTTATTACCTGTTCGTCCATTGGTATTTATAGATACTTCATAACCTAACTCTCCACCTTGCCAAAGCATTTTAGGACCTTTTAGCGGCAATAATAAAGCATGGTATGCAGCCACACGCTTTAAAGCGTTACTTAAATTTTTAGTGCTGTAACCCCCGCTTGCATTTCCGAAATTTAACGTGGTGTGCATAATACGTTCTTCGTCATGACTTTCGGCGTAGGTTACCAAATTTGGGAAATTCCAGCCCCTCGATTTATAGTTACCCCAACTAAGGTTTGCTTTACTATTATTATATCCCATAGTTGCCTCAGCAAACGACTCAGTCATTTTGCCCCAAAGCATGAAGCCCATATTAGCTAAAACTGTTTCTTCCGAATTATCACCAAGGTGTTCAAGGATAAGATATGCATCAGGTGCATAGGTAATAATTTGACTACGGATTCTATTCCAGATATCTACTCTTGATTGATCATAAGCACTCCATGCTCCAACATCTCCTAAGGTATTTTTTTGCGTAAAACCTTTTGATAAGTCAAAACGATACCCGTCAATTTTGTACTCGGTGATCCAAAATTTCAATACCCTGTCGGTAAATTCTTTTACTATCTGTGCTTCATGATTATAGTCGTAACCAACACCAAAAGGGTGTTTATCAGTTTGGTTAAACCAAGGGTTTTGAGCGGTAGGTTGGCCAAAATCACCGGCTGCCGGATTAAAATACATACGCACTTGAGGATTTTGTCCGAATGAATGATTTAGTGCAATATCCAATACAACCGCAATACCATTGGCATGACATTCATCTACAAAAGCTTTGAAATCATTTTTTGTTCCATAGTACTTATCCACTGCGAAATAGAACATTGGATTATAACCCCAGCTTTCATTCCCCTCAAATTCCATGATAGGCATAATTTTTACACAATTGGCCCCAACCCTTTTTAGATAACTTATGGTATCTCGTAGTGTTTTAAAATCGTGTCTACCTATAAAATCTCGAACCAATAATTCATAAATGACTAGTTTATCATTTAAAGGTTTTACAAAATTGTTGGTCCTCCATGAATATTGTGGTTGTTCAATTTGTAATACCGATACCACTTCAGTGGTTTTACCGGTAGGGTACGGTTTAAGGTTAGGATAGGTAACAGCAGGAATCCATTGATCGTTCCAAGGGTCTAATAATTTTTCTGCATATACATCAGCAACCTTCAATTGTGCATCATCAATGCTATACTGAAACCCGTATTCTGTAGATTTATTTAATCCTGTTAAACTTATCCAATACCTGCTTCCATCAGGTGTTCTTTTCATCAAATATGATGGATGATACTCCCAATTATTAAAGTCGCCTATTACGTAAACATAATTTTTAAAAGGCGCAAACAATTGAAGAATTACTGTGCTGTCATTTATTACATTAATACCGTCGGTAATTCCTGCAGGGCTGTTTTCAATACTTGGATTTAAACGAGGCATTATGTAAGAGGTATCGTATGATTTTGTTCCATTTTTATCTCCTTCCAAAACAAAGGTTACCCTCGTATTACCGAAAGCTAATAACGTATTTTTATAAGATAAAGAAATACTGTTTTGAACGCTTGCAACTTGATTTCCATTGGCGAATAACTTTAAATTGGCGGCCGCTGAAGCACCTGCACTAACGTTAAATGAATCGGTTGCAGCAAAAAATGAAGCTTTAATTGGAGTGTTTATTTTAACTTGAAAATTTCCTTGGTTGATGTCGATAAATATATCACCGCCGGCACTTGTTTTTCCTGTCTTTGAACCATCAGTATTTCTGAATACGAATGCTAATCGCAATACAGTTTCGTTAGCAGGAACTCCATAAAATGTTCTGATGTTTCCAATATTCAGTACATATTGATTACTGCTACCAATTCTGGTTAATAATGCTTTGGGTAAATTCGTTGTCCAAGTTGCAATTACATAACGCCAATCTGATGAAGATGTACTGGCAGATGTAATTACACCCGTATGTGCGTAGATGGTTGATTGACCTAATAATCCGGCATTTCCCTGCGACGCATCAAATGTAATGACTACATTATTATCATCTGCTGTTGCAAATGAAGGGGCTATCGAAATTAATTGCGCATGACTAACAGATGCGATAAACGAAAATAAAATCCCAAACAATAAATGTTTTTTCATATCCTGTTGTGTGTGTTATAAAATCCTAGTAAGTGTAAAAATAACACTTAATATTAAACTCACAAATCATTTTTGTTTTCTTAATGTGGCATTTGATGACAAAAGTTAAATTAACTTTATATGATTTCCCTCTAATACTCAGTATTTAATGGATGTTTGGTTGTTTAATCACCGTTAAACAAACGAATTATTCAATGTTTACTACACTTTCGAATGCTTAAAAAATGTACTTGGTACACTTAATAAGCCTTTTGCATTACCTTTTCTCTTCAAATTGTTAAAAGATTATTGAAAAAATCCATAATGTTTATAGGATTGGGCAAGTTAATTTTAATCGATAAAATGGTTTTTATCATTTAGGATTAGGTTTAACCTCAAAAAAATCTGAATGTGATAACAATGATGTTAAAATATAAATTGGTGTGTACTTTGTTTTGTGTGCAAGTTTTATACTTAGTTTCTGGATATAAATTTATTTCCATAAAATAAAGATGAAAGCAAACAGGTTTATCTATTACACTAAACTTTTATTCCATTAGATTACATACTATTTATTATAAATCTATATCTTGTTGAAATTACTTGTATTATAAGTTGTTTAAAATTTTTATATCACTACCCTGGTTTTATTTTATTGGGATGTTAGATTATTCTGTATGTTATAGATCAAAAAAAAGACCACATCCTGAAAGGTGCGGTCTTTTCAATTTAATTAAGTATCTAAACTTATTAACTTAATTTTAGTTAACTATTTAACTAAAATCAGCTTTTCAGAATCAACTAGTTGTCCATCAACATACAATTCACATAAATATAAGCCTGATGGTAAGCCGCTACCCGAAAGAGTTACATTACCATTTCCTTTTTTGGTAATATCAACTGAAACATTTTCAGAACTTTTTTCAGAACGTAAAACAATTTTAGCAGTAGTTGCATTAGTATTTATTACATAATTTATAACTACAATATCATTGAATGGATTAGGTGTTACTTGTTCAATTTTTCCTCTTGATTCAACTATAGGTGCATTAATGTTGCTGTTAACATTCGATTTCTGTTCTAGGTTAGAGAGTCTTAGGTTTAAGTCATTAATCATATTAATCAACTTGTTATTTTCTTCTTTTAGCTCTTCAATTTCTTTCTCATTTTCAGTGTTTATAGCACTAAGTTCTTTAAGTCCTTGAGTTAATACACCGAACAATTGGTTATAGTTAACAACTTTTGTTCCGTCTACGTTTGTACGAACCATTTCTGGAATTACTTTTTCTAAATCTTGGGCTAAGAAGCCAAATTGTTTCTCTTTAGAAAAATTTCTTCTCACTTTGGTACCATTTTCACTTATAAAGTAAATATCATCTTTATAAAAGTAAGTTACAGGATTTAATTGATTAATTAGTTCCATAGCATTATCAAATGCTTTTATTTCTCTTTTGAATGTTGCGTCAGAAGGAAACCAATTTCCACCTATTGATATTGCATCTCCGTTCAATTCAAGTTTGTATACTCCCCCAAAAAATCTACCATAATTACCAATAACCGTAGTTGTGTTTTGATTGAAATCTCCCAAGACAACTGTATTATCGGTTTCGACTTTCGCTTCTGAACCAAGTGCAGTGCCATTTGTAATGGTACCGATTGTCATTGTCCGATTACCTAGTAAAACATTGTTGTTACCTGTATTTTCCGTTTGTAATCCTAAACATACATTATTGTCACCTGCATTTATCTTACTTAAGAAACCAAGTGTTATGTTATAGTCACCTGTTGATTCTGACAAAAATCCTAGTTGGATATTACCTGTTCCTTTAACTTCCGAGTTATTGCCAAATAGTACATTTTGACTACCAGTTCCTTCGGCTTTATAGCCCATTACTGTATTTTCATTACCAGCTAAATTGGTTAATATCCCAACAAAAGTATTTTTAGTTCGGTCATACATTACAGGAAGATTTGCTGAGCTATTCCCAATATATATATTTAAATTACCATCTTTATTCGCGTTGCCTGCGAATGCTCCAATAAATACATTACTCTGACCTGTTTCATTTCCAAATCCTAATCCACCTCCAGCACTCCAACCTATTGCAGTATTATATGATCCACCAACATTATTATGCAGGGCGTTTGATCCCACAGCAGTATTCCCGTTCATTTTAATGTATCTTCCAGCACCAGCTCCAACAACAGTATTATCTTTTCCACTTCTATTTTCAAAAAGCGCTGTATGTCCTACAACAGTATTCCATGTACCCGTATCATTATTTGCTCCACTGCTTCTTCCAAGAAAAGTGTTGAAATTTCCTCTGTTAAATGGACCTGCATAAGTACCTAAATATACAGTTCCTAATGAATCTGTTCTGAGGATGTTATCACCGTTTATTTTGTAACTTTTCCATGAGCTGATGTTAATGTCTCCATTAACGTCTAATTTAAAAGCAGGAGTAACTCCAATTCCGACTTTGTTGCTTGGGGTGTCTAATTCTACATTAGATCCGGTAGTTGTCCATTGAGCATTGGCACTTTGTGCAAAGGCAAATAAAATGGTTAGTACTGCAATTTTGGTTAACTTTTTCATAATTGGTTATGTTTATTTGTGTATATCGAAGTTAATAATAATTCTATGAAAACCAAGTAATTAAATTGTTATTATATTTGTATTTGATAAGTTGTTATTAGGGTTACTAAATATTTACGTTCGTATAATTACTATTCGAGAGGCTTTACGACTAACCTCTTATAATTGATCTGAAAACTTTAGCTAAAGGTTTATAAAGTATTTTCTGTTTGTTATAATTTTACATCAATTGAAATTAAATATAACATGATTTGATAAAACAGTTTTAAATACTTGATTAATATTTTGATAATTTCAAGTAATAAAATTATTCGGGTCTATTACAGATAATACTAATTATATATTATCACTGTAAAACTCCCACTTATATATGCGTGACGTCCGTGTTATTATGCTTTTTAGTATACTAAACTTATCCATTTAGTTCATCTTATTGATTATACTGTAATTTGCGATTCATTGCTGGCTGAATTTAATCTAATTTAACACTGTAAATTAGGATATTCATATAGCATTCTCTAGTAAATATATTAACTCAATCAACTGCTATCATACTTATGAATTATGTTTTACCGTCTTCTATTCTTTTAAAAAAATCTGAGATACTTTTGTATAAGAACTTAATTATATAAGTTTTTAATGGTTGTACCTAGTTTGGATATTTAATACAACATTTATTTTTTACACTCGTACCGTTGGTACGCATGAACGGATATATTTTAAGTTATAATTGATTATATATTATTGAAAAAAACCATAATGTTTGCATGTTAAAATTAGCATAAATTGCGGCTCTCATAAAAAAAAGTGAAGCCTTTAGACTTCACTTTTTAAGTTGACATAAAATAATGAATTAATAACTACTATTCAAGCTTTTTAAGAAAGTTAATACATGTCTGATAATATTCCCATAACTCAGGCATGATAACAAAATTTTCCGGATGAAAAAGCACAGCTATGCTCATTTGTTTCTCTACTGCTTGTTCTACCGTTTGATAAAATTGCATAAATACTTCTTCTGCCGGTTTATAAAAAAATGAATTATCGGATAGGATAGTAGGAACAGTATTTATTCCATGAGTGATGGAAGGTTGTTCAGGTAAACTTACTTTTCTTGCCTTACCCAAACTAAAATCTGTTAAAATGCGCTGCTGTTTTAAGGCCGGATATAAATGATCGGGATTAAATTTTAAATAATGACTTCTGTGAAAGTGAATGGCATTACCTGTTAATTGTTGTAATGCGTTAACCTGTTTTACTATGGGTTCATGCATTACACTGTGTAAACCAATGGTTGCTCCATTTTCGCTAAGTTGCTTCAACATTCGCCTATAGCTTCTACAACGAATTGAATACCTTAGTCCATATCGTTTATAGGTATGACCGCTTTGTGCCCCCACTAGCCAGATTGAATTTATATCATGCAATAAATTAAACCTGTGTAATGCTTCAATTTGGTTTGTAAATAAATGCGTGTTAAATATATTGGTAAAGTTAATCCATTTTTTACCATGTGTTACCGATTTAATACAAGAATACGGATGCATCGGTGATATCCAATCTATATCATGTGTGATGTAAAACTGTTTCTTCATAGGATAGAGGCTAATCTATTGTTTTTGTCATGATATAGGAGACTTTTCCTTCTTCAACTGTAATTTTCCATCCATTTCTTTCATAAGATTGAATGGCTCTTGCATTTTCTTGGCGTACAGATAGGGAAAAAAATCTTGCACCCATTGCGTATGTGCGGTTCTCAAATTCCTTTATAAGTAGGGAGCCGATTCCTTTTTTATGTAATGATGGCATAACCCCAATAACCACTAATCCTGCTTGTAGTTTTTTTTCGGGATTTAGTTGATGCGGAGGTGCAATAATTCCGGTTTTGGTTGATTTTTTAAGCTTGAGTTTTCGTAATATATTGGTCCATATAAACTTGTATTTCGACAGTAACTCAGGATGAAATAACAGCCATGGCCTAAGCATTAGCGCAATTACAGCACTGTTAAAACCAAATTGAGTCATCCCTGATGTTGCGCCATAAGCATCAGAACCATCCATAACGTATCCACCACAGTAACCTATACATTTTCCATCTTCATTGATCCAAAAAATCACCTTGTTTTTACCACTTAAGTACCACCTCATCATATTACTTACAAAGTTAATTCCTAACTTACTTGTGAATGAATTAGGGAAGGCTGCAATATGACAGGCAGCAATGGCTTTTAAATCATCATTAGTTGCATCTTTAATTGTTGTATCCATATATATGTTATTATGTTTACCGGGATATAGTTCTCATATACTCCGGAATGGTTTTATTTAATATAATAATATTAAATAAGCCAATTAAATATCCCCATCCGTAAGAAAAATGAAGTATCAGAAAACTGTAGAACAAGTAAAATATATTCCCTCGTTTAAATAAACTGTAATAGATTGATATACTCAATATGCTGAGCAAATAGATAGTGGATATCCCGCAAAACAATAGTGGGTTAATCATGGAACTGAAAAATAATAGTAGTATAAAAAAAGGCGGAATCAATTGTCGAAACGATGTTATGCGCTGATGTTTGTAGTTTACAAATACCTTCCAAAATCCATATTGAAGATATTGTTTAAAAAAGGTGTTAAATGAAGAACGTACGATATAGGTAGAGGTAGCCTGATCTGTAATCCAAATCTTATAGTTAGCCTTATGAATTCTGAAGCTAAAATCATCGTCTTGATTTCTGATGCAAGATTCGTCAAATGTACCAACTTCATCAAACAGTTGGCGGGGAAAAACCGGAACGCTTACGGTATCAACAAAACCGGATGTTCTTAATGTACGGAAATTCGTAAGACCAACGCCAAATAACGAACTCATTGCGATTGCAATATTATTGGAAATGCTGTTGATCCCGGTTTGTTTAATTAAACCACCAACACATTTAATAGCCGATGATTTATTTAATATTAGTATGCAGTTTTCTAGGTATGTGTTGTTTAGTATACTTCTCGCACCACAAATAGCAATATATTCTCCCTTAGCTGCCTTTATTCCAATATTCATTCCCACAGGTGCAATCATTTTTTCATTCCTTAATAAGGATACTTTGTTTTTATAAATGTTTGCTACAAGTTCATAAGTTCCGTCGGAACTCATTCCATCCACTACAATCACTTCTAATTTTTCACCCGAAGTTTGTTGTTGCAGAGCGGCGTCAATTGTTTGTTGTATATATGCCACTTCATTTTTACAAATGATGATGATTGAAATCAAAAGTAGTAGATCTAATTTATTTGTTTAATGATGCTAAGTAATTGATAAAGCTTGTTGCGATTATTTCTCTATCATAATGTTGTTCAACAAATGCCCTTCCATTTTCACCCATTACTTTACATTTGTCACGGTTGTTATACAATTCCAAAATACAAGATGCAAGTGCATCTGCATTTTCAGGTTCAAAAAATAAACCTGCTTTACCTCTATCTATAAATATTTTTCTAGCTTCTCCATCCACTCCTAATAATATCGGCTTTTTAAATGCTAAAGCTTCAAATGTTTTCGACGGAATGATTCCATCTAAGTCAATTTTCTTAACAGGAATAATAGCTGCGTCTGCTGTATTAATTACCTTAGTCATTTTTTGGCGTGGTAAATGTCCGAGATACATTACATTATTTACTTGTAATGTTTCAATGGCTGATAATACTTTTTCCTTTTCAGGTCCGTCTCCTGCCAAAATAAATGTAATTGGTAGGTTTGGTAATTTACTTGCTGCATGCACTATAATATCAACCCCTATACCTAAGCCAAATAAACCTGTATACATAAACACAAATTGCGAAGAATCAATGTTAAGTTCAGCTCTTAAATCATCGGTATCGTTAAAGTTAAAAGCGGAAAAATCAATTCCATTTCTTAAACAGTAAACATTTTTTTTAGGATACTTGGATTCAATTGTTTGCACAATTCCTTCCGTTTGTCCAACTATTATAAATGAGTTACGATAAATCCAATGCTCTAATATTTCAAGGATTCGTATGATGGTTTTGTTTTTTAAGGCGCCAATTTTCACTATAGTTTCCGGCCAAATATCTGAAATATTAAAAGCCAGCTTATAACCTTTTATTTTTGATATAAATACTGCCGTTATTCCCAAGAACAATGGTGGTGATTCACAAATCAAATAGTCGGCTTTAGGGCCTTTAAGCAGCAATAAAAAGAAAGAAGTAAATACGAAGGAGATATAGTTTAGGAATCGGTAAATAAATGCCTGTTTCTTTGAAGTAAATATGGCACTTCTAATTACCGTTACTCCATCCAGTTCTTCCTTTAAATACCATTTACCTTTATACCCATCAAATATTTCCGACTTCAGGTAGTTCGGCATGGCTGTAGCAACAGTAACTTCATGGCCACTGCGTATAAAATATTTTGCTAAACTATGTAACCTATTTTGAGGTGCACCGGTTTCAGGCGGATAATATTGCGTAAGTATAATTATTTTCATTTTTTCTGTAAAGGTTTGCCTGGGTTGCCAATTATCACTTCACCTTTCTGTACCGGTTTTATAACCACTGCACCCATTCCGATTAATGCATCATCGTCAATTGTCGTTTTATTAATAATGGTTGCACTTGGCGCTACCCACACTCGTTTACCAATTTTAGTGCTGCCACCTATTAATGAATTGGCAATAATTAATGAGTTTTCATCAATAATTACGCCATGTGCGATATGCACAAGGTTATCAATTTTTACATGTTTTTTGATGAGTGTTGAACCTAATACTGCACGGTCAATACAAGTATTGTTACCAATTTCTACATATTCTTCAATAATTACATTTCCGATATGTTTAATCAATTGAAGATCGCCGTCGCTATCTTTCTCATATCCAAATCCATTACCGCCAATGGTGCAGTTAGAACCAATGTAACAATTTGATGCAATTATGGTTCCTTTTTTAATAACGGTATTGTGTTCAATTACTGTATTATCACCAATGGTGCAATTGGCTTCAATTATTACATGATGTCCGATTCCTACATTATTTCCTAGCTTAACATCAGATGCTATTATTGCTGTTTTTTCAATGGTATAGTTCAGTTGTTTAGGGAATAAAATATTAAGTGAAGCAGCAAATGTTAACCTTGGATTTTCACTTATAATATATTGACAATTCTTTTGTAATAATTGTTCATTTCCCTCAGGTATAATTACAATTCCTGTTTTAACTTTGGGTATTAAATCTATATTTTTAACACTAATCCACATTAATGCATTAGGATTGGTATTATCAGAACTGCTTTGTATTACATCACTAATATTTACTTGAATATTACCTATAAATGTTTTATATGGGATATGCGACAATAATTCTTCAATGCTCATAGTTATAAAATTAACCTGATTACCTCAAAACACTCAGCGTATTTAGTACCTATTTGCACGCCTCTTACCCTTGCTAATGAGCGTATAAATTCATCCGACATATAATCACGTTTTCCTTGTGATTTATATTCGGCAAGCGCATTTATTTTACTGTTAACATGGGCTTCTGATAGAATCGAAAAGAATTGGGTTTTAAACGATAAGTTGTTCCAGATAAGCTCATACGCAAAGATGGAGGTGTTTTTAAACGCTCTTATTCCTTCGTTTGCAATAGTTGAGTGATCTTGATGAATATCTTCTACACTTGGAAGAAGCACCAAATCAAATTTGTATTTATTTTTAAGTTGTACTAACTCTTCAAGGATTTCCTGACGTGAATAATTAAGTTTTCTTACCCTGAAATTAAAAATGAACAAATTCTCTTTTTTTATGCCCAATTTTTCTGTTGCGGCTTTTACTTCAGTTTTTAATATATCTTTTGGGAACCCTTCAGGTACCGACTCTTCCGCAGTAGAAAATGCAGCATAATAAACCTCTGCACCACTTTCTATTAATTTTGCAATTGTTCCTCCGGCACCCAACTCTCCATCATCGGTATGAGGGGCTAGTACTAATACTTTTTTAAATAAATTAAGCATGATTAAAATAGTTTTGTAAATAATCTACAATTTGAAAACGTGCATTCCCATCCCCATATAATGATTGATTGAAAGGAGTAGTTAACGCTTCCATTTTTTTGAAATTGTTGAGTATATCATCAGTGGTTAGCTGAGTAGTAACACTCACGTTATGATTTATCAGTTCAACCCAAGGGGTATAATTCATTAATATTAAGCAATGTTTTTTCATAAGGTAGGCTTCCTTTTGAAGTCCGCCGCTGTCTGTTATAACATACTTGCAATGTTTAAGTGCATAAATCATTTCAACATAACTTAATGGGTTTAATAGTTTGATATTTGAATGTAAGTTTAGTTGTAGTTTTTCAATAACATTTTTGGTGCGGGGGTGAATAGGAAAAATAATCTCGTATTGTTGAGCAATTGTATTTATCGCTTGTATAATTTCTACAATACGGATTTCTGTTGTCGACTCAGCCCTATGAATAGTGCAAAGTATTGGTTTTTGTGTTGATGAAAACAACTTCGCAACAGCAGATGTTTCTGCACTAAACTCATCCAATTTTTCATCATAATAATATACCATATCAGCAAGAAGGTCGTCTGTTTTCACCAATTTTGCCGGGAATTTTTCAAAACCTTCTGCTATTAAGTTATTAATTGCTTCTTGCGTAGGACAAAATAAGATATCGGAAACCCTGTCGGTAAGAATTCGATTAACATCCTCGGGTATTGTCATATCAAAATTCCTTAAACCTGCCTCAACATGTGCAATTTTAATATTTAATTTTCTTGCTGCGAGTGCTGCCGCAAGTGTACTGTTTGTATCTCCGTAAACAAGCAATAAATCAGGAACTTCATTTTGTAAAACCTTTTCAATTTCAATTAACATCCTGCCGGTCATCTCACCATGCGAGTTCGCTTTAATTCCTAAATTATAAGCTGGTTTAGGAATGTTTAATTGGTTAAAAAACACATCCGACATATTGGCATCATAGTGTTGTCCGGTATGTATGATAATCTCGGTTATACCTCTTTTATTTAATTCGTTGGATATTAAAGCTGCCTTTACAAATTGCGGCCTAGCACCTATTACTGTAACAATTTTCATTTCTTTATTTTTAGTTTAACCTTAGTTTGGCATGATGCCTAACTTGCGTAGTCGCAATAATGATTTACGAAAGAACAGTTCATATTTATGGATGTTCGGATAATCATAAATCGTTTTAATCGGTGCATTCATTATCTGATCAAAAGTATCTTCGGTTATACCCAACTTTTTGATAATATAACTTCTGTCTTCCTCCATTATCTTCGGGTCAGCTGTTGGTTGTTTTAATAGTTCTAATGCTTGTTCTCGGCTTAATTCGCCGGTTGACATAATTAAGCAACTGTAATGCGCTTTTCTTTTATCAATATTAAACTTTTTCGGTAAGATATAGGATTGATAAAATCGCGTGTAAATTGATTCGTAATGTTTCCCGCCATAATACTTCCAACCCAATTCAGTTTCGATGGTTTTCATGGCCTCTTGTTTGTTAAAATCAATATAATTAAGGATTGAAAAGGTTTTTATTCCTTTAACCGTATTATACAAAATAAATTCAAGTGGTTTCAGGTGAGGGAAAGTATTCAATTTTTCAGTTCCAAATATTTTCTGTACCGAACGTATATATTTCCAATCGAGATAACCTCTTGCCCATGACGATGGTAGCATTCCTTCATTGCGAAAGTTTTGTCCGTTAATGATATATTTTATCCCGTACTTATCGGCAATCTTATAAAGAATGGCACCGATCGCATGGTCTGTTGGGATTTCACCATCCGGTGTAGAAGCTTTTAAAAATGACAACTGCAAATCCCTGAACTCATTCCAATCCAATACCTCTGTGTATAAATCAATATTTAGTTTATTTAAAATGTTCTCTATGTTTTTTACTGCTAATTCAGAGTTCCATCCATTATCTAAATGCACAGCTAACGGTCGTAATCCCAATTTTTTAACCAGCCAAGCCACATAGGTACTATCAACTCCACCGCTCACGCCAATCAAACAATCATACTGTTTATTTTTACCATGTTGTTTAATTTTATCAATCAATACTTCAAGTTGTTTTTCTGCAATTTCTTTTGGAGCGATACGTACTTTTAACTTTTCAGTATATTCATAATAATAATTACAAACACCATGCTCATCGAAGGTAATATCAGGATCGCCAATTGTATCCATTACTGTTTTTGTGCAAATCTGATAGGGTCTTTCTTTCATCTTCTAATTAGTTAAATAATTCTTTTAATTGTTGTTGCGAAGGGTAATTAATGAGTACAGCTTTATGTGGGCCATGATATACAAATAAACTACCCGCAGCTAATGCTGATGCGCCTGCTTGATATCCTGCTTTTAAATCATGTAATGATCCTGCACCTCCGCAAGCCACAACCGGTACACTTACATGAGGGGCTATTTTAGCGATCAAGTTCGTATCATAACCGGTCATCATACCATCTAAATCAACTGCATTAATTATTATTTCACCGGCTCCGGCTGCTGCAGCAGCTTTTGCAAATTCAATTGCGTCTTTATGCACCGGATTTATTCCTGCATGGCTATAAATTTGGTATTTACCCCAAAAGTTTTTCTGAACGTCAATAGACACTACTATGCTTTGGTCGCCATAAATTATAGAGGCTTCTTTAATTAAATCTAAATTAATTAAGGCAGCCGAGTTAATAATTACTTTTTCGACCCCAATGGAAAACATCTTTTTGATATCTTCAATTTCAGTTATGCCACCACCATAAGCCACAGGCATAAACGCCTCACTTACCATATCACTGATTGCAGTAAAATCCGGTTTTCTTTTTTCTTTAGCAGCATCAATATCTAATATAACCAACTCATCAACTTCCTTATCATTAAATAGTTTAACGGCATTTATAGGATCACCAATATATTTACCTTTACCGAATTTTACAGTTTTTACCAATCCTTTTTTACTTAATAATAGTACAGGTATAATTCGAGTTCTTAGCATTAGGTTAGTTCTATGAAGTTTTTTAACAACAACATGCCAAATTTATGGCTTTTTTCAGGATGAAACTGCACCCCGAATACATTATCCTTAAATACAGATGATGTAAAAGTAATATCAAATTTAGTGGTTGCAGCAACTTGTTGTTGATGTATACATTGATAATAATAAGAGTGTACAAAATAAAAGCGTGTTTCTTCAAAAACATCAAACCCTTCGTACAGCCTGCAAGCCTGGTTGTATTGAATTAAATTCCAACCCATGTGTGGCACCTTAAGTGGTGGTGGGACTATGAATTTTTTCACTTCACCAGGAATAATTGATAATCCTTTTAACGATCCTTCTTCACTAGAATCTGCGAGTAATTGCATACCTAAACAAATGCCTAATAATGGAGTACCTTCGCTTGCTTTTTGCTTGATAACATCAACTAAATTTAGGCTGGCCAGGTTTTGCATAGCCTTATCAAATGAACCTACACCCGGTAATATTAACTTTTTAGCAGAACTTATTTTATTCAAGTCGGCCGTTATTTCAGCTTGGTAGCCTAACTTTTTTATTATATTTTGGATCGAGCCTAAATTGCCCATTCCATAATCAATTACTGTAATCATATTAACTCCTCTTTACATGCGAGATTACGGATTTAAACTTACCATTAGCACCTTTTGGTATAGCATCTAAAATATTTATTTGAACTACAATATCGCCTAGTTGTGATTGAACCCTGTTTATAATTAATAATTCTTCTTCCTTAGTTAGCGGTTTTGCAACAGCCAAATTAACATCAATATGGTTTACGTTATGCTGAACTACTTGACTTTCAATAATTGAAGGTATTCCGGTAAATACCCTGTAAAAACTAACCATTTCACGACCATCCTTACCGATTATGGTATCCATAACTCTCCCGACAATTTCTTCCACAACGGGCATTTGTCGTCCACATTTACAGTTTTGATTTAAACTTAACTTTACATAGTCACCCATTTTATATCTTACAAGGGGCTGATTCGAGTTGATTAATCCGGTTGAAATAATTTCTCCAATTTCTCCCGGTTTACAATCATTACCTTGCTCATTAATAAGTTCAACAATTCCTGCATCAGGTATAATATGTAAATTTCCATGTTCACATTCAGAAATTAAGTTACAACACTCAACACCGTTGTAAGAGTCGAAGGTTTTACAACCATAAACTCGTTGAAAGGTATCACGCATTTCTGTTGTTAACTTCTCACTTGATGTAAGCACCCCTTTAAGTTGAGGTGCTTTTAAACCTTTTTCTTCAATAAACCTTGCCAAAATATAATTACTCATACAATAGCCTGTCATATATTCAATGTTATATTTCATCAAGCCTTCAAGGTAATTGTCAACCGTACTTCGCGATAAATGAAATGCTGAGAAATAAACTTGTTTTTCTACACTATTGTACCTGTAATAAGGAGGTGGAGCTTCGGCATCCATTACAATTCTTCTCGGACCAAAAGTACCTCTTGGACTTTTATAGTTTACACCCGCCCAATAGTTTAACCTCGCTTCAAATATGGCAAAATATTTTTGGTGATTACTTTTAGAAAAATAAGTTTGAGTAGGTGTTCCCGTACTTCCACTGCTGGCCATGAATATGCCGTCTTTTTCTCTGATATCAGAAAGCAATTCTGTTTTACCTAATTCTCGGTAAGTTTGTTTGCTTAATACCGGAAGTTTTTTTAAGTCAGATAAGTTGAAGTTTAAAATATCTTCTTCGGTCAGTTGTAATTTTTTAAATTGAGCTTTATAATAAGGTACATGTTTCAAACAAATGAGCAATAGTTTTCGAAGTTCCATGGTTTGAAAATTATTCCACTCTTCTGTTGTGAAATTATTCCTGCTTAAGCAAGCCTGAAGCTCATCCTTAAAAACACCACCAAATCGTCTATTATACCACTTAAGGCCATACAAACTAATTAAGGTATTTTGTAAAGCCACAGGGGTGTGATAATATATTTTTTCAAGTAAGGTCATATTGAATTCCTATAAATTTACTAACGCATTAACTTATGAGCCATTGAAATTGGGCTGAACTTGACTTGTTATTGATTGAAAAGCTGATTCCAAACCGGGGTTAAATTATGCCAATCAAAACTTTCTGCTTTTATTTTTGCTTGTTTAGATAGTTTGAATGATAGTTCAGGGTCTTCTAATAAGGTTTCAACTGCATAGGCGAAATGTTGTTGATCGAGTTCCTCTGTAAGCATTATGTTTTCTTTATGTTTCCATAAATAAGGTATTTCACCTACGTTACTAGAAACTATTGGAATACCGCAGGCAGCAGCTTCAATAATGGCAGTTCCAAAACTTTCGTATGATGTTGTATTCAAATAAATTTGATGACTATGATAGTAATCTCTTAACTGATGGTTTGGAACCGGCCCGGTCAGGGTTATTGACTGCTCAAGTTTAAGTTTTTGGATTTCTTCCTTTACAAGGTGTAGCATACCACCATCAGGGCCAACCATTGTAAGTGTAATTTTTGGAAATTTAGTCTTCAAAATATGTAATGTTCTTACAGCAATTAAAGGGTTATAAATTTCTGAAAATCCTCGAACCCATAATAACTTTAATCCGTTGGTTTTATTAGGTAAGTATGGGAATTTTTCCAAATCAACTCCATTGGGTAAATAGTTAATAGAATATCCCCAACTTTCAAAATGAGATTTTAAAAAGTATGAAGGTGTTTGAATGATGTCCGCACGATTAAATACCATTTTTAATCTATTTTCATTTTCTCCGGAAAACTCTGCTAATTTCCCACCCCGTAAGGTTAAAACAATCTTTTTTCTTTTCCATTTAGCTAATATGGTTCCTACCTCTGTAATAATAAAAGCATTACCACTAAAAACATCAAAAAAAGCGGTACTGTATTTTTTAAACAGAAGATTTATACTGATGTCGATTAATCTCCACAATTTATTTTCTTTATTGGAGGACAAATAGATATTGACTTTACCGTTAAACAACAACTTCAATTTCTCAGGAATTGAAATAGTCCCTTTTTTGGCAGAAAGATAAGTGCCTATGAAAATTACTGATTTCATTTATTTTTTCTCAAAACATATACCTTGTCCATTCCAAGTTTGGATAGAATTGCGTTGGTGTAGGTTTTTTTATGAAACTTATATAAAGTATCATTTGATAGGCGGCCTAATCCATTTATTAATAAGGAATATGAAAATGATTTTAATATTTGTAAGGGTAGTTTACTTATCCATTTTTCGAAAGAATGTGGATTTATTTTATTTATTTTATAGTTTTCTTTTTCTTTTCTCAACCATGTATTTGCAATGGCAATAGGATGATTAGCATTGGTGTACTGAGTAATTAGTAGCCCATTTTCATTTAGTAATTCGGCAAGTCGTTTTAAGGTGTTTTCAGGAGAGTTAACATGCATAATCAAGCCAAAAGCAATAACAATATCATATTTTTCATCAATAGATAATTGTTCTAGGTCGCCATTATAAAATCTCACTTTCGATTTATGTATATCCGGTATTTTTTGTTCAACCAAGTGTAACATTTTATCAGATATATCTAAAAAGTGTAAGCATTTCGATGCACTTAAAAATTGAAGACTTACATCACCATTACCACATCCGATATCTATAATTTTTTTATTTTCAAAGTCACTAGAAACTATTTCTGCAACAATTTCCCTTCTTACTCTTACACCAAAATCTTTATGCAGATATTTATTAGTTTCGTCAAAGAATGCCTTTACTTCCCTGTTCTTATCCATTTTTCTTCATTTTAATCAAGTACTTATCCAATACCAACACGTCAATTCTATCTTCTTTTAAGGCTTTATATGCCGATTCAGGTGTGCTCACAATTGGTTCTTCGTGTGCATTAAAACTTGTGTTTACAATAGCTCCACATCCTGTAAGTTTATAAAATTCATCAATTATATAATAATAATATGGGTTCGTTTCTTTAATCACACGTTGTGGTCTTGCTGTACCATCAACATGTACAACCGCTTGCAATAAATCGTGATATTCACTTTTAACATTATAAGTGATAGTCATGTAATCAGCAGCCGGACAATCATCCTTATAATCCGGAATATAGGTTGTCATCATATAATCAATAATAGACGGAGCAAATGGCATAAATTCTGTTCGGCTTAATCTTTTATTTACCGAATCATTGACAGTTCGATCAAATGTATTTAAGATCATTGAACGTTTACCTAAGGCACGTGGCCCCCATTCCATACTACCTTGCCAAAAACCCACAACCAAATTATCCTTCAACATTTGTGCAATTTGATGTGGAGCATTTGGCATTAATTCAACATCAGCTTCATGTTTAATTTTTTCTATAAAGGAATTCACTTGTTCATCATAATTAGGTCCGATATAAGTATTTGTAAATTTATAATTCGTAAGGTGTTTTGTTTGATGATATTCAACATCTGCTAATAGTGCAGCACCAATTGATAAACCTGAATCACCCATGGCCGGTTGTACAAAAATATTAGTTACTTCAGCCATTTCATAAATCATTTGGTTAATTCTTACATTGGCGAAAACGCCACCAGCTAATCCTATGCTCACCTTTTTACCTTTGAAATGATTATCTAATACAAATTTTGTTTCTTCTACTACTATACGTTCAGCTACTTTTTGACAAGCATAAGCAATGTCTTCTTTGCTCCATCCTTTACATATTTTGGCAACATGTGCCTTTAGTACCTCATATCGTTTGGTATATTCAATACCAATAACTCCTTCAGAAGTTTGATAGTTTATTTTTTCAGCAAGGGTGAGTTGATCTTCGATTTGGTATTCTTGCCAATATTTTTCAAGGTCGTTGAACGGAAAGCGTGTAAGTTTTCCATTTGTTCTTTTAAACAAATGATAAAATTCATCCTCTAAAATACTGGGTTTTCCATAGGCTGCCAAACCTGTAATTTTTCCTTCGTGTCGTGTAGGTCTAAATCCAAGCAATTGGGTAATTGTGCTATAAAATGCTCCTACCGAAACTTCATGGCCATGTATCACTAATGGTAGTAGTTCATGATTTTCAATTTTGTAAAAATTAAAACTTTCTCCATCCCCTTGTCCATCACACGTAATAACTAAATCTGGTGTAAATGGTGAGCAATAATAAGCTCCTGCAGCATGACATAAATGATGATTATAAAAGCTGATCTGAGCATTGTTGAACCCTAGTTTTTTTACCTCCTCTATAAACACTGCTTTGTTTTTATCGTCGAATCTATTACCAGTTAAACCAATATACGATAATACTCGGTTTAGATACTCTTTCTGTTTGGTACTTTTCTTTTTGTCGAAACGAAAACGTATTTCATTAGCACCTAATTCTTGATAAATCATTCCACCAATCGCAATTAAATCAATGTTCGTTTTATCAATTTTGTTTTGTTGTAAGATTACATCTATGGCATTTACAGGCCAACCATAATCTTGCTTTACCCTACTAATTTTTTCTTCTTCAATGGAGCATATAATTTTCCCATTTTGAATTAAGGTTGCCGCTGCATCATGTCCGAAGTTTATTCCTAAAATATTCATGCTTATTTGTTTCTTAATGTATTAATGAGGTTGATAATATAATTTGCTTGATAATTAAGTGTGTTTTGCTTGGCTAATGCCATACCATTTCCAATCAGTGTTTGTCGTAATGCAGGTGATTGAATCAGATGATTTATTGCACTTATAATTTGTGCCTCACTTTTAGGGTCAATTATAATAGCATTTTCTGCATGTTTTAAATAATATGGAATAGCACCAACATTTGTAGCTATTACAGGTAGGCTATTTGCCATTGCTTCCCAAATTGTTCTAGGAAAACCTTCTTCATAAGAAGGAATTAAATAGATATCTGCCTGTCGGTACATGCCATTTAATTCTTCCCCAATTTTCTTTTTCCCATGAAAAATAACGATATCATCAACACCAAGTTTGGTTGCCAATTTTTGCAGCTCGATAGTTACAGGTGTTTCTTTGTCATTTTCCCATCCTACAATATCTAAAACTACTTTATTATTTGTCTTTTTTATTTCTGCCACTGCCCCAATTAACTCTCTCAATCCTTTTAATAAATCAATTCTTCCGGTATAAAGAAGTCGAATGATTTCTTTATTACAAGTGTCCTGTCTTACATAAAAATCAGCATCCGCTAAAGTTGTGGTTTTTATGAGATGCGTACTTAAAGCGATTGATTCATATTTATTAAACAGGGCTGGTGAATTGGCCATAATATGATGCCGCTTCATTTGTCTTAAATATAATCGGTCAAAATGCAAGAGATATGCATTAATGATTTTTTCTCTTATGGTTTGAGATGTGGATTTAGTTTGAATAACAGACTCTGCATAATCACCAACAACCATCCAAATGATTTTTTCTTCGTTAAAATAAAGCTGAAAACAAGGTGCTAAAGGTGTAGGCGAACGAACTATAAATGCATCGGCATCATGTATTTGTTGAAGTTTGTTTTTTAAAGTTTTGCCCGGGAAATAAGTCCTATGCCATGCCGGTTTTTTATATCCAAGATTTATAAGTTTGATATTATTGGCTTTTAGTTCATAGTCAGCTTCATTAGCATCTGTAGTTCCATTTTTAGCTTCATGTAAAACCAAGAACAGTTCATTACAAACGTTGGCTAAAGCATCCATAAAGACGCCAAAATACCCCGGTAGATAAATACGGTTATTTTTTACAACTGCCGGAATATGATAGTAGTATGCTAATTTCATCGAGGTTGTTGCTTGTACTTTTGATCATTAATTTTAGTAGTAATAGCCGCAACACAGCCAAATAAAAACCATGCATATACATTCACAATTTCAGCAATAACATACAGATGTATAACCACGGCTAGAAATGACCAAAAGTAAGCGTTTTCAATTTGTGTTCGTTTATTAAAGTCGATTACAAAGTGGTATAATAGGTATAAAAATAATACTACTATTGGAATTAAAAGAATAAGTCCTCCCTCTACAAGCACTAATAAGTATGAATTATGTGCACTAAAGTGTTCGTCTTCCACCTTATGTAAAACTAATTCAGCACCTTCAAAATTTCCATCGGTGTTAATTACTTTGATGTTAGCATAGTTATTGATGCCAACTCCGGTTAAGGGGTTTTCTTCAAATACAACTAAACCTCTTTCTATCATAACCCTACGAGTAAGATAAGATTGATCTGTTTTTGTTATTTCTTCTGATTCATAAATTAATTCGTGAATCCTAGGACTTTGATTAAAGATGGCGTTTTCAACAAATTCAAGTTGAATTAGAATTGCCAATAATGTTGCTACAATAATTGGAGGAAACATATATTGGAGTTTAACCCTTCGCAAAAATAATGCTGCAACAGATGACAATGATACAAGTACAGTACCTGCCCGTCTTTCAATTACTACAACAGAGATTACTATCAATGCGAGTAATAATAGGGAATAAATTTTGTTGTACTTTTCTCCGATATAGGTAACGGCGACAGCGGAAAAACAAACCAATATAAATGAATATGAATTCGGGGTGTTGTTTTTAATAAACGAAACTGCAATTCCTTTTCTAAAGAAATATATAATCAATGTAAATATTAAACCAATAGTAATGTACTTCGATATATTATTCCAATCTATATCATATCTTAAGTTCACAAGCATTATCAACATAATCATCCAGTACAAATAATTGGGAAGCACCTGAATTGATTTAGAGGCATTAACTAAAGTTTCTTCCTCCGTTGTCCAAAATGATATCAGAACACCTACAATTATTAATAAGGTAATCTTTTGTACAGGTTTAGTAATATTAAATAAATTGTACTTAGGACTGAATTGATAAAGAATTAAGACAAATACCAACATTGATATATTGGTTTTAAAAATTAATATTGAGTTAAAACTCATGAAAAGGGCAAAATAGCCCATCCATTTATTTAAATCTTTTTTTATTTTATTTTTTAATAAGGTAGATGCCACAAGTTTTTATTTAGCAAGCTTATTTATTAACAATGCACTTATTGGAGCGCTCATTAATCCAATTTTTCCATACTTGGCAAATCGGTTTGTTTTAGCAGTATCCGGATACGCTGCTTTTAAAAAGTTATACAGTCGCTTTGCGTCCTTAAATTCTTTGTTTTTTATATGCAGTAATACATATTTCATACCATTTGTAATAAATGCTTGTTCCAATTCACTTTTGGTAAGCTTCGACTTTTCAAGCATTTGTTGCGTAGTTTCGAAACAATTACGGTATTCATCCATCCAGAATTTAAGAGCTCCGGAAGTTGCCAATTGTGCTGTTTGGTTGGTTTGATGCCATCTGTATTTGAATAATGGTACATTTACAAATACAGAATGTTCAGTGTGCTCTAATAATTTCCAGTGAAACCATTTATCAGGATTCATCATTCTCGATCCTTCATATCCGCCAACAGCTTCGTAATGCGACCTTTTGTAAGCAGTTGCGGCAAAATTATAAGGGTTGTTAAATTTTAATAAACAAGAATGAAGTAAATCATTGTTTGGTAATAACCTTATATCAGTAGCTGTTAGATTACTTAATACTGGATGTTTTATTACTGTTTTCCAAATACTTGAACCATCGGCATCTAAATAAGCCAAAAATTTCCCTTCCGCATCAATCTTTTCAAACGTAGAAGTAATTACTAAGGAATAGAATTGTTGTGTTTCTGCTGCTTCAATTATCTCTATATATTTTTCAAGAGCTTTAGGATACATCACATCGTCTGATGATAACATAATCATCCATTCTCCTTTAGCAAGTGAAGCAACTTTGTCTAAATTTCCGGCAAATCCTACGTTTTTTTTATTCTTAACGGCATTTATTCTATTGTCTTTATTTGCATAAGATTCAATTATTTGCCATGAATTATCTGTACTTGCATTATCTGCTATACAAATTTCAAAATTTTGATAGGTTTGTTTAAGAACGCTCTCAATAGTTTCACCTATGTATTGAGCATAATTATAATTGGGGATGCAAATGCTAAATTTGGTGTCCATCTAAATATTTTTCAAATTGTTGTTTAGCTTCGGGAGTACCCATATCCCACATTTCTTGCGCATGCGAAAGTGTTATGGTTTTACCGTATTCTATAAATTTATTATACAATGGCATAATATAATATTCACCCCTTGTTGTTTCTTTATTATTAATCATCTTTTTTGCTTCTTCTTCGAATAGAATACTGTCGCGGAAATAGTAAATTCCTGTGCTGGCATTATTAGATATTTTTTTCTTTTCAGCAACCTCAATTACTTTTCCATGTTCATTAGTTTTGGCAAAACTCCATTGTTCTCCCGGCAAGTCAATCACAGAAATCAAACCATCTGCTTGGCTTGATTTTAATTCTTCCGCAAGGTTGCTTTTTATGTAGGAGTCAGAAGCTGCAATCAAAATCCCTTCATTAGGTTTGAAATAAGTTGAAGCTGCAAGTACAGTGCATAATTGACCTTCCGTTACTTCATCCAATAAAATCAACTCGAAATTTTCAACCACTTCCTTTCTGATTAATTCAGAAACATGATATTCTTGTTCATGCTCTTTTAAAGCAATAAATACAACTTTTCTATAATTTGTATCAGCCACTGATTTAAACGCATGGTGAATCATTGGTTTACCACCTACTTGGATCAAAGGTTTAGGGGTTGAATAACCTACATTACTAAATCGGCTACCACGGCCAGCCATAGGAATTACTAGTAACATATTATTTTTCTCTTGCCAATGTCTCTAATTGTTCATTACTCAACGTGTCCCAACTTTCGAAACGAAGTGCCCTATCATCAATATATAAATGTGCATTTGGCTTACCAAAATATATCTCATCATATTCAACTTCATTTTTTTCGAGCCATTCTAAAGTTACCTTCCCAACGTTTTTAATCACTTTGCCAAGGTTACTCTCACAAGTTGCCATGTTACGTGCAGTTTGGATGATTATATAGTGTCCATTCTTACGAAGACGTTTGATAAAATCAGCAGCTCCGGCTTTAATCTGAACATCGGCATAACTTTCACCCGGTTGTTTAAGGTTACATATAGTTCCGTCTAAATCAATTACTATTCTCATTTTTATTTACTAATGCTGTTAATAATTCTACACTTCTTAAGTACATCATTTGTTGACGTTTGAAATAATCGGCATGATAAGGAATCATACTCACAAAAAGCAGCGCTTCTATCAATTTTATTTCTCTAATGTCATATCCATATGCAACAACACATTGATTAAAGAAGTCAGCTAACTTTTTATTTTTATGATCTTCAAAAATCGCTACCTCAAAATGTGCACTATCAATTTCTTCAATTTTAAATAAATCTCCTACCAGATAATCATAAAGTCCACTAATACTATGTTTTAATTTTGCAATATCATATCTTGGGTCACCATAAATTCCTTTTTCTCCAAAACTGCCTCTTGGGTCTATCAGTCGCACTATTTGATTAGTAACATCATATAAAATGTTCGACAAACAATAATCACCGTGAATGATACATCCATTTTGGTATTCACCTAAACAATCAATTTCAGATTTCAATTGTTGTAATAAATACTTAATGTTTTTAAAGGATTTACCGTTAATTATAATATTTTCTTTTTCCCAAATTACCATCCAATAAGTATTTTGTCCTAATAGCTGTTTTATCCTTTCCTCTGTTTTTGTGCTGTAAATTTCATGAAGTGTTTGTTGCTTCAAAGGCTTAGGATATCCTTTAAAAATTTCATGAATTCGGAATAGATATTCTATAATTGACTCCCAAACAGATTCACTTAAATCGCCGTAAACAAACAGCTCGGAAAGAGCAGGATACCCATAGTATTCTTGTGTTATGGTAATGGTGTCATTATCTTGTTTGGTTTGAATAATTCTTGGAGTAAGTACTTTTATTTCTTCAGGAAGATTTAAGTACCATTGCAATTCATCGCTTAGTTTATCAGTTTTTTCACTAACCTTCGTTAAAGTATTTAAAATCGGATCAATCGTAATGCTGTTAAAGTGCCTTGGTCGCATTAAATTCTTTTTAGAATGAATCATGCTTTCCAAATGCCCGAAATCAAACCAATGTTCTGCAAGTTTAATGTGTAAAGGTATTTTTTGATGATAAGCCATTAATACTGCACTTAATTCTCGTGCTCCAGAAGCAAGTATTTGCTCTACAATTTGTAATAGTAAGTCAACATTACTAAAACAATAATATCCACACAAAGCAAGATGACTTTTTCCGGGAATATTAGATTTGTCGTGTAGGGTTTTAATCTTATCCTTTTCAGGTTCAACCACACACCAATTCTCACTGTTATTAACCTTAGCTACATACAATGTATCAGGCAAATTGGTGTAAGAGTCATATAATAGTGTATCACCAAGAATAACCTCTACAACTTCGTGTTTTATTGTGGAGCTTTTAATACCAGCCTCAAGTGAATGAATGATTGATCCGCTTCCGCTTACTTCTGCAATATGAAGGGTAAGTTTTTGTTTATAGTGTTTATCTAATAACTGTTTTAGTTTGTGGTTATCGCTTCTTAATACTACTGTTACTTCTGAATTACCTTTTTTAATTAAATCATCCAAAATCCAACTAATAACCGGTTTACCGTTCACCGGAATAGTTGCATTACTTTGGTGTGTACCATAAGGTAATTTAGTATAGTCTATTTTTCCTGCAGCTAATATCAGTGTTTGTTTAGGGTGGCTCATGTTTTAGATTTGACTTGTAAAGTAAAATTCTTCAATCCAATTTATTGGTTTATTAAACTATGGTAAATATTCATCACCTTAGCAGCTTGTGAAGCGGGTGAAAATTGTGTTGAAGCATATTTTAATCCTTCTTTAGCCATTGAATTTCTAATATTTGAGTCTGTAATTAATAATAAAATACCTGACTTTAGTTCTTCAATATCATTACATAAAATACCTGTAATTTGATGTTTAATTAGTGTACTTCTTTTACTATGACCATTGATGGCTATTACAGGGACTCCCAAAGATTGAGCTTCAATAGGTTGACGCCCCAACACACCATGGGCTTTAGAAATAAACATGATATCGCAAGCTGCAATTACATCTAGTATATCAGTTCTAAAACCTAGTATTTGAATTTTATTTGCTAAGTTTTTATGTTCAATAAAATTTTGTAAAAATTCACTCGAACTCATGTCAAAACCATGGGCTTTTAAAGAATCATTATCGGCAATTTTGCCTACGAATAATAATTTAATAGAAGGGCATTTTTTTTCTATAAATAAGTATTCCGCTATTTTAATTATATCAAATAAACCTTTATTAACACCAAGGTTTTCTGCAATACAAATCACGATTTCATTTGGGGAAATATTGAGATTGGCTCTGGTTATTTCCCTTTTTTCTTTCGCCGATTTACAGCTTTCTTGGTTTACACTATTAAATATGATGCTTTTTTGCTCTACTTGCTCGAACATATCTTCTTCATCTTCAGAAATACAAATGATATGATTAGTATTTCGTTTAATAGAAACACTACTTATTATTTTGTTCAATTTACAGGCTGTTAGGTGATATGCACTTCTGCTGTGTTGAATGATTGGAATACCTAGCTTTTTACAACTAATACCTATATTAATAACCGCTTTATCATTCAAATGAATGAGGTCAGGTTTAAGTTGTTTCACAAACGCACTAACTTTATGATTGGGTAAAAGTGCGGATACTTGTTTCAGGTTATCTCTACTTATACATCTTGGTCCGGGTGAAGTCCAGAATGTTTTAAATGGAAAAATACGAACTTCAATACCATCTTGTTGTAAAAATGCGATAGCATCACCTCTATGTGGAAGTACCACTGTGGCCTTAAACTTAGAACTATCTAATGCAAGAATTAGATTTTTTAGGCTTATTAATGAGCCGGTAATTAATGCATCCTGATGAAAGTAAAGAATACTTCTACGTATTGAATTCAATATTATTTTTCTCCATCCATTTTTGAAGGATATACAGGGCCCAAATTTGTTGCCACCCTATTTTATTTGCTTGCCATCCGGCAAGTAATTTTGAAGTAGCTCCGGGTTGAAGTATCTTTTTTTCTAATGTAATTAAGCACTCAATAATCTCTTTTATCCAATAATCATTTTGCATCCATTTATTAAAGGGCATTTTAAACCCTCTCTTATTTCTATTGTTCAAGGATTCAGGTAAGTCGGGTTGGAAAGCATCAAATAATAATTTTTTCACTCCTCCTGACTTATAACTAATAGTTTTTTCGAAACCTCTATTAATATCACTTACTGAAAACTGATGATGTATTTTGTATTGATCAGGTAATTGATAAACATAATCAACCAATCGGGTATCTATTAATGGAAAACGCACTTCTAGTGAATTAGCCATAGCTACGGCATCACTATCTCTTAATAGTTGTGCTCCCATAAAAAAACGCATATCTATTTTATTGATTTGTTGTAATCGTGAATAGTCATCAGTTAATATAATATTGGCTAAGCTTTTTTTTATAATATTGTCTTGATAGGTTACACTAAACAATTGTTGGAAGTGCGACTTTGTAAATATGAGATGAATATTCTCATAGTTTTTATATGCTGAAGTACTGTTTATAAAACGATTTTTTATTTTATTATTTAGGTTCCCGATAGTAGTTAGGTTTTTCTCAAACTGTTCAAAGAGATTACCTAATGCAATGTCTGATTTAGTGGCCCTGTAAAAGCGATGTTGCCATGCATAACCATTAAAAAGTTCATCACCACCTAATCCGGATAAAGCAACAGTAACATTCTTACGGGCGTATTCGGCTACCAAAAACGTATTTAAACCATCAACAGAGGGTTGGTCTAATCCATCTATAAATTTATTTATTTGTCTGTAAGCATAATCAGCATTGATTATAATTTTATGATGTTTAGTTTTGAAGTGTTTAGCACTTTCTTCCGCGTCATCGCTTTCATCTTGTGGCTGAAATTGTTCAAAGCCTATTGAGAAGGTATCAATTTGGTCAACCCCATTTAATCTCATTGCTGCTACTAATACAGAAGAGTCTAAACCACCACTTAAAAAAACGCCCAAAGGAACATCACTCACCAACTGCTCATTCACCGATTTTAAAACTAATTCCTTAACTGAACTTGTAGCTTCTTCATAGGTAATTTCTGTATGCACCTTTTTAGGTTTTATATCCCAGTAATAATCAATCTTAAATTCTCCGCTTGTGGTTAATTCAGCGCACTGACCCGGTAATAAGCTTTTTACTTCTTTTAATGCTGTTAATGGAGGAGCTATAAAGCCTTTTTGCAGGAATACATTTAACCCATCTTTGCAAAGTTGCTTAGGTACAATTCCGGAAGCAAGCATTCCTTTTAGTTCAGAGCAAAAAACAAAAACGCCATCTTGATAATAATACAAAAATGGTTTTATGCCCATGTGATCTCTTGCTATGAATAAAGAATCAGATTGGTTGTCCCAAATGGCGAATGCAAACATCCCTCGAAGCATATTCACACACTCTTTTCCATATTCGATAAATAAATTAAGTACAACTTCCGTATCTGTTTTAGAAGTAAATATATATCCTTTTTTTTCTAATGATATTTTAAGTTCCTTATAATTATAAACTTCACCATTGTATACTATCACATAACGTTTGTCGTTAGAAATCATGGGTTGATGTCCGGCATCTGTTAAGTCAATAATTGAGAGTCGTGTCATACCCATATGAACACCATCCTTGAACCAAGTACCACTGTCGTTTGGCCCACGGTGCTTTATAGATAACAACATTGCTGACAAGTTTGAATTAAACTTTGTTGTTTGTTTATTTAAATCAAATATTCCTGCTATTCCGCACATGGTTTAATTTTGGGTAGTACTTCTTCTGAAGTAATTCTCTTTTTTTAGGTTTTATTTATATGGGTAAATACGATAATAAACTTATTATAATTTGCTCCCATTTATAGTTTTATCGTTTTAATTCTTTTTTTAAATTTATTCTATAAGTAAGTGAACACTTTTTATTGTTACAAACTACTATTGAATACTATGATTACAATTTTGAGATAGTTTATTTAGTAATTTAATCTTTGAAGTCGTTCATAAAAAAGAGGATTTTCATTAGTAATATTTTCATGAGTTTTGTTATTAAGGTTTTACCATGAACATACAATTTTAATCTTAATTAGTTAATTTTTTGGTTCTTGATTAATTATATTATTATTAAACCTTTAACGGCTTAATTAATACTTGATGTTACTATTTTATCGAGGGTGATATTCTTCAATTGTAGAGGATTCATCAAGTAATATACTATAATTTAGTCAAGATAGTTTTATTGTAGTAACTGTTTGAAGTGTGTGTTAATAGTTTCACAAATAATATCAAATTCCAATTTTTGAGCAGTTAAAGGTTGTTTAATATATTCTTCAAATAATGAAGTTTTTTCAGTCGCGCTATTATTTAACAAACCTAAAATTGATTGTTTTTTTATTTCATTTTCAATTAAGAATGTTTCAATACTTAGTTTTTGGGCAAGTATATCCGTAATGTTATTGATTGAGTTATGATACTTTTCTGATTTAATTAACAGTATTGGTTTTTTACAAATAATTGCAGCCAGTGCCGCTGAGGAGTTAATACTGATGGCTAATTTACAATACTTAAGTAATTCCAAGGTATTGCCATACTGAAGTTTTTCTTCATCAATATGTTTTTTCATAACATCAACCGAAGCTGCCGGATGCGCAGCAATAATATATGTTGTACCGATAATATTGCATATATTATTTAAAAATGCTACTATCTCATTATAAAATAGATCAGCGTTTAATCCTAGATGTTTTGTTTCTGCATGATAAGGAAGGTATTGGTCTATAAACACAACTTTGTTTCTCAGCGACTCATCTACATCCTCGCTATTTAAGTAACGATCATAATCTTTGGTATGGGTATAAATAATAGATTTTGTTGAAACAGGATAATTTACACTTGCCTGGTCGTGTTTGGTTCCTAAAAACACGAAGTTAGGGCCTTTAATCCCTAACCTTATGATACCGGCTTCAAGTGTTGCTGAATAGAGGTTATTAATTATCTTTTTTGTTTTGGAAGTAATTGCATCCTTCGAACTACTTTTTCCGGTGGTTGCATCATAAAATGAAGCCCTATTTCGCCTCACACCATAGGTTAGTTGTTCTGTTTCTATGAGTTTTATAAACGGACGATTCCAAAATGCAATTTTGCCTGATAATAAAAGAAATATATCCCTTTTTTCTTTCTTTAATTGTGTGATCGATTGTTTAATATCTTCAAGGGCACTAAACATAGTTATGTCAAGGTTTGTATCTATATATGCAAAGTTTTTATTTTGTTTATACCAACCTTTATGTAATCCTCTCACATCCCAAAATCTTAATTCAAAACCATTTTTTGTAATAATATCATTATTATAATTAGCCAATGTTTGTTGTGGCGAACCAAATTGATCTATTACCCAAATAAAAATTGGTTTATTAGTCATCTTATCTTCCTTTACCAAATAAAATGTATTGATTTTCGGCATCACTACTAACACCTTTTGGAGTGATAGTAAAGGGTGTAAAGTTTTTAGTTTGAATTAATTCTTCCTGTGCATCAAATAGCAAAGGTTGGTATTCCCATTCCCAAGATTCATTTCTTTTCCAAAATGCCGGATTTCTATGTTGATCAGCGATCAAATGAAAAGCATTTTCGGTGATGCCAAGCCACTGCAAGAACTCATCCAAATGTTGCATAGGTTTATGCATATAATGTTTCACTAATGATATGCCTTCTTTTTTAGTTAGTTGTTTTAATCTTATTTCTCTAACTGCATGATCAAGTACTTTTCCATATCCATGTTTCAGCCATTTCAGGTAATCATGTACGTCGTTATATAACCAACAATCAGTATCATTATAGGTGTCAAAAGTTCTGTTTTGCAGAGCTGTTTCAAATCCATATTGCTTTATCATTGCCTCATGTTGAGTTCGGCTATCCCATCGTATATAATTATTTAAATAAATACCTCTTACTCCAATTTGCTCAATTTCATTTTCATCTGGATAACGATATTGAAAAATATCGTCTTCCCTAATAAAGTCATATTCATCATCTAATAAATCGTCTGCTTCAAATCCCATAAGGTCGTGCTCTTTTCTATACTTCCTTGTCATTTCTACTTTATCATGATGAGAATACATGCCCACTTGATCAATTCCTTGATGAGCCCCCCAAATGATAAGCGGGATTTTAAATTTTACAGCAATTTGAACAGGAAAAACACTTTGTCCGGCAAGTACATGCCAATACACACTTCCAAACCTTCTGAATGTTGAACGTGTGATTTTTTTTACTTTGTTCGGATCAACAGTCATAGTCATGATATCACAATCAAATTGGATACGAAGGTTTGCTAAGTTTCTGATTCCAATTGCAGTGTTATACTGTTTATTGTAGGTAACCAACAACGGATTCATTCCAAGTACATTTTTAACAGTATGAACAATAAAATACGAATCTTTTGCTCCACTTACCGGAATTATACAATCATAGTTGCTACCTGTAGTATTTCTGTATCCTAATAATAGTTGCTTAAGCTCTTCTAACTTATTGGTCCAGTGTATTTCATCTTTTTCTTCATGTACTTTGCATCCACTGCATATTCCATCGTTGTTAATGATGATATGCAATGGATGATTTTCATGATATAAACATCGTTTACAAATCCTCATATAATTTCTTTTTCTATTTTAGTGTAAAGCAAATGTTCTAATATTTCATCCGATTTTTTAAGTAATCGTCCATCATTATCTAGTTGATTTAAGTGGTAATTAAATGAAGTTTCGGTCCTTATTTCGTTTAAGGTATTTGACAGGTGCTTTTTAGCAATGGTTACGCTGTGTTCATAAAAATGAAAGTAATTTCCTGCAACTGCAGCCGACACTTTTGTGTTTTTAAGCAACTCTAACATGTGTTCAGGATGTTTGGCTCCACCTGCAGCTAAAACCGGTATTGTTGCCAATTCACTAATTTTTTGCATTAGTTCGATATCATATCCGGTATATTTTCCATCCTTATGCACAGCATTTATTAGTAATTCTCCTGCCCCTGCATTAATTGTCTGTTGTATTAATGGAATGAAATCAATCGGATGAACTTTTTGGGTTACATAATCAAATACTTTCCAACTATTATCTATTTTTATGATATCAATAGATGCAACAATACATTGGTTGCCGTATTGGTATGCGATTTCGGTAATAAATTCAGGTTGATGCAACACCGGTTGGTTTAGGCTAACCTTATCAGCTCCATTATGAATAATGAGATGTACATCATCTATGGTTTTTACACCTCCTCCATAAGTAAGTGGCACAAAACATTTTGATGCTAATTGTTGAATTTGTTTGGCTGAAATTTGATGTTCATGTTTACGTGCATCAATCTGTAATACTACTATTTCATCAACTCCCCATTGGTTTAAAAATTCAATAGCAATATCCGGTTTACCTAATGGTAAATACTTTTTAAAACCGATGCTTTGTACGGCAGTATTACCTATAACCGGAATTGTTGCAATAATTCTTTTTTTAAGCATACTGTTTCAATTGTTGAATAAAATCTTTGAATAATTTGAGGCCATTTACCTGGCTTTTCTCCGGATGAAACTGTACACCCATGATATGATTTTTTTGAATAGCGGCAGTTATAGATGATCCGTATTCCACAGTAGCAATAATATGTTCAGGGTTGATAGGTTGATAGTAGTAACTATGGTCGAAGTAAAAATGACTATCGTTATTCAAGCGTTTAAATGCTTCATGTGCCTGCTTAATATCAATGGTGTTCCATCCAACATGCGGAACAGGGAATGCAGGCTTAGATTCAATAGGAATAACAGTTCCGGGTATCCAATTTAAACCTTTATGCTTACCATTTTCAAGTGAATGTGTAGCCATTAATTGCATCCCAACGCATATTCCTAAAATAGGTTTTTTCCTTTCAAATACTTCATTAAGTAGTACTTCTTCTAATCCTACTTTAACCAGGTTCTCCATTGCGGTTTGAAAGGCACCCACTCCCGGCAGTATTAATACATCGCAAGTATTTAACTGTATTTGTTTATTAGAGATTATAACTTTGTATTGCAAAAATTGTAAAGCATTTGCCACAGATAAAGTATTGCCTACACCATAATCTACAATTCCAATTTTCAATTTATTCATAATCCAACACCTACTTTAAATTTTGGAACATAAACACCTTCTGCTTTTCGTTCAAACAACGCTTTATTTACGTATCCATCCGCTATTTCCCAAAACTCGTGAACACTAATTTGAATATAATTACAAAAACGTAGTAATATCTCCTGATCGAAATTGCCATCATAAAGGGATACTAATTTTATAGCCTCATCGCGGGTGATACGCCCATATCTAATTTCTTCATTAACTAAGTCGGATGTTCTTCCAAACCCAAACTTTAAATAACGTAACATCATGTTAATATTGATGAAGTCTTCATCAACCATTGAGGTTCCTGTGACATCAGGATTGATTAATGGATTAGGTTTTTTAGTATGTAATCCTCTTAATACCGAAAAATTACCATTGGCCATCAATGAAAATTCTTTCATGAAATAATCTAAGAATACAATTCTAATGTTTGCTTTATCCATCTCCTCATCAGTAGGATATACATATTGTAAAATTTGTTTCTTTTCAATACCAATATCTAATAACCAATTGAAGTTACCGCCTTGTAAGGTATTGCTATATTTCAATCTATTTCCATCGCTTAGGTCTTTGCCCAAAACACCCATTTCACCGAGCACTGCTGCTGCGTTTTCTCCCCACCAAATCAATGGTATTTGATAGGCTACTGCAACCCTTGGAACACTTGCAAATAGGGCATATTCTGTTGCTTTTGCCCAGTTACCAAAATGGATGAAGGCATGTCGCATAGCTTTTTGCCATAATTGTGGAGAGCAACTAATGTTTATACAATCAAATCCTAAACTTATTAAATTACTTAAGTTATTTACCCCATTCATAGATATTTGATCCGGGGGATAATTCATAGATACCAATAATGGATTTAATCCAAATTTTTCTTTGACGTATAAAGCTTGTCGAGTACTATCTTTACCTCCACTTACGCCTATAATACAATCATAACCTGACTGGTTATGTTTTTTTGCAAATGCCTTGATTTCATTAAGTTTATCTTCAATAACTTCCGGGTCTGATTTATAATCGGAAGCATAGAAATTACAGGGAGGACAGATATCATCTTCCGAAAACTTTATGTTCGGACGCGTACTTACATTCAAACATTTTTTACAATACTGAATGCTCATCTTATTGGTTAAATTTTAAATAATGGGTGGCTAACATTGCTTGTTGTTCAAGTAAACAAGGAATTTCATTAACATCCGGATACAATAATCCGCTTTCTTCACTATACCAATTTCCATTTATTTTTTTTAGTGGGGTTCGGGAAACCGGACATATAAACTGTGCCTTATTTTCCTTGTGGTCTATCTTCTTTATTATGGTTAGTCGAGTTGGGTTTAATGGATTAATAAATACTTCAAATGAACGATCAACTATTACATCGTAACCCAAATTACGAGCGTGTTTTGCCAGTTGTTTAACATAGCCATGGGCAGTCATTCGCGCTTTGGCCTCATCGCTACCTCCATCATAATCCGGTTCTAATAATACAATGTATTTCGAAGCAACTCGATATAATGAAGTTAGTGCTTCAATTTCTTTCCCCCCATTAGGCTCTAAGGAATGAGAGGTATAAACGATATCTATGCTGTTATCAGGAAGTGGAATTTCAAATAAGTCAGCAGTGAATAATTGTATGTGCTGATTAAATGTTGATGAATGTTCTTTACCATATCTGACCCTTGACCACGAAATATCAAATCCGAATTTTTGTAAAGTATTATTTGGATCAAGTTTATTCATTAACGGACTCATCAAAGTGGCTTCTCCAACACCAACTTCCATGATAGAAGAGAATGCGCCCAGTTTATTGATTTCGTTAACAATAGCATCGGTATAGCTATTAATATAGTCTTGTTTTTCAGCCGCTATTTTTATGTAAGTACCGGCTTGAAAATCATAACTGATCATAATACTTTCTGTGTCATTATTTCCATTGGAATTAGCACGAAGAAAAGCCATCATATTTTCTCCATTGCTATACACTTGTTTTATTTTATTGATTAGTTTGAGTTTACTCATTTGTTAATAGCTTAAATTTTAATTCTGCAATTTGCCAATCACTGATGGTATCAATGTCTTGAACTTTGGTTTCGGGTAATTCAAAACCTATGGTATGTTCTAGGAATACCGACTTATGTGTTAAAAATTGTTGAGTATTTACGAAATAAAATTGCCCTGCATCATGGTAGGTTGGCGGTAAATCTTGCGACCTTGTACTGATATGTTCAGGCCAATTAAATTTAACTTTATTTTGCTCTATTGTTAAGGAGCGTTGTATGGGGAAGCTATATTTAACTATGCTAACCAAACTTGAAGCACCGGAACTAATATATTGTTCCCAAGCTTGTTTTAAAATCAACGCAGTTATAAATGGTGCAGTTGGATAAATAATAGCTATGTGTTCGAATGTTATTCCCTGTTTACTGTAATATGCAATAACTTCCTCAACCACATCAGCAGTTGTTGCAAAATCATTTGCATTTTTAGCACTTCTAAAAAATGGTACTTTAGCACCGTATGATTCAGCTATTAACTTAATATCTTCATCATCTGTTGAAACCATAACTTCGTCGAACAACATAGATTTAATTGTTGACAATATAGAATAAGCAATAATAGGTTGGCCATTAAACAATTTTATGTTCTTTCTTGGTATTCTCTTACTTCCCCCTCTTGCAGGAATTATGGCTAATGATGTTTTCATATTAACGTAACAAGTCCCAAGTTATAGGTGTGCCTTTTTTTATGCTTATTGCTGCCTTCTTGGTAAGCACATGTTCATAATGTTTTGTAGGTAAACCTTTGGCGGGTCGTTTAGAATCAATATTTAAAATTGTAAAGGCTTCACCGGCCTCAATATCTTTTATTGCAAATAACGAACGTTTATAAAACAAGCTTTTTTCTTCTGCTTCTTGAATACCTAAAAATGGAGTTCCTAAAGCTAAGTAAGCACGTTCGGTTTCAATTACTAAACTTTTTAGTTCGTGAGGTTCAAGAGAGAATGCTGAATCCACGCCTCCGTCAGCTCTATTTAACGTAAAGTGTTTTTCTATTACTGATGCACCCAATGCAACCGCAGCAACAGAGGCCCCGATTCCCATTGTATGGTCAGACAAGCCTGCCTTGCAATTGAACAAGGTTGCTAAATGCGGGATGGCAAGTAGGTTGGTATTTTCAGGTGAAGCAGGGTAGGTGCTTGTACATTTTAGTAAGGTTAGTTCCTGACATCCATTTTGCTTTAATATTTTCACAGACTCTTCAATATCGCCAAGAGTAGAAACTCCTGTTGACATGATTATTGGCTTACCGGTAGCAGCAACTTTTTTAAGTAATATATGATCTGTGTTTTCAAAAGACGCAATTTTATACATGGGTACATTAAGCTGCTCTAAAAAGTCAACAGCAGTAACATCAAACGGAGAACTAAAGGCTAAGATGCCTCGTTTCGCTGCATGGTCAAATATAGGTTTATGCCATTCCCAAGGCGTGTATGCTTCTTTATACAAATCATATAACTCTTTTCCTTTCCATAATGATTTTTCATCTGTTATGGTATGAGCACCTTCAATTGTGATGGTATCAGCGGTGTAGGTTTGTAATTTTATAGCATGTGCTCCTGCATCTGCAGCAGCATCAACAATGGCAATAGCACGTTCAAGCGATTGATTATGATTACCACTCATCTCTGCAATGATAAATGGTTTATTTTTTGGCACTGTAATTTGATCGGATAACGCTGTTTTATTCATTCTTTTTGGTTTGATAAATCATTATATAACTTAAAATGCCATTCACCTCTTTTTCTTCAACTAGTTTAAAGTTTGCTTTGTTAAAGCTATTATAGGATGCTTTATTTGTTATAAATATGTATGCTAATATATTTTTGTTATGCTCGGATTGATAAATGTTGCATGCCTTTTGTAGCATAAGCGTTGCATATCCTTTTCCTCTATGTTTTAAGTCAACAATAATACTGATGATGGCTTCATTCATTTCCTTTTTACCATCAATTCTTACCATACCAATGGGCTCGTTATCATCGTTTTCAAAAATACACAGTAAGCTTTCAGTATCGACAATTTTACCATTAAACCATTTGGTATGATTTTCTAATGTTATCTGGTTTTTCGAATAGGAATTCGCTCTTACATCAGGTTGATTAGCCCAATTATAAATAAGCATACAATCATTGATATTTGCTATTCGTTCCTTAATCATAACGTCATTAACCGGTTAAACAGGTGGGTATATGAAGTAGTACCAATTTCGTTATTCTTAGCTGTATTATCGTGTTTCTTATTCGTTATTAATTGAATTAATTGTTGAATTGATTCACTCAAATATCCTGCATCCTCTACCATATTATTTTTCACATAATATTGATATAACGATTTTTGATTCTCAGCGTAGTACCCGCAAATAAGTTCCATACTTACACTTAATCCTTCAATTGCAACAGAACTTGCAGGGCAAATTAAATACTGGTGGTCGAGCATGATATCACACATTTCTTTTGCATCCAAACCATGATAAATCTTGATTTTCGGGAATTTATTTAGGTAGTATTTTAATTTATTTTTACTGACCAATAACGAAATATTTTCATCAGGAAGAATTGATTTTAAATTCTCAACAATTGGCTCGCTTAAATCTAATGGGTCCATTCCTCCCATTGCTATAAAGTACTTTCCATTTTTTTTTGCTTTTTTGTTGGTACTTATTGCATCTCTAAATGGTTTTCGTAATAATGCATATTTTAATCCAATTGCAAACTGAGTATAAGGTGCTGCTTGGTAGTCCTTGGGTGTAAATGCAGGATTTTGATTGATGATTAAATGTGCTGGATAAAAAGTATTTACCATATCATCAATACACACCAATTTGCTCCCGGTTTCTATGATTTTGTTGAAATAGCTTGAATCAAACTCATAACCATCGGTAACTGCTATACTTGAGGTTGACAACAAATTAAAGAACTCTTGTTCTTCCTCAATAATTATTTGAGGAAATTGCATTTGCTCAATCATCTGTAAGGCTGAAGAACTACTATTTTTAAGAATGAATACCGGGTTAAAATTTTCCTCAATCATTTCTGCAAGAGCCGTGCATCTCACAATATGTCCAAGGCCGACTTGTTCATTTCCGTCAGCCCTAAAATACACAGTCATTACTTGGTGAAGAAAGAATGTATGGAATCAATTACAAACTGTTGTTCACCTTCTGTTAAGGTTGGGTACATTGGTAGACTAAGGCATTTACTGTAATAATCCTCGGCTATAGGCAATGTAAATGCTCCTAGCTCTTTGTAATAAGGCATGGTGTGAACAGGTATATAATGAACCTGACAAAAAATGTTTTTCGTTCGTAAATAATCATACAACCCTTTTCTGTTTTCAGTTTGTATAACATATAAATGATATGCATGCCCTTCTATACTTCCGGACTGCCGGATGATATATGGTTTATCTTTAAATGCATGTTCATATTTAGCAGCTATAGTTCGTCTTTTCACTAATCCTTCATGTGCACGTTTCAACTGCGAGATTCCTAATGCGGCTTGAAAATCGGTAAAGCGATAATTAAACCCTAAGGTTTGCATTTCGTAATACCAACCTCCATCATGTTGGTGCATTAATTCAGGGTCTTTAGTGATTCCATGTGTACGTAAAAGCAATAATTTTTTATATAAATTTTCATCATTGGTTGTAATCATCCCACCTTCACCACAGGCAATATGTTTAACCGGATGAAAAGAGAATATGGCAAGATCGGCGTATGCACCGTTCCCACAATTCTGTTCAATGCCATTACTATTGGTGAATGAACCACCCGGTGCATGACATGCATCTTCAATTATCCATAAACCATGTTTATCAGCTAAGGCTTTAAACGCTTCCAGGTTTACTGCAAATCCGGCAAAATCAACAGGGATAATTCCACTAAAAAATCCTTTAGGTTTTGAGAGGATTAATGCTTCTGTTTTAGCAATGTCAAGTGTATAAGTATCCGGATTTATATCAACAAAGTGAACATGACCACCACAATACCTTACACAATTAGCTGAAGCAGCGAATGTAATAGGAGAGGTAATCACGTGGCTATTTTCGTTAACACCTAAAGCTAGGGTACATAAATGTAATGCTGCTGTACCATTACTTACGGCAACCGCGTAACGTGCACCTATATACTCTGCAAATTTATCTTCAAACTCCTTTATGGTGGGCCCTTGGGTTAAGAATTCACCTGTTAAAGCTTTGCTAACAGATGTAATATCTTCATCTGTGATGTATTGTTTTCCGTATGGTATTGATTTCATTAGGCAGGAATAAAATTTGGATCGAGATGTTCAATAATTTGAGCTCTTAATGATTCAACAGTTTCCCATTCTGTATTTCCATCAGATGTATAACTGAAACCAGGTTTAACCGGAGATGCATTAAAAGTTTTCAAAAATTCTTGTTTATCCCAATTGGTTTGTTGTGGAAGAATAACATAATATTTTCCTAAGTCGTATGTGTTATATGAGTCAGACGCAGTAATCATTTCCTCATGAATTTTTTCGCCGGGACGAATTCCGGTTATTTCATGTTTACAATTAGGTCCGATTGCCATTGCAACATCAGTAATTTTGTAGGATGGAATTTTTGGCACGTATAATTCTCCACCCCATGAAGTTTTCAAAGCGTGCATTACCATTTCAACTCCATCTTTAAGTGAGATATTAAACCTAGTCATTTTTTCATCAGTAATGGGCAGTATACCATCTAATTTCTTTTTCAAGAAGAAAGGAATTACCGAGCCATTTGACCCCATTACATTTCCATATCTTACAACAGAAAATGCTATATCTTTTTTACCTATAATATTATTTGCAGCAATAAATAATTTATCAGAAGTAAGTTTAGTGGCGCCATATAAGTTAATTGGTGCACAAGCTTTGTCGGTACTTAATGCCACAACACGCTTAACCGATTCGCTATCTAAGGCTGCACGAATGACATTTTCGGCCCCACCTACATTAGTTTTTACACACTCATCAGGATTGTATTCAGCAATATGTACGTGTTTCATTGCTGCGGCATGAATAACATAATCAACATCTATAAATGCACGTTTTAATCTCACAAGGTCTCTAACATCACCAATAAAATAACGCATGCATGGATATTTTGATTCGGGAAAATCCTGAGCCATTTGAAACTGCTTTTGTTCATCACGCGAAAAAATTATTAACCTTTTCACGTCAGAGTAAGTATGTAAAATATGCTCGGTAAGTGATTTTCCAAGAGATCCGGTACCACCGGTAATAAGTATAGATTTATCTTTTAACATATTCAATTAAACTTTTTGCAATTCAACAATTTTTTTAAAATATGGATCATTGGCGGCTAGGGTTTCAAAATCTCCCATTGTTTGTATTTTGCCATTATCCATAACTACAATTAAATCAGCTTCCCTTACTGTTGATAAGCGATGAGCAATCATAATGATGGTAAGTTTTCCTTTTAGTGAATCTAAAGTTTCTTTAATAAATGATTCAGATTCAGAATCCAAAGCTGAGGTCGCTTCATCTAAAATAAGTAATGAAGGATTTTTAAAGAGTTCGCGTGCTAAGGATAATCTTTGTTTTTGTCCGCCTGATAATCTTATGCCCCTATCCCCAACTGGTGTGTTTAGTTGTTCCGGCAACTGCATGATAAAATCTTCTGCATATGCTTGTTTAATCGCACGCTTTACATCTGCTTCACTATGTTGTTGCCACAGACTAATATTATTGGCAATAGTATCGTCAAATAAATTTACTTCTTGTGTAACAAAACCAATTTTACTTCTGTACGCAAACAAGTCAACATCATTCGCATCAATTCCATTAATTTTAATATTACCTGTTTGTGGTTTTAACATGAGTGTAATTAAATCAACCAAAGTTGTTTTTCCGGCCCCCGATTGTCCTACAAATGCAATTGTTTTGTTTTGGGTGATTTTTAAATTAAAGTCATCAATTGCTTTTTGATCGGCATAACCAAACGAAACATGGCTAAATGTGATTTCTGCGATAGTGTCTCCCGGATTTATATTACCTGTTTTTTCAACGGCATAAGCTGATGTTTTTAAATGCGTTGATACCGCTTTAAAACCACCGTTTACATTTAATAAATATTGCCAATCCTTTTGTGTAGTCATAATATTAGCAAGTGCCCTATGGAAAAGATAAACACTTAGCAACATTCCGGTTAGAGCCTTTCCTAAAATGGCAACTTGTAAGAAAATAAAGAAGCACATAAGGATAATGGTGATAGGCTCATAGCCTGCGAGAAAAGTTCCGCGGTAGGTTTCTGATAAAAAGGTTTGGTGTCGCACCTGTTCCACTTCATGATCAAGTTTTTTCATAAACACACCAAAACCGCCGGTCGACTTTAAATATTTAAATGCTTGGATAGCTTCTATGAATAAGGAAGTAGTTTTGGTTTCGTTTTCAGTAGTTTTGTGGCTTAGCTGTTTAACTTTTTTATTTAATCCTCTAAGCATAATAGCAATAAGGAGTCCACAACCACCGGCTATTGCCGAAAATTTAAAATCAACAAAGAATGAAAATGCAAGATAAGATAAGGCAGCAATGAGTACTGTAAAAAATGCAGATAAATAAATAAATCCGACCAAGTATTGGTTTAATTGTACACCGGCCAAGTTTGAATAGGCTCCAGTGCTTGATTGTTGGAATTTTAAATACTCCATTGACATCACTTGATGGTACATTTTCATCCTTGTCTTTTTTAGTACCTGTGCAAATAGATATGAACGAAAAATACTATTTGATGCAGTTACTAAAAATTTAAATAGGAATAGTCCCGAGATAAATAACAAGATATTATTTAGGTTAATGGGAATATTCATGAACGATAATATCTTGTATGCAAACTCTTGTCCGTTTGAATTGTCGGTTGGTTGGTTGGCATTTGCCATTACAAGATTCAACAAGGGTACTATCATGGTAATACCTATACTATCGAGCAATGCCGGGATAAAAGTACTGACAATAAAAACGGGAAATTTAACGCCTAATAGCTGATAATATTCCTTGATGTATTGTGTAAGGTCACTAAATAATCTATTGGGCTTCATGAGTTTATTGTAGGAATTCAGGAAATTTTTTAAAAAAGAAATAATGTAACTGTGTTGGATTTGAAAAGTAGGTTTCAGCCAGACTAATGCCTTCCGGTTTTACTTTAAATCCATTCGTAAATAATAAGTCAAGATACTGGTTTAATTCATAAGCTTGAGTACAATGATAAGTTCCCCCTTTTCGTATATACTGTGTTTCATTTTCATATTCCTGCATGAGATCAATGGTGATCACAGGTTTATTTAAATACATAGCTTCTAGCGCAGAAGTAGATGCGCCGGTTATTATAATGTGAGCAATATCAATCCATTCAAAAATGATGTCTTTCCCTTGGAAATATTCATAAGGGTAAATTGCAAGATTGTCTTTAATTGAAACATCATCTAAAAGATTTTTATAGTAAGTATCGTAATCCTTCTTATGTAATTTAAATACGAAAAAATACTTCTCTTTTTTATCCTTTATAGTTTGGTGTAAAGTTTGTATAATTTTATCATGATGAGCAGAAGACGTAGTATGTCCTCTTCCTGAAAGTAATACCAAAACAATTTTTTTATCAGTTGAAATGCTTGGGAGTACTTTTCCTTTTACAAGTCCACTAATGGGATGGCGTACAAACTGTTCTAAATAAGGTGTTCCTATTGTGTACATTTGGTGTTCACTAATCTGATGTGCCGCTAAAATCGGTCGGGTATAATCACCAAATAGGAAATAATAATCAGCAATATGAAAACTTTCGATACATTCATCAGAAAGTAAACCATGCATTACATATACTGTTTTACAGGAGGTATTTTCTTTTAAAGCCATACTAAGCATTCTACCGGTTGTAGTTAAATCGTTAAACACTAAACAAAGTTTGAATTGATTTACTTTATTCAGCTTGAGTATTATCCATTTAATATAGACGAAATTATACCACTGCATTGTACTTATCAGGTGCATACTTTGCAGCTTTTTGTTGTCAGCTTCTATTCTATGTTTTAAGAATAAGTCCTTGAAATCATCAAAACTCATCTTATTATGTTTAATAAAAAAGGTTGGAAGGAAAATTACATTAGATGTTCTATATTCATCTTTCAAAATCGTTAAATACATACGTTTAGACGTAATAAATATTGGATGATGATTATCTAAATAATCCTTCATCCCCATTACTTGTTTAAAGTGCGTAGGTTCATTTACCAATACCAAAATGGTCGACTTCTTATTTCGTAATTTCCAAAGTGTTTTTAATAAAGAGAATACACTAATAAATACTTCGATAACAGAACGAATATGAATCTTCAAGGGTATTTTTAAAGCAAAGGCATCTTCTCTTCCTAAGAGGACGAGATAATTTCTAAGCACATTAATAAAGTGAATCTTTAAAAAATGGTTAGATGCTTGACCGTCTTTTAAAGATTGATAATAATTTAAATATGTTTTATCTAAATTATTCATTCGATTTTCTTTTAAATAAAATAAGTTGCTCTTCGCCTAGGTCATTTCCAGGAATATTAGCCACATATAAGGTGTCAAAATCAGCGAATTTATTTTGTAACATTGGAAATGAGTCAATAGGTAAATACATAGGGTCGTATAAAATAAATTTCCCTGTATAATTACTAATACTATAAACTAAGCTAATGTATGCTGAACTACTTTTTAGTTTATGGTTATACATACCTCTGTTTAATTTTAGAGCACCTACATTATGATTAGCGTTTGGTCTTCCGAAAAAGTAAGGCGGACAATCGCCTGTTAAAAATAACAAGGTGTCATTTTTTATAAGTGAGTTGCCATCCATTAATGCATTCATTGCTGTGAAGTGGACACATTGCTGTTTAAAATAATTTGTGTACAACAGGTTTGATGATTTAGGATAACTAATTTGAGTTGTTAAATTCTGTTTGAAAGTATAATATAATGGGAATAGCAGTAATACAATTGCAATCCAATATCTATCTTTTAGTTGATATAGTAGTATATATAAGGATAAAGGTATAAAAGATAAATAATGATATGGGGATGAAAATCTATTTTGAGCAATGACAGCGACAGCAGCAATTATGAAGGTAATACTTAGGAATAATAATTGTTTTCGGTTAAATAATAATGCGTAAATGAATCCAAATGGTATAATCACCAGTATAGGTAGGTAATATTTATAACGGATATAAGCATTTGTAAATTTAGTAATGCTGTTCATTCCTGCAAATTTTGCCGAATCCTGATAAGCCATTGCATTACTTATATTAAGCCATTCAGGTTTTAATAGGGTGAAGTAAATAACAATTGTTACAATTAAGAAACCGATGTGCGACAGCAACAAAGTTTTAAGGTGTTGTTTGTCATAATAAAACCACAGCCAAAATAATGGTGCAAATCCGGCATAAACAATAGTTACAGCTTTACAACCAAATAGCATAAATATAAATATACCTGAAAATATTTTTGCCCATTTAAATGGGGAAATGATAAAACAAACATGTCCTATAACCAATATTGCAGCTAACTCTTCCGATTCAAGGTATTGTCTATATCCACTCATCAATAAAACAGTCCAAATTGAAAGCTGAATTATTAACTTTTGTTTGAAATTTGTTTTTGGAAGTGCGATGTGTATTGATGCTAAAGTGAAAACAAAACAGCCGAAATAATAAATAACCTTGGCAATCAATTGGAATTCACTATAGTTATTTCTTTCGGTGATTATGCCTACAATTTTATAAACGATATACATTATCAATTTATAAAACCAACCTCTTATATAATCCGTATAAAATATCACATCCGGAAAAGCATGATAATTTTCTGCTTGATTGAATGCCCCAAACGCCAATAACATATTGCCCCACAGCGGTGTTGTTAGGTTAAAGTAAGCTAAAATTAAAACCAATATTACCAGAAAGCTTAGTAATATGTTTTGATTAGATTCTAGATGTAGTTTTTGTTTTATCATTTAAGTTAAACAGATGAATTATCCCAATCAATTATAAATATTGGTCGGCCAATAACATCATTATAAACCCTTGCTAAGTAAACAGCGATAAAGGCAATGCTATACATGATATACATTAAATCAATCCAGATAATAGTATTCATAATGATATTAGAATCTGTTAATATATAAGTAGTGAAAAGACCGATATTTAAAATGAATAATGGAATTAATAAATATAGGGCTAATCGAAGGGGATAGGTTGAAGCGGTTAAAATTCCAGCCACAGCAAAAACCACCATTCGGAAAAGATTGTAATGTGTTTTTCCGGCTATTCTGTTTTGTCTGTTATATTTTATTCCTTTTCTTTTAAATCCAACGTAAGCAATTTCATTTCTGATAAACGGAGTTGTTGTAGAATTCTTAAGAATAAGATTTTTTACCTTTTGGTTAAATAGAGAGAATTCGGCCATATCTAATATGGTGGGGCTATCGCTGATACTAGTTAATAACCTATAGAATAATTTTCTATACCAAAGAATAATTTTAGGTTCTGGTCTTAAGTCTCTTTGTCCATACACAATATCATAGTTTTCTTCTTCCCAAGCTTTGATAAATTCCGGAATCATTTCTGGTGGGTCTTCACAATCAACATCTATTATAACAACCGCATCTCCATTAGCCTGATTTAATGATGCTGTTAACGATTTTTGGTAGCCAAAGTTTCTAGAGAGGGTGATATATTTTATTTGTTGATCTGATTTACATAACTCTTTTATAATACTTAAACTATTATCAGTTGATGCATTATTTGAAAACAGAAGTTCGAATACATATTTGTCCGATAATGTATTAAGAATTGGTTTTATGCGTGCATAAAATAACGGAATAGTTTCCTGTTCATTATGAATTGGACAGATGACGGTTATTAACTTTTTCATTATGATATTCCGGTATTAATTGGTCTGATTTCATTGAGCATTGGGTGTCCTATGTCGCGCTGAGTTATTTCTGTAACCTTCAATGGCCAATTGATATTTAAAATCGGGTCAGCATAATTTACTCCACCTTCAAATTCGGCACTATAAAAATTACTATGCCAGTATATAAGTTCACAATTATTGCTTAATGTTTGAAATCCATGCGCAAATCCTTCAGGAACAAACATCATACTTCTATTATTGTCATTTAATTCTAACATTTTCCATTTACCGAAAGTTGGTGAGTTTTTTCTTAAATCAATAATTACATCAGCAATGGCTCCTTTGATGCATTTTATTATTTTAGCTTCAAGTTTTGGTTCTCTTTGAAAGTGCATCCCTCTTAATGTTCCCTTTTGAGTGGAAAACGAGGTGTTCATTTGTACACAATTAAATTGAAGCTCATGATTTTTTATTTCATTAACACAAAATAATCTTGAAAAAAATCCACGATGGTCTTCTTTTTTTTCTAAATCGATCAGATAAGCTCCATGTAAATCAAGTGGTGTAAATATCATGATTGTTGATATAAATTTATTTGTTCGAGTGTAAGGTCGAATGCATTTTTACCTTCGTGTTGACTCTTATACCAAATCATTGTATGAAATATAGTTTCGTTAAAATTCCATTTTGGTTTCCAATGTAAAAGGTTTAATGCTTTATCTATAGCTACATTTAACAAATGCATTTCATGAGGGTGATTTCTTGCTGTATCATCTATCCAAGTCCCCTTCCATGTTTTAAAAGACTCTTCAATTACTTCCTTCACTGTTCTATTTTCATTATACAATGGCCCAAAATTGAAGGCGCTTTGTAATTCTATTTCATCTTTCTCATATAATGCTTCAGCTAAGGTCATGTAACCTGACAGCGGTTCAAGTACATGTTGCCAAGGGCGTGTTGAATTAGGATTTCTGACTTCCAAATCATCATTCTTTTTAATGGCCCGAATTAAATCAGGTACAATTCTATCATCCGACCAATCGCCACCACCAATTACATTACCAGCTCTTGCACTTGCCAATTTTATATTTGATTGGTGAAGGAAAAATGAATTCCTCCATGAGTTTACAGCAAGTTCGGTTGCTGCTTTACTTGAACTATAAGGGTCATAACCACCAAGATTATCTGTTTCACGATAACCAAAAAAGGTATTCTGATTTTCATATACTTTATCTGTTGTAATTACAATTACTGCGCAGTTGTGGTTTATTTCCTTTAGGGCTTCTAGTAAATTCACAGTACCCATCACATTAGTTTCCCAAGTATAAACAGGATTTTTATACGACTCACGAACCAAAGGTTGCGCTGCCATGTGAAAAATGACATGAGGTTGTACGAGTTTTATATATGAAGTTAACTCTTGCTTGTTTCTAATATCAGCAATTTTATGATGTAATTTCTCGGATAAGTTTAATTGGTTAAATAATGATGGCATTGTGTATGGATCGAGTGCATAACCATAAACTTCAGCTTCTAAATTTATCAACCATGTAGCCAACCAACTTCCTTTAAATCCGGTATGTCCGGTAACTAACACTTTTTTATTTTTCCAAAAATAATCAGTTACCATATTTTCCAAGGTGCTTTATTTTGTTCCCAAAGTTCATCCAACATAGTTTTATCTCTAAGTGTATCCATAGCTGCCCAAAACCCATCATGTTTATAAACTGAGAGTTGTTTTTCTGATGCAATATTTTCTAAAGGTTCTCTTTCCCAGATGGTAGTATCATTATCTAAGAAATTAAATATTTCAGGTTCGCAAACAAAAAACCCACCACTTATCCATCGGTTATCTCCTTTAGGTTTTTCAAGAAATTTGTTAACAAGATTTCCTTCAATTTCCAATGCACCAAATCTGCCGGCAGGTTGTATAGCTGTAACAGTTGCATATGTTTTTTGAGACTTGTGATACTCAAGTAATGCTTTTAGATTTACATCTGAAACACCGTCTCCATAAGTAAGACAGAATGTTTCATTGATATATTTTTGAATTCTTTTTATTCTCCCACCTGTTTGAGTTAGTTCTCCTGTATCAACCAAAGTTACTTTCCAAGGCTCTGCATTTTGTTGGTGCACATGCATTGTATTATTACTCATGTCAAACGTAACATCTGACATATGTAAAAAATAATTCGCAAAATATTCCTTAATAATATAACCTTTATAACCGCAACAGATGATAAAATCAGTAATACCATGAGCACCATAAATTTTCATAATGTGCCATAATATTGGTTTTGCGCCTATCTCAATCATTGGCTTTGGTTTTAGGTGTGATTCTTCCGATATTCTGGTACCTAATCCACCTGCTAGAATTACTGCTTTCATTTATTATTGTTTAACTAGTTCACTTCTTACGCCAACCAAATAGGGTGGGTCGGTTAAATTTTCTTGTCTTGTTCCAAACTTTAGCAAATGCTCCTTTCCATATTCCATTGCAACTTTTATGGCGAGTTCTTTTACTGTTATCGGTATTCCTGAGCATACATTAAATGCACCTGATAATTGATGGTGTACAGCAACTTCAGCAATGATTTTTCCTGCCTCTTTTATATCAATATAATCACGTGTTTGTAAACCTGATGTTAATTCTACTTCTTCATTTTTTGCAAGCTTTTCTCTGATCGAGGCGATTAGTTTTCTTTTATCCTCTCCTTCTCCATATAAGTAAAACAAACGACACCAGTTATAATCTATACCTGAAGTTTCTGCAATAGTTTGCAACGCATAAAATAGTGCAACCTTATTTCGAGCATAGGCAGTGGCAGGCTTTAACGGTGTGAGTGTAGTCAAATTTTGATACTGAAAATCATATTCAAAACATGTTCCTATTCCAACAATTTTTTGCACACCAAACTTAGCAGCGAAGTTAAATAGTTGTATCGAACCTATTAAACAATCGGTATTTTTAGCCGATGTCAAATATTTTCCCGGTTCAGCATACCAAGCTATATGGATTAATATGTCAACACCGGTTAATGCTTTTTCCCAAAAGGACTCGTGTTCGTTAAATACATCTTCAGTTTCTATCACCGCTTCAAGCATTTGAAGATAGTGAGCCTCAAATGTATGACCTCGTCTAATAACTAGTCGACAACGATAACCCATTTCAAGGAGATGATTCACAACCTGTTTACCAACAAAGCCTGTTGCTCCGGTAATTAAAATAATTTTACTCATTCAATATGTAACTGAGGAATGGCTTTAACAAAACGAGCACCTTTCTCTTTCAAAAACTGATTTTGTTGACTAACCTCTGTATAAATATTCCATGGTAATACAAGAATATAATCAGGTACAATCTCCTTTAATTTATCTGGATGATAAATAGGGATATGGCTTCCGGGAAGAAATTTGTTCTGCTTTGCTTTGGCCGCATCGCACACAAAATGAACTAAATCAGGTTTAACTCCCGCATAATTTAATAATGTATTACCTTTTGCGGCAGCTCCATAGGCGGCAACTATTTTATTATTAGTTGATGCTTCCAAAAGAAAGCTTAACAGGTTGTTTTTTATAAGATCAAATTGTTTTTGGAAATTTTTATAGTATTCAATGGACAACATGCCTCTTTTTTCTTCTTCTGTTAAGAGAGAAGCTACTTTTAATGATGTTTTATGAGTAGCATTTGTTTTACAACCATATACTCTGATGCTTCCCCCATGTGTACTAATTTCTTCAACATCATATACTCGTAATCCATTTTTTTCAAAGATCTGTGTAACGGTAGATAAAGACAAATAAGAAAAATGCTCATGATAAACAGTGTCAAATTGATTAAATTCAACAAGTCGCATCAAGTGTGGAAATTCTAAAGTTACAGTCCCTTCATCGGTTAATAACATTGATATTCCTTTTGTAAAGTCATTAATGTCCGGTACATGTGCGTAAACATTATTGCCAATTATTAGGTCAGCTTTTTTGTTCGCTTCCACCATTGATATTGCAGTATTTGTACCAAAAAATTTTCTTAGTACAGGAACTCCAATTGATTCTGAAGCATCGGCTGTACTTGAAGTTGGTTCTACTCCTAGACAAGGGATTTTTTTTGCTACAAAATTTTTCAAAAGGTAACCATCATTAGAAGCGATTTCAACTACAAATGATTGTTTATTTAAATTTAATCTAGTGCTTATCATTTCAACATAATCTTCTGCGTGCTTCAACCAAGAAGTAGACGTAGATGAAAAGTATGCATAATCAGGGCTAAAAAATTCTGTCTCATGCGCATAATCTTCAGTTTGTACCAACCAACATGAATCACAAACACGTAATCGAAGAGGATAATATCTTTCAGCTTTGGATAAATCTGTTAAACTTAGGTATGAATTAGAAGGTGGTTGAAATCCTAAGTCAAGAACCTTTATTTCAAGTGGTGTAGAACAAAATCTGCAATGCATTATTTTTATATTGAAATTATTTGTGTAGGTAGGAATTTTAATTGATGGTTAAAGCATTTACTAAGAAATTTGACATAAAAAGATAATCAATTATTGTTACTTAGTTTTTTAGCTAAACCACTTATTGGTTTTTCCATGTATTTATAGCTTACAAAGCTTACCATTAAGGTTATGATGATAGATAATATAATTTTTAAATTAAAATCTAGATTTGGACTAATATGTAGCAGTAATCTTTTTACAACAATAAACACAATAGGATGATACAAATATATTCCGTAGCTGGTTTCTCCAATAAAAAAAAGAGGTTTATGAATCCAGTCGTATTTAGTTTGAGACAATTGATATAAAATAAATGTAATGAGAATACAAATTGTAAAATATACCAACCGTAAGTAACCTGAGACTATAATTATTGCATTCCCTTGAACAGGAATGATAAAAAAGGTTATGAACAATATGATTAATAAAAAATTCAATACCTTTTGATTGGTTTTAAAGTATTCACTATAAGCACCAATTAAAATACCGGCCATAAAAAATGGAATTTGATTTATAGGGTTGGTATAATTTCTCCACTGATCATATATCGACACATTTGAGTCTAATATAAAATATGAAAAGTATATACTGATAATTATTGCTAAGAAACTTACCAATGTTTTCCCGTATTTTACCTTTTTAATTAAATATAATATCAATGGGAATAAAGAGTAAAATACCAGTTCATTACCAATTGACCATGATCCCATAGCAATATAGCTATTCCAATTAATGAAACCGAAAAGTCCGGTAAAGTTTAGTATTAATTTATTTGTTTCAGGCAGCTCACTACTTAAAACAAGAGTAAGTATTATGGCCACCCATAACAAAGGGAAAATTCTGAATATTCTTTTCAGGTAAAACTCTTTCCAAGTAGAAATAGTATTTAGCTCTTTTTTATTATAAACTGAATATAATGTTAATCCACTCAAAACATAAAATATAGATACACCATAGAAGCCGATTTTTTCCAGTGGATTTGCGACATCAAACTTTCCATACTTAAAACCCAGATAATGGTAAATCATGATTCCAAAGGCCGCCAATCCTCTAAGATAATCAAGCGTTGCTATTCTCATGATAGGGTTATGAATTGTTTCAGCATATCTAATCCTGCTTCACCGCTTTTTTCCGGGTGAAATTGAGTTCCCCAAATATTGTCTTTATTGACCATACTGGTAAAAGGAAGGTCATAAAAATTGCTTATTCCAAGTTGATGTTCCAAGTGAGTGGTATTAGCATAAAAGGAGTGTACAAAATACATGTAGTTCTCTGAGTTATTATTCAACAATTTGTTTTTATGTTGTACCATTACTTTACTCCATCCAATATGTGGTATTACATGTTTTTGGTATTTCGAGGATGATTCAGGCAATGGGATTACCTCTCCCGGAATCAAATTTAAACCTTTAGTGAGTTGCACTTCAGTACCAGAAGTTAATAACATCTGCATACCTAAGCAGATTCCTAATAACGGCTTACCGGTTTTGGTAAATTCATGTATTGCTTCCGGAATATTTCTCTTATGAAGTTCATTCATTCCATCGTAAAAAGCACCAACACCCGGTAGCACTAAAAGGTCTGCGCGTATAATTTCCAGAGGGTTTTCAGTAACTGCTACCTTGGTATTTAATTTTTCAAAAGCTCTTGAAATACTTAACAAGTTGCTCATTCCATAATCAATAATTGTAATTTGTTTCATTAAGGACGGATGAGTATTTGATGATTACTTAATTCAGATTTTAATTGCTTTACATTACACTTATTATAATGTAAAGCATGAGCAATTGCTACTGCATCGGCTCCATAATTAAATGCTTCAATAGCATGGTTTGGATTTCCAAAACCTCCGCAAGCTATGATGGGTACATTAATTTTTTTCGAGATATGGTCAACTAATGAATTGTCAAATCCTTTTTGTGTACCTTCTTTATCAACAGATGTTAAAAGGATTTCGCCTGCACCTAGTTCAACTGCCTTTTCAATCCATTCAAGAACATCCATATTGGTATATTCTCTAGCACTATCGTAGGCCGCTACCCACATATTATTTCTTTTTTTTGCTTGAACGGATAGTACCATACATTGTTTACCAAATCTATTAGCGATTTCACTTATAATATTTGGATTTTTTATTGCTGCTGTATTTATGGCTACTTTATCGGCTCCGCTTCTTAATATTTCTGTTGCATCTTCTAATGTTCGAATTCCTCCTCCAACTGTTAGAGGTACAAAAACATTTTCGGTAGTTTTTCTTACAATTTCTTTAATGCTATCTCGGTTATATAAACTGGCAACTGCATCAACATATATTATTTCATCAATGCCCTGTTCATAATATTTTAAGCAATATTCATTTGGATCTCCTAAGAATCTCCAGCCTTCCAGATGAATACCTTTAATCAACCGATTACCTTTTACATCAAGTCGTGCAATAATTCTTTTAGCAGTCATTATTGTAGTTTATTGCACTTTGTGTTTTAGTTCCCATTTTCCGTAAACCTTCTGCCAAAGATGTGGTGAACGTGCTTTATCAATCACCTCCCAATATCTTTCTTCACTAATTCCGGTATAGTCTAAGAAATCTTGAAAATATTTTTGAGGAAATTCACCATCATATTTATTCATCAATTCAATGGCTTCTTCTCTGCTAATAAATCCATCTCGGATATCTCTGCATGCATCATTCATTGCTCTTCCTTGTCCGAATTTAATAAACATTGTGAAGTAATGTTGCCCATCAATTTTATCATCTAAACTTGCAAATTTAGAATAGGTACCTTCGCTTCTTCCATCCGGATTTGGTTGGAATTTTGAATGTTCCATGGCATAGTAATAATTTTCTTGTGGCGACCAGTTATGATAAAAACTATAATAATGTACTTCAATTCCTGCTTTTCTTATCGGATCGGCAAGTAAAGGTTTGTACAAATACATATCTTTTTGGTCAATGCCAAATTGATGTAAATCTTTAATATGTACACCACCAAAATATAAGTCAGCCTCATCTGTTTCTCTGGTGAAATGTTCAATATTCATGAGTGGGCTGTAGTTTTCACCAATTTTGTTATGTGCCTCAGCATGGTTTTCACCATACATAATTAGTTGAACTCCGTATTGTAAAGCCATACGAGGTGCAACATTTTTTTGACCAATAATAAATGGTTGAAAAGGATTAACCAGGTTTTCAAATGCAAGTCGAGTTAGTTTACCATGCACTTCTCCATTAGGAGTAACAAGCACATTATCGAAACCGGCATCAATCATACTTTGAAAATTTTGCCAACCAATTTCAGTATACCTGTGGGGAGCCCATGTAACTGTTAATGGATTCATCCCATATTTATATTTCAGTTCATGTGCTACAAAGAAACTATCCTTACCTCCGCTTGAAGGTACAATCACATCGTACGTACCATCATTTCTTCTAAATCTGTTGCACAATTCCCTAAGTTGATTTTCTCGATCAACCCAATCTATTTTCTTTTTTTCTTCAAACCATTTACATGCATCGCAAATGCCGTCTTCACCGAACCCGACAGTATCTATTCTTGTATCTTTTTTAACAAATTCTCTTGAAGTACTAGGTCGTTGATTATTTATCACACATCGTTTGCAAAAAATTACGTTTGACGGTAAACCATGTAAGGTGATGTTTTCGTTATTCATGTTCAAATTGTTTTGTATAGTTCGTTATAAATGCTTCTGCTTTTTCCCAATCATCCATGGCATCAATGTTAATATCAGCCCCTTCATAAGTATTTATTAAGTAAGCAAGCTTTTTACCTGTAAAAGTTTTTTGGTTTAATAATACCTCAACTGTAGTAATATAAATTTGTCCGTCTCTATAGTATGCATCAGGTAATTCTTGTCTTCTACCAATTAATTCTTCATCACCTGTTGATATACTTAAAAAGTTATTTTCATTAACTTTAAATACCCAATGAGGATTAAATTGATGGGGCACTTGTTTTACGCTAACCAGTGAATCGGCGCCGGTTTTAATAAATGTATCAAACGCTTTATTGATGATTCCTTTTTCTCTAAACGGAGAAGTAGGTTGCAGTAAAACCACTGCATCATAAGTCTGATTTGATTTTTGTAATTCATTTAAAGCATGAACCACGACATCTATTGATTTAGCAGCGTCGGTAGCCAATTCCTTTGGGCGTATAAAAGGAACCATAAACCCAATTTCTTTCCCTATTGAAGCAATTTCTTCATCGTCTGTACTTAACAATATTTCATCAAACAGATTAGATGATTTAGCAGCTTGATAGGTATACCATAATAATGGTTTATCACCTAGAAGTTTTATATTTTTTCTTGGCACTCCTTTAGACCCTCCTCGGGCTGGAATGATAGCTAGCAGTTTCAATAGGTTATTTTTTTATCTATGTTAGGTTGAATTTTTGTGAGTACTTCTGCTATATTTTTCCCTGCATTACCTGTTCCGTAAATTGTATCTTTTTCATACCTGCCATTTGCTATTTGTTTGGCGATGGCAGTTGAAATAGCTTCACTATTATAATCAACATCAATAACATTTTTACCTCTAGCTCTTCCATGTTGCCTTGTGCCAATATTTACAACGGGTACACCAAGATAAGCACACTCTCTAATGCCAACACTGGAATTTCCTATTAGGCATTTACTATTATACAGCAACCTTAAGAAATCTGTAGGTTCCATGTTTTTGAAAAAATGAATATTTTCAGGTTTTTCAATTTCTCTAAAACTTCGTATTCCATTAGATGTTCCATCAGCACCGGCATCAACATTAGGCCAAAAGAAAAAGGTTGGCATTTGCAGCGATTTAATAGCTTGTAAGGTTTCATTAATTTGTTTGCGTGATGCTTTGAATTCTGTTGTTACCGGATGTTGCATAACCACAACATATCCATTATTGATATCCATTTCTTTACCAACACCACCATATTTAGAAAATGGGTTGAAGTCAAGTTCAGTATTTGGAAAAATTTCTTCTGCCAAATCTATTGAAGGGCATCCAGTCACAAAAACCGATTCCTGATTTTCTCCCATTTTAATCACACGTTCAGCAGCATCTTTTGATGCAACCAAATGCACATCTGAAAGTTTTGTAATTGCATGCCTCACTTTTTCATCAATATTTCCGGTTACTTCTCCTCCTTGAATGTGAATCAGAGGTATGTTCATATAGGAAGCCGCAATTGCGGTTGACATGGTTTCGTATCTATCTGCAATGGTAATTATCAAATCAGGATTAAGATTATTAAAAACTGTTGATAGTTCAATAATTCCTAATCCGGTTGTTTTGGCCATTGACATTGGACTTTCACCCTCCAATACATTGTACACCTTAGAGTGAATTTGAAATCCATCTTTTTCAATATAGTTAACAGCAGTCCCATAACGATCTAATAGGGCAGAGGCAGCTACTATTAATTTTAGTTCAAGGTTAGGATGTTCTTGAATGGCCTTTAGGGCTGTTTTTATTCTGCTGTAACTCGGACGAGCAGTTACAACGACAGCTATTTTACGTTTCGTTTTCAATGTGAGTTTTTTTTTAAATGGTGTTCACAATGTGCACTGAGTGAGCACGGGGTGCGTATAATTTTATTTCACACCCAACCCCAAAAGGGGTGCTCTTAAGCACTGATTATCGTTGAAGTTAAATTATTGGCTGCTGTATCCAATAGAGATAGGGTTAGGGCTGTTATTGATTAATAATGACTTCAATATCCTTAAGAGAATTCTTTGGATTCACGCTATTGATGCATATCATTACTTTAATAATCCACTTCATCATATCATCTTCCCCTTGTATATCGAATGCCATTTAACCTGTATTTTTAATATAATGTATACCTTTCCGTTTAATTACCAATTTCTATTTATAACAGTAAAATTCAGAGATGTATGAACCTATTGGATTATGTCTTCTGAATTTATAGTTCTTATATCGTTTTTTGTAGAAATCAAATTCGCTTTCGGATTGAGTAGTGTTGTTTCTTTTTGATTTGGCTTTTAGGAATATTTTTGGTGATGCACCATAAAACATATCTATCCATGAACTTCGTTTTTAAATCAAATCATCATCTCTCAAAAAACTCCACTTCTCTAAATCTCGCTTTAATTCTTTTCCAATTACTTTTTGAAATTCTTTTGCTGCTATTCCTTGATTTCCGGGCTTCTTCGATTCTAAGTCATTAATAGTAATCATGTGTCCTTTCGATAAATCTTTATTAACGGATAAACTTTTACCAAACATGTTTTTTAGTTGAGTAAAGTTTGATGCATCATTTTTTTGGTGAGGTGAAGAGAGCGCAGTTTCGATGGTTCTTACGCTTTTTACCAATTGTTTTGTTTGTTCTAAAGTTAATGAGGCTTTAGCATCGGGGCCAAACATTTGATGATGAAACACTACATGAAATTCTAAAATTGTTGCACCTAGCGTTGCAGCCGAAAGACATGCAATTATATCTGCTGAATGATCTGAGAATCCAATAGGTAAACCGTATCTTAATCTCATCTCACCTATTGCAGATAAACCCCACTGATTTGGCTGAGTAGGATAGGCGGTTGTGCATTGCAATAAGGAAAGCGGATTACCATAAGGCGTCAGAAAGTTAATGGTGTCATCCAATTCACTCCAATCACTCATTCCTGAAGATAAAATAATCGGTTTTTTAGTTCGGGCAATTTTGTCGAGCATTAAATAATTTGTTAGCTCTCCTGAACCTATTTTATATTTATTGACATTTATTTTCTCTAATAAATCTACTGCGGCTAAAGAAAAAGGTGAGGAGATAAATTCCATGTTTTTTTCTTCGCAATGTTGTTTCAATCCCATCCATTGTTCAGGGCTAAACTCCATTCGTTTCCAATAGTCGTAACGCGTTTTATCTTCATAACTGAAATTCACCCTAAATTGTTCTTCTTTACTACTTTCAGCCTCAGCAATATGAGTTTGAAACTTTACTGCATTTACCCCTGTTTCTGCTAATGCATCAATATAACTGTGAGCAATACCTAAACTGCCTTCATGTGCTTGAGCAATCTCTGCTATAATAAAAATTTCAGACATTAATTAAGAATTTCTATGTGGGCTTGTTGCAATAATGTGATTTTTTCTGATTCAAATTCTTGTGAGTTGAAAGTTACAAACCTTATTTTTTTATGAATCAATTTTTCAGCCTTCTCTGTCAAATTAAGCAAATATGTCTTATCAATATTCCCCACAAAAATTAAGTCAATAATTGGGCTGTCTAGTCCTTTTGCTAAATCACCAACTAAATAAACGGCTTCAACATTACCCAACCTTCTGATTACTTGCTCCACTATTTTATCAAGTCCGGTGTATTTCATCAAGATATTTTGAATATCTGAGAACATTGGATGTTTGGTATTAGCCTTAAATACTTTTTTATTACCACTTGTGCTTGTGGTTAAAAGTCCTGCCACTTCAAATTTGTTAAGTTCAAGACGAATACTATTTGTGCTTTCTCCAAATTCGGTTTCTAAATTTCTTAGGTATGATGATGTTTTACTATTAAGGAAGAACTTCAACAATAATTTAACTCTTGTTTTAGAGGTAATAAGGGTGTCTAACATAATTTTCGCGTTTTCGCTTTTGATGTTAAAGGATATTGAATGGCTGTTAATGATTAATTGTTATTAATACCAATTTTGTAATATGGCTCGTCTGCAATAAGGTTTTCGCCATTTATATTGAGCTTTTGTTTGATTTAGTTTGTAAAAATGTCGAACAATATTTTGTTTAAACACATTTATTTTACGACAATTTGTAATAATTAAATTATGTAAAAATGGAAAGCTTCGCCCTTTCAGTCCCAATAAGAATTAGCACCTACACATTGAGTAAAAAAACTACTCAATATTAAGAGAAAATTTATAAAAACAAAAAAAAGATGCATAATTTTCGTTAGTAAAGTCAATGCCTATAATTCAAATCTAAACCGTATACTTGCAGTTCATGCAAATTATTAAAGTGAAACAGGATATTTTAATCATAGTTGCCATGTTATTCATGGCAAGTTGCGGATATAAACATAAAAATATAATGTTTAAAACACCTAATAAAATAAAAGGAACAGGTGTGGTTGTTTACAAATTAGATTCAACTTCAAAAGAAAATCGAACTTATTACCATGTAATCAAGCCTGGCGACCGAGTTCAAGTGAAGTTTATTAATAATTACGATATAGGGCAAGCTGCTGGGCAAAGCGCAACTTCAACAGGAAATATTCAAGCCGACTTAGAAAAGGGTTATTTGGTAAACTTTGACAGTACTTGCATTTTACCTATGATTGGTCGTATTAATTTGGTTGGATTAAATCGTTTGGAAGCAGCAAAACTATTGGAGCGTGAATACAGTAAATATAATATTTCACCTTTAATTGAAGTAAATATCACAAGCTTAACTGTTACAGTAATGGGGGAGGTAAATATGCCGGGGAAAATATTATTGGATAAAGAAAATACAACTTTAGTGGATGCCTTAGCATTAGCAGGTGGTATAAAGGATATTGGTAAAAAGAATTCAATCAAAATTATTAGGAAGCACGAAGTGATTCAGGTTGATTTAAAGTGGATTATGAATCTTAAAAATCAGGAATTGATTATTCAGGATGGAGATATTGTATATGTTGAACCTTATGGATTTAAAGCGCAAACAGAAGCACTTACTTCTATCCAAAGTCTTGGTTTTGTAGTACTTACTTTTAGTCAATTAGCTTTACTTACCTTACAAATCATTAACTTAAGAAGATAAATGGAAGAAAATAATTCCGGCTTAACTTTAGAAAGAAGCATTGATATAACAAAAGTTGGTCTGTTGTTATTAAGGCGTTGGTACGTGATTGTATTATTCATTATAATATCATTGGTAGTAACTTTCATTCAACTTCGTTATACTAAACCTTTGTATTCAGCATCAGTGATGTTAAAATTTGATGATGAAAAAGGGGGGCAAGTAAGTGATATATTTAGATATGGAAGGCTTACGGGCCGACTTGAGAACCAGTTAAAAACAGAATCTGAAATTCTACAAAGCCGTACGTTAGCTTTAAGCACACTTGAATTGTTGAATTATGATGTGATTTATTTGCAACGAGGGCAAATTGTTACTTCTGAAATTTATCCATTTAATTATTTTAAGGTTATACCTTTATACATTGATTCTTCAGATTTCGGTAAACGATTTATCATTAAATTTACGAATAAAAACACTTACAGTGTTAAATTTAATGAAAAGAGCAAAGAGAACTTTTTTAAGGTAAATGATAGTTTAGTACTTGGGTCAAGCATATTTCAAGTTATTGTTCCAAACGAAAACTGGCTGAGTCCTGTGTTAAATAAGGATATTGAAGTTAAACTTCACAACAGATTTTATGATGCTATGCGATTAGCTTCTAAAATAAAGGTTGAAGTGGAGAAGGGAACAAGCTTATTAAAAATAACTTATATCGACGAAGTTCCACAAAAAGCATCTGACTTTGTTAATGCCACCGCGAAGGCATATATGAAAGAAAGTGTAAACACTAGGGCAAAGGCAGCTGAGCAAACTGTGCAATTTATTGATGACTTGATTAATGATTTGTCGGCTCAAGTTGAAAGTGCCCAAAAAAGTTTAACTGATTTTCAAACCAAAAACCATGGTGTTGAGCCAAGTTTAGTTGGTAGAGCACAGTTTGAAAAGTTAACCGACCTTGAGGCTCAAAAAAGTGTTATTGCACTTAAACAGAAGCAACTCGAGAAATTGATAGTAGATTTAAAATCCAGCAACAACAAACCTTTGCAATTTGTTATGTTAGACAATGAGGACGAACAAACCATTCCTAACATGATTGACCTTTTAAATGGTTTAATATTAGAACGAATATCATTAAGCTCAAGATATCAGATAAATAGTCCGGTAATGAAGGAAAATGAGGTTAAAATTGCTGAATTGAAACTTGGCATAAACAGGGCATTAGCTTCGTTAAAAACTAAATTAGCCGATAAACAATTACATGTTCAAGGATTAATTAATGATGCTAAATTATTGTTATCAGGCTTACCTGAAAAAGAGCAAGCATTATTAGATTTACAGCGCACATTTAAAGTAAACGAAAAAATCTATGGCTATTTAATGGAGAAAAAACTTGAAACTCGAATCAGTAAGTCTTCAATTATAGCCAATGCAAGTATCGTGGATGAAGCAGCTATTCCATCGTCTCCATTTTCTCCAAAGCCTGAGCAAGCTTATGGATTATCAGCGCTTATAGGGTTACTATTAGGTGTTGGATTTATTTTTTTAATGAGGATTATTTATAACCGTATACCGGACAAAGAAACTATTGAAGGGCTTAGTCGAGTTCCCGTGATTGGTGTGGTTAAAAAGTTGGATGATGAAGAAATGGAGGATCAATATGAACTTTACGTGATGAAAAGCCCAAAATCAGTATTCAGCGAATCTATTCGAGGCATTAGAACGGCCTTGAATTTTATACTTAAAGGCGAGACTAAAAAAGCTATATGTGTTACTTCATCGGTAAGTGGAGAAGGTAAAACATTCTGTACGGTTAATCTTGCTGCTTCGTTAACTTTATTGGGCTATCGAGTAGTAGTAGTTGGTTGTGATTTGAGACGTCCACGGGTGCACTTAACATTTAGGAATCTTACTAATGATATAGGAATTACTACTTATTTAATTGGAAAAAGTAGCCTTGAGGAAATTGTTCTGCCTTCTGAATTTGAGAATTTAGACGTGATTCCAGCGGGACCAACTCCGCCAAATCCATCAGAATTACTACAGTCAACTGTTATGGACAACTTAATTGTAGAATTAAAAGAAAGATATGATTATGTGTTTTTTGACACAGCACCTGTAGGTTTGGTTTCTGATTCATTTGAATTGATGGCTAAATCTGATGTAAATTTATTTATCATCAGAGCAAATTACTCGAAACGCGACTTTGCCCTAATTCCTGATCGCTTAATGCAGGATAATGCAATACGAAATGTTTACACTGTTCTGAATTCATTTGATGCAAGCAGCTCTGTTTATAGTTCTATTTATAAAACTGCTTATGGCGGATATTATGGCGGAGGAGGATATTATTATTATGGTGGTTATTATGCTATGAGTTCAGGATATGGGTATTATAACCGTAAATATTATTCTCAATATTATAATGGTTATTATACTGAAGAACGTTCAAAACTTAAACCTTGGTACAAGAGATTGCTATCGGTTAATAAACGCAGAAAATCAACAAAACAACCTTACTAATATACCCTAACAAATGAATACAGTATCTGATTTTAAAATAGGTGTGATCGGTCTCGGATATGTAGGATTACCACTTGCAGTAGAATTTGGTAAAATCTATCCAACGATTGGTTTTGATATTGATAGTAAACGCATTGGAGAATTAACAGCGGGCTATGATCGTACATTAGAAGTGGAATCTGAATTGTTAGCAGAGGCAACCAAACTTACCTATACTACCGATTTGGATGTTCTTAAAGAAGCTAATTTTTTTATAGTTACCGTTCCTACACCAATAGATAAAAATAACCGCCCCGATTTAACACCATTAATGAAGGCCAGTGAAACCGTAGGCAAAGTGTTGAAGAAAAATGATATCGTTGTTTATGAATCTACAGTTTATCCGGGATGTACGGAAGATGATTGTGTTCCTGTGTTAGAAAAGTTTAGTGGCCTAACATTTAACAAAGATTTTTATTGTGGTTATTCACCTGAGCGAATTAATCCCGGTGATAAGCAACATCGCGTTACTACCATCCAAAAAATAACCTCCGGTTCAACTCCTGAAGTAGCAAATGCTGTTGATCAAATTTATGCTTCTATAATCACAGCCGGCACTTATAAGGCCGCAAGCATTAAAGTTGCAGAGGCAGCTAAGGTTATTGAAAACTGCCAACGTGATATAAATATAGCATTCGTGAATGAGTTGGCATTAATATTTGATAAAATGGGAATAGATACCCTAGAAGTGTTGCAAGCAGCCGGAACAAAATGGAACTTTTTGCCTTTTCGTCCGGGATTGGTTGGTGGACATTGTATAGGTGTTGATCCATATTATCTTACTCATAAGGCTGAAGAAATCGGATACCACAGTCAAGTGATTTTAGCCGGCAGAAAAATTAATGACAATATGGGTGCCTTCGTTGCCAATAAAGTTATTAAGTTGATGATTAAAAAAGGAATCTCGGTGAATCATGCTAAGATTTTAATTTTAGGAATTACCTTCAAAGAGAATTGCCCTGATATAAGAAATAGTAAAGTAATTGATATCATTGACGAACTTAAAGAATTTGAAACTGCTATTGAAGTATATGACCCATTGGCTGATAGTAATGAGGTAAACCATGAGTATGGATTTCATTTAATCAATAACTTAGCAAATGACTATGACGCTGTAATTCTTGCTGTGGCTCATGAGCCTTTCAAACAATTACAACTTAAACAATTGCTGAAACCTGTTCATGTAATTTATGATGTGAAATCAACGCTAAATCCTCATGAAATAGATGCACGTTTATAATCCAAATTACATGAAAGTATTGGTTACAGGCGGTGCCGGTTTTATAGGCAGTAATTTAACTGAAGCATTATTACAGGATAATCGTATTAGTGAAGTTAGGGTTCTTGATAACCTTTCCACGGGTTTATATAAAAACATTGCAGCTTTTACTAAATTTCCTTCATTTAAATTTATTGAGGGTGATATTACCAACTTTCAAACTTGTTTGGATGCGATTAAAGGTGTTGATGCTGTTATTCATTTAGCCGCTTTGGGTTCGGTGCCTCGATCTATTAACGACCCTATCACAAGTAACCTGGTTAATATTAATGGAACACTTCATGTATTTACTGCTGCAAAGGAATTAGGTATATCCAAAATAATTTATGCTGCATCGTCTTCTACTTATGGTGATAGTAAATCATTACCTAAGGTTGAACACATTATTGGAGCTCCACTTTCACCTTATGCCATTACTAAATTAGTGAATGAACTTTATGCAAAGGTTTTTGCCGATTTATATGCAATGAAGTTTATAGGATTAAGATATTTTAATGTGTTTGGTCCTAAGCAAAATCCTTCGGGGCCTTATGCTGCTGTTATTCCACTATTTGCCCATGCGGTGATTAATAAACAATCACCATTTATTAATGGTGACGGTGAGCAAAGCAGAGATTTTACTTATGTTAATAATGCCGTTCAAGCCAATCTAAAAGCATTATTTACTACAAATGATGAGGCTTGGAACCAAGTATATAATGTGGCTTGTGGCGAACAACATACCATTAATCAATTATTTGAAGCCTTAAAAAGGGCTGCCAATGAAAATAACTTACAAGCACAATATCGCGAAACCCGCACAGGCGATGTGCGTCATAGCTTAGCTGATATCTCCAAAGCTAAAAGGTTGTTAGACTATCAACCCGAAGTTACATTAGGTGAGGGATTGGTGAAAACGTTTGAATGGTATAAGAAATTTCCGGATTATTTCGGATTATAGAATAATCCCTAAAACAAGAATGTATTATGAAGTTATATCAACCACCACATATTATTGATTTTGGTAAATTAGGCGAAAGCAATATTGGCTATTTGTCGGTTGCGGAAAACAAAAACTTACCATTTGAAGTTGAACGCGTTTTTTGGACTTATTATACGCCGGAAAGTATTGTTAGAGGCAGGCATGCTCACCATGAAACAGAGCAAATTTTGATAGCCGTAACAGGAAGAATTATTGTGAATACGGATGATGGAAAAGGTAATATTCAAACTTTTGTTTTAGATGACCCTTCGAAAGCTGTTTACCTGCCTCCAAATGTATGGCATACCATGCAGTACAGCCATACAGCAATTCAGTTAGTTCTTGCTTCTAAAGGATATGAGGCCAACGATTATATTCGCGATTACGATGAATTTTTAAACATTTGGGGGAGCAAATAATGGGTAAACCATTTATACATGAAAAAGCATTAGTAGAAACAGATCATATTGGTGATGATACCAGGGTTTGGGCTTTTGTTCATATTTTAAAGGGAGCCAAAATTGGTTCTAATTGTAATATATGCGACCATTGTTATATCGAGTATGATGTTGAAGTTGGAAATAATGTAACAATAAAATGTGGTATTTATCTTTGGGAAGGAGTACGGCTGGAAGATGATGTTTTTTTAGGTCCGAATGTGGTATTTACCAATAATCCTCGCCCAAGAAGTAAACAATACATTGAGCATTTAAAAACTTATGTTCATCAAGGGGCATCAATTGGAGCCAATAGTACTTTATTAGCAGGTATACATGTTGGTAAATATGCTATGGTAGGAATGGCAAGCGTTGTAACACGTGATGTTAAGGACTATGCTTTGGTGTATGGAAATCCTGCACGACAGCATGGTTGGGTTGATGAAGCAGGTAATAAACTTGTTGAAAAAGAGCCTAAGGTTTGGATAAATGATGAAGGTAATTTATATGATGAAGGTCCCAATGGTTTAGTTCCAAGAAAATCAATAGTAAACACCTAAAACTCTTTTTATTGCTTCAGGATAATAAGCAAACTCTAAAGCTGAAATTCGCTGCTGAATTATTTGCAAGTTATCGTTGGCTTCAATATTAAACTTTGCTTGAACAATATGTTCACCTTCATCATAATGCTCGTTAACAAAATGAATAGTGATTCCATGTTCAGTTTCTTTGGCATTTAATACCGCTTGATGTATATGTTGACCATACATTCCTTTACCACCAAACTTAGGTAATAAAGCAGGATGTATATTAATTATTTCTTTAGGATAAAATTGGATCAGATAGGTTGGAATAAGCCAAAGAAACCCTGCCAATACTAATAAATTAGGCTGATAAGGTTTCAGCATATTTATAAAAATATCTGCATCATTCAGCATTTTTTTATCGAATAATTGAACAGGAATATCATAAGGTTTGATACGTTCAATTACACCGGCCTTTGGGTTATTACAAAATACGGCTACAACTTTTATGCTTGGATGATTTTTGAAAGTTTTAACAATATGCTCGGCATTTGTTCCGTTTCCGGAAGCAAACAAAACAATATGTTTAAACTCATTTGTCATTAGAAACTTAATTCGTTGATTACAGCTTCGCGGAAAAAAGTATTTACATTATTATTTCCATTCATTAAATGCAAAGGAACCGTCAAGGTAATAAAATCAGGTTTGTTGTTTTGAGTATTAATACGTTTCGACATT
>JALONK010000029.1 GCA_025454975.1 Bacteroidia bacterium
GGCTAAACTGTAATCGCGTTGACTGCGTCTTTTTCTTTGTTCATCTGTTTTTTTCATAATAAGTCGATTTTTTGTCAACTTATTTCAGGACAAGACAAGGCCAAAAAAAAGGGCGATCAAAGCGACCGCCCTTTTTATTATAGCTAAGTGTTCTCTATTTACCGGAAACTACAAACTTGATGGTTCGGCTTCCTTCTGCATTTTTTATTTCACAGAAATAAACTCCATTGTTAAGGTTGCTGATATTGATAGTATCTTTCACTTGGTTGTCGTGATAAGTGCGAGTCAATAATGTTCTTCCCAGCATATCAATCATGGTAACAGTAACCGGAACTTTGTTTATTCCTTTTACAGTGATATTTACCACATCATGCGCAGGGTTAGGGAATACGTTAATATCAGCAGTTGACAATAAGTTATTACGTAAACCAACATTAGGCGTATCTTTTACATGCACATTACGAGTTATTGATTCCGAATTACCACAAAAATCAGATGTTGCATACGTGATAACATAGTTTCCTAATTGTGCTGTGTTTACAGTGCCGGTAATACTTAAGTAGCCGGTTAAGTTGCCATCACGGTTGTCAAATGCAGTTGCTCCAACATCATTATACGTGCCACTACCTACTTCTACTGTATCAAATTCGTTTCCGTTTAAAGTAATTACCGGAGCAAATGTATCAAGTCCGCATAAACCAACATCACTAAGCATGCGAGGAATTAATTTAAAATTAGAGAAACTGAAAAACATGGCGCCTTTAACATATTCAAAAAATTGACCTTTGGTTAAATCGCGGTTCATGTTTAAAATAGAAGCGTTAAGGTCATCAACACGAAGGCCTAAATTAGCAGTTGAATCTTTACTGAATGCCCATTCTCCAAACTGTCCGTTTGTTGCTGAATCAGCATTGGTTTGTGCAACATACACCGAATCCCAACTCATTAAAACACCTTCCCAAGGGCGAGCATAACGCACCCTGTTTAAACGGAATGAATCAATTGGTAAATTCATTTCAAATGCTGGAAGTGTAGCATTACTTTTTATGATAGTAGCCGTAGGATTAAACAAAGTTGTTACGTTAAATACCTCAGAAACTCTTGCAGCAGTAATCAATATTGAATCACCAATTTTCCAATTTTGAGTTGCATCACTGTTTTGTACGAAAATAGCTGAATTAACACCTTGCCCATCTTGAATAATAGTTTGATTATTCATGCGTGTTGCAGTAACCACTCCCGTAACATTCATACTTGGAATTGAATCACCATTCCATATTGATGCGCCTGTTGCCGGAGCCGCTGTAAACTGTATATCACGAATATTGTTTATTCCATTAGCAGTAACATAATATTGTTGTCCGGTAGCTAAAGTATCAGGAACTACAATACTGATATTTCTTCCATCAATTGCTCGTATAAAGTATTTAACTAATGTTCCCGCAGGATACGGTGGAATTTTAGCACTGAAATTATCACTTAAAGGATCTTTAACCATTGGAATTGTAAAAAATACATTAGTATCTGACTTTGCATAGCTTAAGTTTACAGAAGCTAACGCAGTATCTCCGGTTATTCGTGCAGTTATTGTTACCGAGTCGTTAGCCGTTGGCACAATTGGTGTACGTAATCGGTTTCCAATGCGAGGCGGACAAATATTACATGGTCCAACATCAGCAGGATTTAAAGGGATGATGCCATAACGTGCAATATTTCCAACAGTATATTCAGTAATTATACCCCTAATGTATGATAATCCTGTTCCGGCTACCGGAGGAACGAATACATTTGGAATTTTTGGAATAGTATCTTCATTGTCATCGTTACGAAAATGTGACGACATATCACGAATTACCAATTCATTTCCTGCATCGTCAATAATTGACCAATTCCATCTAGTTCCACCGAATGGAGTAACGTTGGTAACACGAACATTTCTGATTTCAACCAATACCCCTTCCCATTTTTCACCGCGTGCTTTTTGTTGTGTCCATGTACCGGCGGTTTGGTTACCTGTCATCAATGAATCAACTGTTATTACCGAATAAACCGGTTGGTATGTGTTTAAATCCAATTGTTCAACTGCATTGCTCCAGTTTGCATTATTTCTTAACAAATTCATTTGTGTTTCATTTTGGAAAGCTGCGAAGCGCGCAGAAACACGAACTTTATATCCGGGTACAAAGTTTTCGTAAAACTTGGTCTCTGTTATAAATTGTGCAAGCGTTGGACGACCTGCAGCCGGAGTAGTAGCAGGATCACACATCACCAACACACCGCTCCACGGCCCACCTCCTTCTTTCTGGATATAGGCAGCTTTTCTGAGTGTGGCCGACAAACCGTAGGTTAACGGATTACTTACAACAATACCATCAAATCTAACAGTATCGCGAAAAGTTGTGTTTTTGAAAGTCGGACTGATATAATCCGGTACATCAACAACAGGAGATGCTGTTAATTTAGAGTCACTAACAAATTGAACCGAATCAATCGTAATGATTGGATAAGGGTTTTGTGCCATGGCAAACATGCCGGTAATCAAGGCATAAAAAGTGAGTAATTGTTTTTTCATAATAACCTTTCTATTTAATAATTGCGAATTTTCCAATGTCAATTTTTCCGGTGTCTTCATCTCGCACTGTAAAGAGATAAACACCTGTACTTATAGTTGCTTTACTGTTTGAAAGAATATCCCAAGCATGCTCACCGCCTGAGAATACTTTTTCACCTGTTTGTGCAAATCGAGAAAACCATTGAGAATTATCTCCTTGATAGGTGCTGCTGTTATGTCGCAAACTGGCCACTAAGTCGCCATTGCTGGTGTAAATATTAATGGTGCATTTTGAAGGTAAGTTGGTGAAATAAATTTTCCTTTCACGAGATAAATTACCATTCCAAGCGGCAGTTGTTTGATATGGATTGGGATAAACACCTACTTTATTTTCACTGTTTTCTGTAATTGCTGTTGGCGTTGCACCGGTAAATACCGAGTAAGCATTTTCAGTAAAGGATGATTCCAATGAAGGTAAATTTATAGCTTCGTCACCTTTGTCGAATGCAGTTAAAATAAACAAATATTGCCATCCGTTTTGGAGGTTTTCCATTGTGTATTTATAGTAATACTTGGTAGTATCGCCATCTAGCGTAACAGGTTGGTCGAGTTTAACCTGCGAAAAACCATTGTTAAATCCAACGGTATTTCCCGCTGAGTCCCATTGTGCAATTAAATTACGTTTGTCAATAAGGTTACCTCCTAAGTCGTCACCAATATTTGTGCGATACAAACGATAACCTTCGAAATCTTTTTTCCTAGAAATTGGATCAATAGATTCTCTTGCATCATCATTCCAATATATTTCTACTTTATTAGTTAAAGCTACAATTTTAGTTTTCGGTGTTTTAGGAGGTTCAGGTAATACATATCTATCCATCACTCCATTCAAATTAGCATCTTCACCTTCATCTAATACACCATTCTCATTAACATCTTCACCAACATAGGTGGCTTTTGCACGTGTGAAATTTCCAGTTAATTCGCTTCGAGTTGCCGGAGTAGATACAGTACCATTATTTACCGGTACGCTTCCATCATTTACTCTATTGGCGCAAACGAATGCAATTACATAATTAAAGGATTCGCCAGGCTCTAAGCTAATCATTGGACCGGCTGTTATTAATTGAATCCAGTTATTTGGTTGCCCTCTTGATGGGCCAAATGAAGCTTCATTTACTTGAACAGAATCAACTGAAACTTTCATTCTATTATATCTTTCTTGTTCATTTTGTGGCGTAATCCATGGAGGGTTTACTGAATTAAAATTCCAGAAATTATAATTAACCCTTGGAGCAGGCCAACCTCTTTGTAAAAACGTATCCGGTTTGTCGGGGTTAAAAAACATGCCCCTGTATTCTATTCCTAAAAATTGTATAGCACCGTAACTGTTTATATAGTCAATATCATCAGCAGATAAATCGCTCAACCAAGCATATACTGCTTTGTTTTGGCGGTCAACACCATTACGACCTTTGTTAAAGAAATTAGTTCCCGTTTGTCGCGTAACGTTTACATTTCTCACAACCAAGTCGCTCCACTGACCAACCCAAACACTATCCCAGCGTTTGTTACTTGTGTTTGTGATTTTATAGTTCAGGATAACAAAAAAATCGGCAAATGAAAAATTCCAAGCGTAGGTTTCTAATAAAATTTGTGCCCCTAATGGCTGAGTATGTCCGCTAATTGGAGTGGATGTACCGGGCACTACCGTGGCAGTATCGCTAAAATTAAAGATAAAGTCTTGATGAGAGATTGCTGAGGCTGAAAAATTTGGACTTGAAGTTAAGGTAGATCGTTGAAAAGGAATAGCCAAGGGGCTAAATTCAAAACCAGCGCCTCCTGTACTATAACCGCTTGAAGCATCTACAGCACTTGTTGATACTAAGGGTTGTCCATCTACAATAGCACCAATCCATATTCCGGCTTCAAACAAATGTTCGCTACCTTTTTGAGGAAAAGCCATACTTGGAGGTCCTTGAGTATTGCTTCGTACTTGCGGACGTCCGATTGTTCCTGCATTACTTAAGGTGAGTTGTAGGCGACCCACAGTTGTGGAGGTTTGTGTAAATGGAACCTGTGCATACGACAGGTGCGTTATCATTACCCAAATAAATATCAGTTTAGAGCGCATGAAGCTGATTAAATTCGACCTGCAAATATGGGTATTTTTACCATTATATTTCTCACTTGTATATTTTGTTAGTATTAATTTTATGCAGGTGTTCTATTAACTTGATTGATTACTGTTAACTGAATGTTAACCCAGACATTAAATGATTCTTATGTGTTAATCAGGTAGATATGTAATAATACATGAGCAAGTAAAGTTGTTCCTTTCTTCCATGTTAAAAAATTGTTACATGCGAATTTGCGCTTAACTACATTTAAACACGAAATGAGCAGGTTAGCAAAATCACTATTAAATAATGAATATGGCTATGTGTATAACTAGTAGTTCTTAATCAATACATTAATCAAATATTTTTCTGATATTAACATGCCTTTAACAATAAAAATTAATCAGTGAATAAGTAGGAATGTGTTAATCTGAAGTGCAAAAAAACACCGTGATACTTACCTTTGATAGCTGGCAAAAATAGAAAATCAGTATTGAACAGATGACAGAGACAAGAAGAACAATTAAGGGAATTACAAAATCGAATACCGGTACAATGGAATATGGGAAATTACAACCTCAGGCGGTTGATTTGGAGGAGGCTGTTTTAGGGGCGTTGATGCTTGAAAAAAATGCGATTACCATTGTGTCAGATATCTTAAAGCCTGAAAGTTTTTACAAAGAGTCTCACCAAATGATTTTCCAGGCAATTAAAGATTTATTTTCTTCAGCCCAACCAATTGATATACTAACCGTAACTAATGAATTAAGGAAATCGGGAAAATTGGATATAGTAGGTGGTGCATATTTCATAACTTCATTAACCAATAGGGTTGCATCTGCGGCTAATATTGAATACCACGCCCGTATAATTGCTCAAAAGTTTATTCAGCGTGAACTGATTCGAATCTCTACTGAAATTCAAAAAGAATCATACGAAGAAAGTGCTGATGCATTTGAACTGCTTGATAGTGCTGAACGCAAATTGTTTGAAATATCTCAAGGGAATATTAAACGCGATTATAAACAAATGAATAGTATTATTCGTGATACTATTCGTGATATTGAAGGATTAAAAGATAAACAAGGCGGCTTAACCGGTATTCCATCCGGTTTTACTAAATTAGACCGTCTTACTTCCGGTTTTCAACGTTCTGATTTAATTATTCTAGCTGCTCGTCCGGGTATGGGTAAAACAGCAATGGTGTTATCATTGGCAAGAAATGCATCATTATCTGATCCTGAAAACCCAAGAGGAATTGCTATTTTTTCACTTGAAATGAGCAACAAACAACTAGTAACTCGTATGATTAGCGGGGAAGCGGAAATTTCGGGTGAGAAATTAAAGAGAGGTACATTAGCCGAGCATGAGTGGCAACAACTTAATACAAAAGTTGCAAGGCTGAGTGAAGCGCCTATTTTTATTGATGACACCCCGGCATTATCTGTATTTGAATTAAGAAGTAAATGCCGAAGGTTAAAAGAACAACATGGCATTGAAATGATTGTGATTGATTATTTGCAGTTGATGAGGGGTGATGATTCTGGAAATAAAAATGGAAATCGTGAACAAGAAGTAAGTTATATTTCAAGGTCGTTAAAAGCCCTTGCAAAGGAATTGGATGTTCCGGTGATTGCCCTTGCACAGTTGAGTCGTGCCTCCGAAAAACGTGGGGTATCCGCCATACCAATGTTGTCTGATTTACGCGAATCCGGGTCTATCGAACAAGATGCAGATATGGTTATGTTTATTTATCGTCCGGAATATTATGGCATTTCACAGTTTGAAGACGGAAGTAGTACGCATGGGGTAGCCGAATTACATATTGCTAAAAATAGGAGCGGGGCACTTGAACAAGTTCGCCTAAGGTTTGTACACGAGTTTACTAAATTTAAAGATTTAGATGAAATGGATGTAGCAGGTTTTGAAAGTGCATCATTTTACGATAACTCTAATGATAGTCCATTTGGTAATATGGGCACAATAACCAGAAGTAGTAAATTAAACGAGATGGGAAATGACGAAGACGAGTTCGTTATCCCTCCATTTTAACAGATGATGCTTACATAATCTTTCCCGGATTTAATATTTGCTTAGGGTCAAATGCAAACTTAATCCTTCTCATTAAGGATAAGTGTACTTCACTCATAACTACATTCATATATGGTTTTTGAACCAACCCAATTCCATGTTCACCACTGATGGTGCCATTCAGTTGTTTACAACAGGTGAAAATTTCTACTACAGCACGCGGGATTACGTTATTCCAATAATCATCCGATAATGCATCACGTAATATATTTACATGCAAATTGCCATCACCGGCATGCCCGTAACAAACAGTTCTAAAGCCATACTCCTTTCCAATGGCTTTAACAGTTCTAAATAACTCGGGTAATGCCGCACGCGGTACAACAGTATCTTCCTCTTTGTAAGTATTATTAAATTTAGTTGCTTCTCCTATACTTCTTCTGAGTTTCCAGAAATATTCTTTTTCTTCGGCGGTTTGAGCAAATAATACTTCTCCACTTTCAAATGCATACAAAACTTCACTCACTTTTTCGCATATCAACATCATCTCGTTTTCGTCGTTACCATCAACTTCAATCATCAAATAGGCACCAACATTTTCTTCAATTTGAAATGAAATGTTCAACATTTCAGCAGATAATCTCAATCCCTCAGGTTCAATAAATTCGCAAGCACTGGGTTGTGCACCGGCAAGAAAAATTCCATTAACTGCCTCGCAAGCTCTTTCCGGTGAAGCAAACGGAGCAAATAAAAGTAAGGTATGCTTAGGGTGTGGTATCAATCTAAAAACAATTTTAGTAACTATTCCAAGAGTGCCTTCACTGCCAATCATTAAATGAGTTAAGTTATAACCGGTTGAGTATTTTAATGTGTTAGCTCCTGTTGTGATTATTTCTCCTGTTGGTAAAACTACCTCCAAGTTTAATACATAATCTCTTGTGGTGCCATATTTTAAAGCACGCGGACCACCACTGGCATGGGCAATATTTCCTCCTAAAAAACAACTGCCTTTGCTTGCAGGGTCAGGAGGATAAAACAATCCTTTTTCTTTAACGGCTTGTTGTAACTCCTCGTTAATTACACCGGGCTCCACTGTTACCTGAAAGTTATTTTCATCAATATTTATGATGCGGTTAAAACGTTCCATTGCAATTACAACTCCGCCAAAAACAGGTAACGCACCACCACTTAAGCCGGTTCCTGCACCTCTCGGAGTAACAGGTATCATCCACTCATTGCATAAGGTAAGGATTTGTGAGATTTCTTGTGCAGATGAGGGTTTTATTACCACTTCAGGCTCAAAACTTAAGTCTTCTGTGTAATCCTTCGAGTAAATAGCTTTTTCTTCACCAGTTAATATGACGAACGGTTCACCAACAATTTCTTGAAAAGCCTTTATTTGTGTTTCGGTTACTTTGTTATATTGCATGATTCAAATATAAATTGAGACTACAGGAGTTTATATCAAATTATGCACATAAAATGTAGCTTAGTAGTTGAAATATGAATTAATAGTTGAACAATTATTTGAAAACAATACTAGTCAAACCCTAAAAAAATGAAACATAAAATAATAAATACAATCATGACTAATTTAAAGCATTCGTTAGGACTAATTGTAGGTGTGTGTTTCTGCATTTCTGCTTACGCACAAAACCAAATTACTCTTGAAGATATTTGGACCAAAGGAACTTTTGGTACCAGAGGTGTTTCAGGATTTAATTCAATGAATGATGGTAGGTTTTATACAGCAGTAGATAAAGAAGAAAATATCGTTAAATATAGGTTTGCTTCTGGTGATGAAGTTGAAACAGTTGTTAAGCAATCCCTTCATGGATTAAAACAATTCTCCTATTCGTTCAGTGATGATGAAAATAAAGTGTTGTTTCAAACCAACTTTAAACAGTTATACCGTCATTCTTATGCAGCTAATATTCATGTGTTGGATTTAACCACAAGGAAATTAATTCAGCCTATTAGCGATCCGGTAATGTTACCGGAGTTTTCTCCGGATGGTACAAAACTAGCCTATGTGCGTGGCAATAATTTATACTGGTATGATTTAATCGAACAGCGCGAAATTCAAATTACAACCGATGGCAAACAAAACAATATTATTAATGGTGCAACTGATTGGGTTTATGAAGAAGAATTTGCTTTAAGTAAGGGTTTTTATTGGAACAGTAACAGCACTCAAATCGCTTATTACCGCTTTGATGAAAGTGGTGTTAAGGAGTTTACAATGGCTATGTATGGTTCATTATATCCTGATCAGTACACTTTTAAATATCCTAAAGCAGGGGAGAGTAATTCTGTTATTGATATTTATGTATTTGATGTTTCAACCGGAAAAAAACAAGCAATTGACATAGGAGTTGAAAAGGATATTTATATTCCCCGTTTGCACTGGACAACCAACTCAAATACATTGATGGTTCAGCGATTAAACCGACTTCAAAATAAGTTAGAATTATTGTTAGCTAATACTTCCAATGGTCAATCAACAATTATTTATACCGAAGAAAATAAGGCATATATTGAAGTTCCTGAAGTGTATTTTTTACCGGATGGCAAGACCTTTATTTTAAATAGTGAAAAAAGTGGAAATAATCATTTATATCAATATCAATTAAATGGAACACTTATACGTCAGGTTACCAAAGGTAATTGGGATGTGGATCAAGTTTATGGTATTAGTTCAAATTCCAAATGGATATATGCTTCAACCTCCGAAGTTAGCTCAACAGAAAGATATGTATATGCACTTTCAATTGATGGTAAAACAAAAAAACAATTGACCACAATGAAGGGATGGAACAGTGCTATTTTTAATAAAGATTACAGTTATTTTCTATGGTCACATTCTTCTATCAACTCTCCGCCACTGTATGCCTTGTGCGATGCAACCGGTAAAACAATTAGGGTGCTGGAAGAAAACAAACATGCTACCGATAAAATGAAACAATTCAATATTGAACCGGCAGTGATTACCACGTTTAATAATTCATATCAAGAATCGTTAAATGCATTCATTTTTAGACCTCACCATTTTGATAGCACCAAAAAATATCCGGTGCTAATGTATGTGTATGGTGGACCGGGCCACCAATTGGCTGTTAACCGTTGGATGGGAGCTTATTATTTTTGGTATCAAATGTTGGCAGAACAAGGATATATGATTGTTTGTGTTGATGGAAGAGGAACCGGATTTAAGGGAGAATCCTTTAAGAAAGTGACATATCTGCAACTTGGCAAATATGAAATAGAAGACCAGATTTATGTGGCAAAGCAATTGGCAAAATTACCTTATGTGGATGCTTCACGTATTGGTATATGGGGCTGGAGTTTCGGGGGATACATGGCAAGCTTAGGAATTACTAAGGGTGCTGATGTGTTTAAAACAGCCATTGCAGTTGCTCCTGTTACCAATTGGAGGTATTACGACAATATTTACACGGAAAGATTTATGCGAACACCTTCCGAAAATGGTAAAAATTACGATGATAATTCACCCATTAACCATGTGTCAAAAATTAAAGGAAACTACCTTATTATTCACGGAACTGCTGATGATAATGTTCATTTTCAAAATGCAGTTGAAATGATTAATAAAATGATAAATAAAGGTGTAAAATTTGATAGTGAATTATATCCTGATAAAAACCACGGCATTGGAGGAGCTTCAACACGACTGCATTTATTTGAACGTATGACAAGTTTTATCAAGGAGAAACTATAATGAGGTTCTTTGAGAAATCTTGGGTACAAGCAATTACAGCCATTGTTATTATTTTTACAGCTATGATTGCCTTATATTTTCTAATGTTAGGCTTAACCTTGTTAAACTAATTTGTATAATTCAGTCTTAATTTTAAATTGCATTTATTAAACTAATCAGATATGAGCCAAATCAAACAAGGTCATCCTAAGGGATTGTATGTGTTATTTGTAACGGAAATGTGGGAACGATTCAGCTATTATGGTATGCGTGCCATTTTCGTTTTATTTATGTCGAAAGCTTTATTATTCGACAAAGCAATTGGCTCCGAAATTTATGGTAGTTATACCGGACTTGTTTATTTAACGCCCCTCTTGGGTGGATATATGGCCGACAGATACTGGGGTAATCGCAAGTCTATTATTATTGGTGGTATTTTAATGGCAATCGGACAATTTTTTATGTTCATTGCAGGCAGCTTATATCAAGAATCATTTGCACCCATGATCATGTTTGTAGGATTGGGATTTTTGATTTTTGGCAATGGGTTTTTCAAACCTAATATTTCAACTATGGTTGGTCAATTGTATCAACCCGGAGATCAACGAGTGGATTCAGCCTTCACTATATTTTATATGGGAATTAACCTCGGCGCATTTGTTGCTCCATTATTGTGCGGTTACCTTGGTGATACCGGAAATCCTGCCGATTTTAAATGGGGTTTTCTAGCTGCTTGTTTAGGAATGGTATTAAGTGTAATTTTATTTGTTACCCTCAAAAATAAGTATATTGTTACTCCCGAAGGTGTTCAAATTGGTGATAAACCTAACGTAAGCCGAATGGAATCATCAACAAATACTAATGAATCAGGTGAGATAAATACTACTCAGATTATCGTTTGGTTATCTGTTTTTGCAATTTTGTTTTCGTTGTTCAAATTTGTATTTAGCCTTGATTTAATAGGAGCTTTTATATTTTCACTAACCATAGTAGCTCCCGGATTTATCATCTCTGATAAAAGTTTATCGAAGCAGGAAAAAGATAAAATTTGGGTTATCTATATCGCTGCCTTCTTTGTTATTTTCTTCTGGGCAGCCTTTGAGCAAGCAGGTGCATCATTAACCTACTTTGCCGAAGAACAAACCAATCGTACCTTATTCGGCGAAATTGTTCCTGCCTCTTATTTCCAAAGTATTAATGCAGTAGCTATCGTAATTTTCGCTCCCGTTTTTGTTTGGATTTGGGGTGGTTTATCTAGATCAAATAGAGAGCCTGCCTCTCCCTTTAAACAAGCATTAGGATTGTTTTTGTTAGCCATAGGTTATTTGGTAATCGCGTTTGGTGTAAAAGGAATTGACCCAAGTACTAAAGTTTCAATGGGATGGTTGATTGGTTTATATACCATTCATACTTTCGGCGAACTTTGTTTATCTCCAATCGGACTTTCAATGGTAAACAAATTATCTCCCGCCCGATTAGCTTCCTTACTAATGGGTGTATGGTTTTTATCTACCGCATCTGCTAATAAGTTTGCCGGAACATTAAGTTCTTTATACCCTGAAGAAGTTAAAATTGAAAAAAGTATTTCTAACGAAACTGATATTAAAAATATAAATCAATTAGCTGCTTTTACTATAGATACATCTGTTTGGTCGGCCGACCCTAAAGGTTCGAGTAGTTTTGCCCTTGCAACTTTAAACACCGTTAAATTAAATGACGGTCGCGATAGTATTATTGGAATTGATGTCGGAACTAATCAAGCTACGGTAAGTAATTTTCACTTAAAATTAATTAAAATGGCCAATGATACTTTTGATCGCGCAGTATTAATTGATGGAGGAAAAAAATTAGTTACTCAAGAAGTAGTAGAAAAGGTGGTAGATAAAGTTCAGGTAAGCACAACAAAAATTCAAGTATGGAATTTAGCTCCTGAAAAACCTACTTTTCTAGGTGTTCAAATAAATAATTTGTTTGATTTCTTTATGGTTTTTGTGCTAATGGCCGGGGCATCATCTGTTATCCTATTTTTCTTAAGTCGTAAATTACTGCAAATGATGCATGGTATAAATTAATACCTCAAATTCATAGTTAAAACTTCAATACCTTTTGGTGTTGAAGTTTTTTGTTTTGAAAGGGTATACACACAAAATTGATTGTATAAATCAATATTGATTAACTTCCCGAATGCGCGTTTTATGCTACATCTTCTGCATCCTTATCTCTATATTTATTAATGTCAAAGTCAACCTATTGTAGCTTAATGTCTAGGTAAAACACATTGGGTTAGAATGTGTGGCTTGTTATAGGATAATAAAAATAACTTTTACCTCATTTTATTTTTGATTTTATACTAAGTTCAAAGTATTTAATTTAAATTAGCAGTGCATGTTAGCCAATTATTATAAGTTTATTTTCGTATCTATTTTGGGATTAACTGCATTCAGTTCATGTGATGATTGCTATTCTGATGGATATTATTCTCAAGCCAATTTTGGATACTCTTATTACCACGGGCAACAAGGCACAGCCAAATTAACATTATATAAAGGTGGCAAGTTTTTCTCTCCTTGGGTTACAGTATATTATCCGAAAGCCTTTAAAGCGGAATTGTATAAACTTGATTTACCTGTTGGTGATTCAATACTTAAATTCACTATTCAGTCTGATTCTTTAACAATTGACACAGTTCACTTAATTTATAAAGTTATAATTGATTATAATGAAACCTGTAATAATACTAATATTCGATTTAATTCTAGGAAAATTGTATTAAACACCCTCGACACTAATTTTAGCCTTTACACTAATCCCGGCTATTGATGTATTATCTAAGAATTTTTATATTTTTTCTATCTGTATTGTTTTTTAAACAATCAATAGCACAAACAAGAGTTGAATTGGGTCTTGGGGTTTTCAATTTTATTAGAACTTTGGCATTAATTGATTCGGATCGTGCTTTTATGCATCATTACCTACTTGATTTAAATTCACGTTTAGTATTAAATGAAACCTTTGCGTTACAAGCTGAAATGGGTGCAGGACGACATATAAATTTACAACATCCAACTACTCGATTCACAAATTATACCGATTTTTTGGAATTGTATTATCAACCAAAATTTAAGTTCCTTTTTAGTTTGAATGGTCGAAAAGACGATAATATAAATTTTGAACTAGGGCCTTCCATTGCTTATTACCATTCACAAAAAATAATACACATTAACTACATTGATATATATGGTACTTCAATAAATCGACGAATCGAAAATAGTTATTCAACATTCAACGCTGGAATTGTTCAACGAACCAGTATATATACAGGTGGCTTTGGTGTTGCCATTGAGCTAAGTTTAATAAGACTTTTAAATAATAAACCTGAACTTAATTCAGTTGAACGTCTTCTTGGTTTTAAAATGGACGAAGGAAGTGCGGTGTTTTTAAATTTTGATTTTGAAGTTTATTACCGACTTTTTGGTAAGTAAAAACTCAATCTTTAACCACAAGTGTAAGATGAAAAAAAATAATTATGGTTTTGAAGTTTTGATGATAGCTGAAATGTTCAGTATCAAATTAACGCACAAGGCTAGGGCCAAAGCAGCAGGAAGTAGAATTGATAACCTTGGCCAATACCTTTTTTTTGTGCTAACACAATTTTTAACCAACTCAAAACTTGAAGTGTATTTTTTCTGATAATTTAAAAGTAATTGTTCTTTATACAGTAAGATAGCTTTTTCAAAAACATTCATCGGATTTATAGGTTCACCATAAACAAATCCCCCCGCACTTCTTGGGCCTGCATTTGTAGTTAAAATTCTTTTTAAACTATCTATACCTGCCATATCCCTATTTAGCCTACGCTCCATTTCATTAATGTTTTCCATTCTAATATTACGGCTTTTTGAATAATACGGGCTTTGTTCTAAATAGGAGTGAATGGCACGCTGAAGGGTGTCAAAGTTACCCCTGTCAGAAGTATAAATAAAAATCGAAAGGCTATTGATACTATCACTGTACTTATAAAAGTGATTAATCTTCTCAGTAGCAAAATCCAACTTGATCAACTTCTCAGATAAACTATTATCAATACGCAGTAAATCCGATATGCCTTCAATGTCATCGTCTTCTATTAAGCTAACTAAATCATCTAACATCCCTATAAAATATAAATCGCCAAGGTTGGTTGGTTTAAGTGTAAAATAGGATTTATAAACAGGTTTAACAGTATACCTGATGGTAATGGCGCCAATAAATAGAATACTAATGATAATAATTAATCTTTTTGGCTGTTTAAACATCAATAAAAACGGCGTAAGTATCCAACGAATACCTTTTTTAAATAATAAAAACAGTTTATATATCAGGGCTTCGATATCAAACTCGTCATCTTGCAATGGCTTGTTGTTCATTGTTTGAATATAAAAAACGAAAGTATTAAAAAATAACTAATAAAGTAATTTTATCCTTGATTTGCTCATGAAATAAAACTGCTATATTCGAACATTAATACCTGATTTATTGCCTTTAATTAAATCTCAACTTTTTAAAAATTCTATTTGGCTACTAGCAGATGTAATCACCTATCCGTTGATTATGCTTATTGCTACACCCTTTTTCATTCATCAATTAGGTGCATCACAATATGGTTTATGGATGTTGGTAAATGTGGTGATGCAATTAATAAATGTGTTAAATTTCGGAGTTGGCGACAGCACAATTAAGGCCACTTCACACTATTATGCTCAACATGATTATTCTCTTTTAAATAGAAGTTTTAATTATAACCTTGGTTTAAGTATTCTTTTGATGATTCTTGCTTCAGTTGTAGGTTTAATTTTAGCATGGTTGGTGCATCACGATTTACTTTTCACCATTGACAATTCAGTGAAACAACAAGCTTTTTCTGCAATTTCCCTCTGTGCATTGTCGGCTGGTTTGAAGATAATTGAACAAGTTTTTTTATCTGTTTTTAAAGGGTTACAGCGATTCGATATTGCCTCTAAACTAAATCTAACATCACGGGTTTCCGTTTTGTTAATTTCAGTAGTAGTTGTACATGCAGGTTATGGATTATCTGAAATTATTATGACTACCGTTGCGGTTAATATTTTAAATATTGTTGCTCAAATTATTGTTGTACTTTCTTATACCCAAATTAAGTTTAGTTTTCCTTCGTTTAACCAACAGTCGAATCAACTTTTCCTTAAAAATAACATTTGGTTTTGGTTGCAATCCATGATTGCTATTGTGGGTTTTTTGGCCGACCGACTAATATTAGGAGAGTTTGCCGACCTCGAAACCATAGGATATTATTCAATTGCAACTATGATTGGAAGTCAGATACATAACGTTTTACTGTCGTTTGGAAGTTTTGTTTTCCCTAAAGTAACCGCTTACCAAACCGTAAATAAAAGCACCTTAGATATTTATTATATGGCTCGCTTTGCTATTGCCGGAGCGGGTTGGTTTATTATTATGCTTATTCTGCTATTTGGAAATAGTGCATTAACCTGGTGGCTGGGTGAAGAAGTATTTGCGCATGCTTATCCTTATATCAGGCTTTATCTTGTATATATCGCAGTTATATTATTAATTACCGTACCTTATCATTTTATTAATGGAAGTAATTATGTTAAATTAAATTCATTGTTTGAAACAGTATTAAGAAGTTTGCATCTGGTTTTTATGTTTATTGCTTATCAGTATTACCAAACAGAAGGCCTAATTTGGGCCTTAATTGTTGTAACGATAATAAATATACCTTTTCAGTACTACTTGTTTCATAAGTATGTATTAAATCTAAAGCAAATAAAAGCCGCTATTTTACCTGTATTACCGGCAATTTGCTTTGTATTGTTAATATTAGTTGAACTTTGGTGGCAAAAGCTAATTATAGTTGGCATTTTTTTACTTTTGTTCTGGTTTATTTATTTGGTAAAGGTCGAACCTTATTTACATAGGTTTATTAATGTTCATGATAAAAAGGATTAAGATTTCTAAATATTATATCCTGGCTTATCTCTATTTTTTTGTAAATAGTGTTGGATTGTCGGGTGGACTGTTATTTACCAACCTGCTAACTCCATTCTTTTATATTTGGTTGTTTTTAAAAACCAAACAACCCGTTCTTTTACCATTATTCTTAGTGCTCGTTCCGTTCAATATTATCCATTTGTTAAATGGAGTAGATATAAGCTCCTTTCTTGTTTCTAATGCCCTATTTATTAGCACCTACATTTTTGTAATGAGCTTTTCATATTTTATTAATCACTTTCCAAATCCTGAACATATATTCAAACATTTATTAATCACTAATTTTGCATTAGTAATAATTGCCTGTGGTATTTATTTCACCGATTACAAAGAATTAATGTGGTATAAAAATAAGTTTACTGCAAGTGTTAATGAATTTTATCGGTTGGCACTTTTTACTTTCGAAGCATCTTATTATTCATTATTGATTGCTCCAATAGCTCTTTATTATCTTTTAAAGGTAATATTTGGTATGCACAAGAAGTCGGCAATCAACATATTTATTTTAGTGGCTATTCCTTTATTACTTTCTCTTTCATTCGGTGTTATTGCGGCTTTGGCTATCAGCTTAGGTATAGTATATCTTGTTAACTGGAAACAGATTTTTTATAAAAAAAACATGTTTAATTTACTGGTAATAGGGCTTTCACTCACAATATTTGTTTTGGTTTTTTTAATGGTGTTTTTCCCCGACAACGCCATATTTATCAGGTTAAATAATATTGCATTAGGAGTTGATACTTCTACAAGAGGACGTACAACTGAATCAATTGGTATGGCTTGGCGAGTAGCAAGTGAAAAAAGCATTTGGTTTGGGGTTGGTTTAGGACAAATTAAAATAATAGCACTAGAAATTGTTAAAAGGTATTATCAATATTGGGGCGAACTAGAAACTGTTAGAATTCCCAACGCCGTGGCAGAAACACTTGCCATATTTGGTATCAGCGGAGTGCTTTTCAGGTTTGGATTAATTATTTACCTCTTCTTTAAAACTAAAGTCGCGTCAAATGATTACCGACTTGCGCTATTTGTATTGGTATTTGTGTATCAATTCACAGGTAGCTATATAACTAATATTGTAGAATATGTAATTTGGGTGATGGCTTTTTCTTCTGCTTTTCCCCAATTTAACCGACAGTCGAGATTATCCTCACCAACCCTAATAAATAAACCTACAAATGAAAGTACTATTCATCGCCCGTCATGATTTATTTAGCTATGCAGGTGGTGATACAACTCAAATTGTTTCAACAGCTAAATATCTTGAAAAGCTAGGAGTTCAGGTAACAATTAAATTAAGTACCGAAAAAATTGATTATTCCCCTTATCATCTTATTCATTATTTTAATATTATTGACCCTGAAGATATACTTGGGCACATATTTAAAAGTAAAAAGCCTTATGTGGTATCTACTATCTATGTTGATTACAGTGAATACGATAGAGTTGCAAGAAAGGATTTACTTGGTTTTGTAAGTAAGTTTATAGCCAAAAACAGAATTGAATATCTTAAAACAACCGCAAAGTTTTTATTAAAAGGCGAAAAGGTAAGTACCTTGCTTTTCTTTCTTTATGGGCACAAAAATTCAATCCGTTATATCCTTAAAAATGCCAGTGCTCTATTACCAAATTCACATAATGAGTATAAGCGAATTGTAAATGATTTTGGAATAGATAAACCATATTTTGTAATAACTAACGCCATTGATGCTGAATTATTCAAGTCTTCAAAAGAATATATACGAAATGAACAATTGGTGTTATGTGCTGCCCGTATCGAAGGAAATAAAAATCAACTAAATCTTATTAAAGCAATCAACCAAACACCATATCAATTATGGTTGGTAGGAAAAACATCAACTAATCAAAAGCGATATGTTAGTTCATGTAAAAAACTAGCCAACCAACAAACAACCTTTTTAGCACCGGTAACACAAAACGAATTAGTAGCCTTATATGCACAAGCAAAAGTGCATGTGTTACCTAGCTGGTTTGAAACCACCGGTTTATCAAGTTTGGAAGCGGCAGCAATGGGTTGTAATATTGTTGTTGCAGATAAAGGAGATGTGCGTGAATATTTTGGAGATTTAGCTTATTATTGTTCGCCTGATAATCCTCAGTCAATACTTAATGCTATACAACAGGCTATGCAATCAGCAACTAATGAAGTTCTTAGGCAAAAAGTATTAACTGATTATACTTGGGAAAAAACAGCACAACAAACCTACCAAGCCTATAAAGCTATATTGAAAAATGATTGATTTTATAAGATTAGAAAATGAAAAGGAGCAATTAAGGATACAATACTTAATTGCAAAACCTTTTCCTCATTTAATTATTGATGCATTTTGCTTTTCAGATAAAGCATTGTTGCTACACAATCAAATACCTGAAATTACAACTAAAAGTAGAGATTATGTATTTGCAGCCAATAAGTTCGAAAAATCAAAAATTAAAGATATTTCGCCATTGTTTGAAGAATTGTACAACGATCTGATTTCAGAACGATTTCAACAATTGCTCAGATTTATTACCAATGAAGATGTTTTTGTTGACCAAGCCTTTCATGGTGGAGGTATTCACCAAGGTAAAAAGAATAGTTTCTTAGATATGCATATTGATTTTAATTATCATCCACTGCATAAAAATTGGTTCCGAAATTTAAACTTACTTTATTATTTAAATAAAGATTGGAAGCCCGAATATGGCGGACATCTAAAAATAGAAGACCTGCGTTCCGGTGAAAAGAAAAGTTTAGAGGTTCCATTTAATAGATTAATCATTCAACAAACCCGCAATTATACCTTACATGGATATGATTTAACCTCTTTTCCTGAAGGTAATTATCGTACATCAATAGCTGCTTACGCCTACACTATTCATCAAGTGCATATAGAACGGCCACGTACCACCGATTGGCACCCTGCAGATGGTCAGCCGATAAAACAATTCTTGGCACGTATTTATGATCCTGCTGTAAAAATTAAAAATAAGTTGTTTGGCAGCTCTACAGCAAAGCATTAATGAAAGTAGCCATTATAGGAACACGAGGCATTCCCAACCACTATGGCGGATTTGAACAGTTAGCTGAGTACCTGTCGGTGGCTTTGCATAATAAAGGTTTTGAAATTACAGTTTATAACTCATCATTACATCCTTTTCAAAACTCCTCATACAAAGGTGTTCGAATAATTACATGTAAAGATTTTGAAGACAGATGGGGCACAGCAGGTCAGTTTATTTATGACCTGAATTGCATACTTCATTCTAGAAAAGAAAACTACGATGTAATTATTCAGCTTGGCTATACCAGCAGCTCTATTTGGTGGTTTTTATTACCATCATCTGCTAAAATAGTTACTAATATGGATGGTTTAGAATGGAAGCGATCTAAGTATTCATGGCCTGTAAAATTGTTTCTTCACCTTGCTGAATTTATAGCTGTTTTTTCAAGTGATGCACTAGTGGCCGATTCTGTTGGGATTGCATCTTATATTAAAAACAAGTTTAGAAAAGATTCCCACTATATTGCTTATGGAGCAAATATTTTTAAATCTCCTGATGCTTCCGTTTTAAATAAATATCAATTAAGTCCGTTTGCCTATTATTTAATTATTGCGCGATTAGAGCCCGAGAATAATATAGAAACTATAATTAAAGGCTATCTAAAAAGTGATAAAAAATTCCCATTGGTAATTGTTGGGGGGTTAAATAAATATGGTGCACAACTCAAAAATAAATATAACAATCCCGGTGTGATTTTCTTAGGTAGTATTTACCAACTTGATGAGCTTAATCAACTTCGTTATCACTGTACATTATATTTTCATGGACATACTGTTGGAGGAACAAATCCTTCCTTATTGGAAGCGATGGCTGCTCATGCATTTATTGTTGCTCATGATAATGTATTTAACCGATCCGTATTAATGCAAAGCGCTAAGTTTTTTGTTTCAGATGATGACATAGCAGCTTTAATTAATGAGGAAGTTAAAGAAGAACAACGCAAGCTGTTTACTGAATTTAATGCCGAAACCATTACTAAAAATTATTCATGGCCTTTTATATCAGACAAATACGAACATTTGTTGAATACAATCATTAAATGAAGCTTATAAGCCGGTATATCAACGCTGAACAATTACAATCTACTTCATTACTGTTGGTGGTGCTTACCATGTGTTTGCCCATTCCAATCAATAATGTTTGTATTATTCTTGCGCTATTACTTCAAGTTATCCATTGGCGTTTTAATACTTTTTTGCAACAAGCAAAGCATAATAAAGTAAATATACTTTTTGTCTGTTTTTTTCTTATATGTTTATTCTCAGCATGGCACAGTAATCAACAGGATCAGGCTGCCATTGAAATTGAAAAGCGACTTTTGTTTATCATCTTTCCGGTTATTATAACCGGGGTAAATAAAATATATGATGTAAAACGAATAGAAAGGACATTTGCTGTGGCCACCACTATTGCAATTCTATATTGTATAATAATTGCAGTAATCAACTATTCTGCTACCCATCAAACAGATGTATTCTTTTACCATAAGTTTTCTAACGCAATCCATTTTAATGCAATCTATCTTTCAATGTATGCCGTGTTTGGTGTATTTATATGTTTAGTTCATTACCGTAATTCGGCCCCGCTTTCTAAAAAAATATTAGCTTTTTGCTGCATAATATTATTCATAGGTGTAATTTTACTTAATTCAAAAAACATGCTTTTTGTATTGCTCGCAGGCATGTTATGGATCACCGTTCAATTTTTAGCCATGCCTAAAAAATGGCTTTTTGTACTTCCAATTATTTTAATTGTATTGTCATTAATTAATCCGGTTCGTCAACGATTCATTACTGAATTAAAATCCGATTTTAGTGTCGTTAAACAAGACTCTTTTAGGTATGATACACCATTTTCAGGAGCAACCCTACGTCTTGTGCTATGGAAAAATAGTTTGCTTATAATTGAAGAACAAAATGCATGGATAACCGGAATAGGGTTGGGCGACTTTCAAAGCTCATTAAATCAATTATACCAACAAACCGGAATGTACACCGGAAATCCTAAATTAGGCGATACCGGTTACCTTGGCTACAACCCGCATAATTTTTGGGTTGAAGTGTTCTTGTTCAGTGGTTTAGTCGGATTGCTTATTTGTACGCTGATTGTTGTTTTTTTAGCTTACCAGTGCATACGAACCAGGTTATACCTTGGCATTTTACTTATCTTTATTTTTTTATCATTAAGCGTAACCGAATGTTTGTTAAGTACAAATAAAGGTATCGTTTTCTTTACCTTTTTTTTCTCGTTGTATTCTTCGGTTAAAATTATTAAAAGCCGATAGATTTTCAGCATTTCTTTTGTTATGTTTGGTGTCTGTTTTAGTTGTTTCCCCACGTTACAATTGCCAATTTAAATAACTGACTGTTGTAATTATAACTAACACCTATTGTTTTGGAAAATTTTGAGATTGATTGCAAACTAGATAATCCATTTTATGCCGCCCTTAAGCGCTTATTCGATTTGTGCTTTACATTAGTTGCCTTTGTGATGATTCTGGTTTGGCTTATCCCGTTGCTTGCTTTATTAATAAAATTAACCTCTAAGGGTCCGGTTTTTTTCTTGCAAAAACGCACAGGGTATAAAAATAAACCATTTGTTTGTATAAAGTTTCGATCAATGAGGTTAAATGATGAAGCTGATACCAAACACGCCATAAAGAATGATGCAAGAGTAACTGCTGTCGGATATTATTTACGCAAGTTTAGCTTAGATGAATTACCTCAGTTTATTAATGTATTCCTAGGACAAATGTCGGTAGTTGGGCCGCGTCCACTTATGATTAAACATACAATGGAAAATGAGAAAGTACTCATAAATTACCAATGCCGTCATCATGTTAAGCCCGGTATTACCGGTTTATCTCAATATAAAGGATACCGAGGGGAAATGCACGATTACCAAATGCTACGTAATAGGCTGCGTCTTGATTTATTTTATATCAATCATTGGAGCTTTACTTTAGATTCGTTTATCATTGTTAAAAGCATAAAATTAATGTTGTTTGGTGATGCTAAGGCATTTTAACATGCTACGCTAAAAGTATAACCTAACTCCTTAAATTATGCCAAATAAAAAACAGTAAATGTTATGTAATCAAATAAATTATGATTAAAGGAGATGCTCTCTTTAATATTTTAAAAAATGTATTAGCAACTTTTCAGTTGTTCATATTATCAATTATTGTTGTGCAGTTAACCTCGTTAGCTGTTTGGGGCGATTTTATTCGCGTTTATTTGATTTGTACCTTAATAGTTATGTTAATTAATACAGGTAGTAAAGAGTTTCTTATCACTGCTATAAGTCATACTCCAACTCAACAATGGCAACTATTGTATAATCACTTTTGGTTTCGTTTTTTACTGCTGCTTGCTATTGTGCCTGGCTTGTTTTTGTTCGCAAAGTTTAACGTCATTACTTTGCTGATAGTTTTAATAATGATTTTTATACGAACCATTTTGTCAAGTGTTGATGGCCTGGTAGTGTATAATAAGGCATTTAACTTAAGCTTCTATGTTGAGTTATTCTCCTTATTCATGCTTTTGATTATGCTCATTACGGCGTATAATTTTACAAAATTAAATACTCATGTTATACTGCTATTGATGATTTTTATTGATACAGTAAAACTGTTTGCTTTTAATCACCGTTTTAAACTATTTCGATATTTTCGTGTACAAGATTATTCATTTCTTAAACAAGTTAAATCAATAACACCTTATATGCTTATTGGTATAATTGGTTTTATTATGAATAAGGCTGACCTGTATGTTTTTACTTGGTTATCGCCCGATAAAGAATCTGTAGCTGTTTATCATATTTTAAACACATTAACTAATGGTATATTAATTATCATTAGTTCTATGATTCTTGTTCGAAGTAAAGTTTTTTTTCGTATGCCTTTATCATTAATTAAACCTCTTCAATTTAAATATCTTTTGTACAGTTCTGCTATTATTATGTTTTGCCTCGGATTATTTTATGCAGTTGCCCCAATCGTATTTAAATATAACGTGGGAGTGCTGGCTTTGCTGCTAATCGGCCTTAATGGAATTGTATTTAGTCAGTATGTGATATTAATTTACTTGAATCTACGATTCAACCAAATTAAAAACAATAACCTTATTATTGGGGTTGCCGGATGCACACAGATTGCTGCTACGTTTTTGCTTGTGCCTGTTTTTAATGTAGAAGGAGCATTATCAGCTGTTCTATTATCTAACTTAATTGTAGGTTTCGGGTTGAGGATAAGTACGACTAAATATTTGACCTGAATCTTTAGCTACCGATTGGTGTTTTAAAATTAAACCGGCAATCAATGCATTCATGGATTTAGAATAATGTGTTAAATCAACATAAGGATAATCACAATATCGCTCAGCATCAGAAATATCAATCATTCTTTTCAGTTCACCTGACCGAATTTTTGTTTTAATATGTTCATATACAGGCTTAACATTTTTGTATATAAGTGCTGATTGTTTTATGTTGTTTGTGTCAACAATAAATAAATTTTTTGAACTGAATACCCCAAACGGCTGAAAATAAACTTGGAAATCAAAATTGTAGTGGCTGCTTAAGGCCTGTACAAGATCAATATTTGTTTTATAATAATTTAAGATTTGTGCAAGGAAATTTGAAATGTCTTTTGTTTGTTGGGATAATATTTCACTGATATAATAATGTAAAAAAGGTTGTTTAGTATAAAGATCATTCATGTGGTATACCCCTTGTAATTCTTCAGATGTAGGCTGATTATTTTGAATATAGTTTTTAGCCCTGTATTCATAATAAAGCCTGATAATAGGTAAAGAATATAGGGCTGAAAATGTCGTTTTTGTTTTTGCCACATCATTTGGTAATCTGTATGAATTAAAGTTTTTCGCACTAAATTCCGTATGGTGTAAGGTTGTTTGCCCTAATGAGTATAAGTCATTCAAGCCGTCAATAAATATAACTGATTTGGGTCGATACCCTTTTTTTAGTAACAATATTAATTTGTTTATTTCAGTTAGCTGATTGTATGCCGGTACTCCGAAATTTATGTATTTGTTGGTTGAATCAAATAAATTTAAAAAAGACGCAATGGTTTCGTTACCCGCTACCCCTACACCAAATGCCGTACTTCCACCAAATACCCAAACACTTCCATTAATTATTGATTTGATGTTTTTATCGTGAATAAATGAATCGTACCTGCAATTTTCAAATCCAATATGATAGTACTTCGTTTGGACAGGTATTGTCATAAATTCTAGAACGGGATGCGACTTTACATTGGGAAATTGCGAATAAATACCTTTTATTTCTTCAATTGACTTCCCATCATGTATTTGCTGCATTAATTCAGGGTTATTGGCTAATAAATCATGAGGGGTTTTATAATATTGCTCAAGATTATTCTTCTGAGCAGGCGAAGGTATAAAGTTTGCAAGTATATTTAGTGCTATAAATATAATTACCGTGTTCATAAGAATGATTGATAAGCTGCGATAAATTGCAATGCTTTTTTGTAATACACCTCTTACATTAGGCCTGTTAATCATAGTGGATTTAATATTCGAATTTATTAATTTTATTCGTAACTATGCATGTAAATTGATAAATCGAAAATGCACAGCCGAACCATTGTAAGCGCAATATACTTTTGCTTAATAGCTATTGTGTTTGGTGTGTTTATTGAAGCCTGTAAACATGAAAACTACCAGCCGCCTGAATCCAACCTCACTATTAAACTTAAATGGAATAAGGGCTACAATGCTGAAACAATTGACAAAGCAGCTACAGGATTGTTATGGTGCTTTAGTTTCTTGGGTGCCGAATTACCTAAAGGTAGCTTTGAACAGGCAGTAACCTTTAATCAACAAGTTTTAACAGTGCAGTTAAACAAACTTGGATTTAATTCGCAGGCTATTGAAGCATTCTCTAAATTAATTCCGATTATTAAATCAAGTGAAGAATATAAAATTACAGGCGCAATTGATTTAGGACGTTTTATAATGCTCACGTTAAATTCATCTTACCACTATTATGCCATTGTTGGTATGCCGCTTTTATTTAATGAATTTAAAGCAGGTAAGCGATTTGACAATAAATTGTTTGTTTCTACCAATTCCAAAATTTCGCGCAATGACAGAAAAATTCAATTGCCCGATAGCAATAACACAAGCTTTAAAGAAGATGCATATATCGCTAATGAATGTGAAGGACGCATTAATTTAGGTCAAACAACTATTGTTGCGCATGAAGTGTCGGAGCAAATGCCCAATGGACAATTTCGTTTTGCGGTATATGATACCACAGGTAGTTTATTAACCGCAGCAAAAGGTGAGGCCGGGAAACCTGCTAAATGTTTATGGTGTCACGAAATTTATGTTTCACCATTGTTTGCCCCTCAAACCGATGTTCCGGGTTATTATAGTGCTGAGGAGTTTAATAGAATAGTCGCCAGAAATATGCTTCGTATCACTGCATATCGTAATACATTAACCTCTGATTTAGATTTTAAAAAGAGACAAGACCATACTTTAATGGAGTTATTGTACATTTCATTTACGGAGCCTTCGGCCGAACGTTTATCACTAGAGTGGGGATTGACAGTTGAAGTTGTGAAAGAAAAATTAAAAGGATTAACAACACACCGACATGATGAATTTGACTACTTAGGTGATTTATACTATAGGGAAGAAGTTGAACCCTTTGCTCCATTTGCAGCTATCAAAACACCAACATCGGCACGCGAAAAATCATCTTACGAACCTCGTTTAATACCATAATTGGAATAATGATAAAAGGTAAAATCAAATCACTTAATTCAAAATACTTTCCTCAGCATTTATTTTATGCTCCTGAATGGCTAGTGCTTGGTGTAAATAATGCCTGCAATTTACACTGTAAAATGTGTGATGTGGGTGTCGGATATACTTCAAGCAACTTTGCCACTAACCTTTTAGGAAGTAAACCATTAAATATGCCTATTGATTTGTTGAAAAAAGTAATTGATGAAACTGCAACCTATTTTCCACATACTAAATTGGGATATGCTTCAACTGAACCATTGGTTTATACCTACTTGGAAGAATCATTAAAGTATGCACAATATAAAAACCTGTATACTGCCATAACCACTAATGCATTAGTTTTACCACAAAAGGCTAAAATGCTTTGTGAAGCAGGATTAAACGAGATTTCAATTTCTTTAGATGGTACACAAAATGTACATAATGAAATTAGAGGCAATGCCAAATCTTTTCAGCAAGCTATAAAAGGTATTGAAGCCTTATTGGAAGAAAAGAATACGCCTGACATTTCAGTTTATTTTGTAATTACCGAGTGGAACATTGATGAAATGGTAACTTTTGCCGAATTTTTTAAACCATATCCATTAAAGCGATTAGGATTTATGCATACCAATTTCACCACTAAAGCCGGTGCTGAATTACATAATTCAATTTGGGGTGAACACTATCATGCTACTTTATCAAATACACAAGAGATAAACGTAGAGCAAATGAATTTGCCTCACTTAATGGGGATTATAAATAAGATTAAACAAAGCCAATATCCTTATGAGATTACCTTCTCGCCTAATATTACCTCACTTCAAGCTTTAGAGAAATATTATTTGAAGCCTGAATTGTTCTATGGAAATAAATGCCATGATGTAAATAGAAATATCATGATAAAATCAGATGGATCAGTGATTCCATCACATGGAAGATGTTATAACCTTACCATCGGTAATCTTTATCAACAAAACTTAAAAGAAGTATGGAACAGCGACATAATTAAAAAACTAAGAACAGATTTAAATAAAGCAGGCGGTTTATTTCCTGCGTGCAGCCGCTGCTGTAGCGCTTTGTAACTAAAGATGTTAGTTTTAGTGCTAAATAGTTTTTAATTATATTGCAACTTAAATTTCGATAATATACCTACATTCATGTCAACCGTCCTTTTATTTAATCCAAGAAGTGCAAATTTTAAATTCCGAATTCCTAATTCAGTTTTGCAAATAGCTGCCTCTATTGATGGATTATATTCCTGGACAATAGTAGATGGAAACCGAGAATATAAACCATATGATAAGTTGTTGGCTTCGATAACTCCTCAAACAAAATTTGTTGGATTTACTGTTATGCCGGGGCCACAACTAAAAGAGGCCATCCCTTTTGCAAAAAAACTTAAATCATTATATCCTCACATAAAAATGATATGGGGAGGTTATTTTGCATCAAATCAATATAAAGCTGTGTTACAGTCGGGGTTTGTTGATTATGTGATTAATGGCCCGGGTGATTATGCATTTCCTGCTTTATTACAAGCCTTAGAACTTAATCAACCTATTCATGATATCGAAAATTTAATTTATATACATAACGGTGAAATATTTAAGACAAAAAAAGCAGAGTTGGTAAATTATGACAACCTTAAACCGTTGCCATATGATAAATTAAATCAACAATATGATATTGAAAAATATCTTGGAAAAACATACCTCGGCGAAAAAACATTAGCTTACCATAGCAGTTTCGGTTGCCCATTTACCTGTTCATTTTGTGCAGTCGTGCCTATTTATAATGCCAAGTGGAAAGCAAAATCAGCCTTAGGTGTTTATCATGATATTAAATATATAAAAGATAAATGGGGGGCAAATGCTGTTGAATTTCATGATAACAATTTTTTCGTATCAGAGAAAAGGGTAATTGAGTTTTGTGAATTGATAAAGGATGAAAATATAATTTGGTGGGGCGAAGGAAGAATTGATACTATAAATAAATATAAAGATTCAACTTTAGCTTTAATGAGGGAATCGGGTTGTAAAATGATATTTTTTGGAGCAGAAACCGGAAACGATGAGGTACTTAAAAAAATGGATAAGGGTGGTACACAAACCGGTCAACAAATAATTGACTTTGCTGCACGTATGAAAAGGTTTAACATTATTCCCGAATATTCATTCGTGCTTGGAACACCCGCCGATACGCAGGAAGAAGTAATGAAACAGATAGATTTTGATATCAACTTTATCAAGAAAATCAAAGAAGTTAATCCCGCTACCGAAATAATCATCTATGTATATAGTCCGGTCCCTACTGAAGGATCTGATATGTATAATAAAGTTTTGGAGAGTGGATTCAAATTTCCCCAAAAACTTGAAGATTGGCTATCTAATGATTGGGAAAATTTTGACCTGCGTAAAAATCCGCTTACACCATGGCTTACCCCTAGTATGATAAATAAAATCAAGAATTTTGAAACTGTATTAAATGCATATTACCCAACAGAAACTGATATTAGGCTTAAGAAGTATCAACGCTTAATTTTAAAAGCAATCTCTTTTATAAGGTACAAATTAAATTGGTACAAATTTCCTTATGAAATTAAAGCATTACACATTTGGTGGAAATATCGTCAGCCTGAAACACAAGGATTTTAATGTATAAATTGATAAAATATTTTGTTTCGATTTTTATTAATCCTTTTCTAACTGCTTATTTGAAAAATGACAGGTGGTATAAATATGGACCTATAAAAATACTAATAAAACAAGGTGTTTTTCATCCTTCTTTTTTCTTTAGTACCAAGTTCTTACTTACCGAGGTTAAAAAATTACCCCTCGCAGATAAGAGACTATTAGAACTAGGAGCGGGTAGTGGATTAATATCTTTTTATACGGCCCGGGTAGGAGCCCATGTTACTGCTACTGATATTAGTGAAAGGGCAATTGAGGGATTGAAATTTAATCAACATCGGTTAAACTTACCAATTACAATTATAAAGTCTGACCTGTTTCAAAAAATTCCCCTGTGTGCATTTGATATAGTGGTTATTAATCCTCCTTATTATCCTAAAAATCCAACTCATGAATCACAATTTGCATGGTATTGCGGCAACGATTTTCAATATTTCAAACACTTGTTTAATCAACTTAAACCTTACCTGCATTCTTCAAGTATAGTATATATGTCACTGTCTCAAGATTGTCAAATCAACGTTATTCAAGAAATTGCTGCAACTGCCGGTTTCTATTTTGAAACACAAAAAGAAAAGCGTTTATTGTGGGAAGTAAATTATATTTATAGCATCAAAGCTAAGGCTCATTGAGTAAGGTTGAATCATATATTGCCCCACAGGAAATAACATCTTCCGAAATTAAAATACTAAAAGCAGTATTGTATTTTAATATTTTCAATCATCCACTTTCAATACAAGAAATCATAAGATTTAGTGAATTATCCAACACTGAAATTAATGACTTACCAGCCCTGTTACAAAATTTAATTTCTCGAAATTTTCTTTTTGAAATTAATGGATATTATTTGATCAACAATCAACCGTTATTTGTTCAGCGACGTTTGGAAGGTCAACATTTAGCTAAACGATATTTAACACGTGCAATCTTGGTATCTCGAATAATATCATGGTTCCCATTTGTTAGAGGGGTAATGATTTCAGGCTCCCTTTCTAAAGATTATATGGATGCAGGTTCAGATATTGATTATTTTATCGTAACAGAAAAAGGCCGACTTTGGGTTTGCCGAAGTATCTTAGCCTTGCTACGTAAAGTTATGATTGGTCCCATGCGTAAATATTTCTGTATTAATTATTTTGTTGCTATTGATGCCTTGCAAATACCTGATCAAAATATTTTTACTGCAACAGAAATTGTAACAGTATATCCAACTTATGGAATAGATGTATATCAACTATTACAACACTCGAATCAATGGACAAAGCAATATTTACCCAATGCCGAAGTACGTGTTGTTGATATAAATAGTAAGAAATATGTGTTAAGTCTAAAATCATTATTTGAATGGATTTTCAGTGGCTCGCTTGGCGAACGGTTAGATACATATTTATTTAAATTAATGCTTAAACGCTGGAAGAATAGGTACAATCATTTTGACGAAAGTGAATTCGATGTTAATATGCGTACTAAAAAGAATATTGCTAAGCAACATGAAAAAGGACATCAGTTCGTGATTTTGCAAAAATATAAATCACAAATAGATGTATTTGAACAACAACATGGAATAAAATTGAATGGCTAAAATATTTATTACTCACTCTTACTTTTTAAGGTTTGATGCCAAGCAATGGGAGAATCAACAGCCCTATGCTCCTTTAGCAACGTTATATGTTGCTTCAGTATTACGTAATGCTGGTAATGAGGTGTTCTTTTACGACGTCATGTTTAATGAAACTGTTGAGCAAATGGAAAAAGTTTTAACACAACAACAACCTGATGTATTTATTATTTGTGATGATGGATTTAATTATTTAACAAAAATGTGTCTTACCAATATGAGACACGCCGCTTATGAAATGATAGGATTGGCAAAGAAATATGCCTGTCAAGTAATAATATCCAGTTCCGATTCAACCGACCACTCTGCTTCATATTTAGATAAAGGTGCTGATTTTATTGTTATTGGAGAGGCTGAACAAACCATGCTGTTACTTGTTCAAGCCATCAATGATAAGCAGCCAATTTTTAATGAAATTCAAGGGCTAAGATTCCTACACAATAATCAACTTATCAGCACACCAAAAAGAGAGAATCTTAAAGATTTAGATACGCTGCCAATGCCCGCTTGGGATTTGGTTAATATCGAATCCTACAAACAACGTTGGTTAGCGAAAAAAGGTTACTTCTCAATGAATATTGGAACTACTAGAGGTTGTCCGTTTAAATGTAATTGGTGCGCAAAACCAATTTATGGACAACGTTATAATTCGCGTTCACCTCAACATGTAATATCTGAAATACAATATTTACAACAACAGTTTGGTGTTCAACATATCTGGTTCTGTGATGATATTTTTGGCTTAAAACCTAAATGGACCAATGAATTTTCCACCTTAATTAAACAAGAACAAATTATAATCCGATTTAAAATTCAATCAAGAGTTGACTTGCTATTGGAGGAAAATAATATAGTTGCATTAGCTCAAGCAGGTTGTGATGAAGCATGGGTTGGTGCTGAAAGTGGCTCTCAAAAAATTCTCGACGCCATGGATAAAGGTACGCAAGTTCAACAAATTTACGAGGCAACAGGATTAATGAAAAAATTTGGCATAAAACCCTGTTTTTTTCTTCAGTTTGGATACCTGAATGAGACGTATGAAGATATAAAATTAACCTTAAAAATGGTATATGAACTGATGCCTTACGATATAGGCATCTCAGTTTCTTATCCTTTACCGGGAACAAAATTTTACGATATGGTAAAGGATCAGTTAAAAGGGAAAACCAATTGGACAGATTCTGATGAATTAGCCATGATGTTTAATAGCACATATCCGGGCGAATTTTATAAAAAACTACAACGTTATGTGCATAGTGAATACCGTAAACGTAAAGCAATCAAGGCTTGGCAACAACATCGTGATATAAAAAAAGTATTGTCATTATTGTTTAGAATTCCACAAACCATTAAGTTAAAAGCGCAGGTACTCCGATATGTAAAACTCTAATTTGGATTATTGGTGATTTAAACGAGATGGTTTAATAAGGATTGATTACATTTGTTTTATCATCATGAGAATAGTATTAACGCACGGATATTTTTTAAAAGAAGACGCAAAAGAACAAGAAATTATGCGCCCATATATTCCATTGGGTATTCTATATATTTCTGCTTGGCTTCAAAAACATGGTTACGATAATGATATATTTGATAGTACCTTCCAAAGTTTCGAACAACAACAACAATTTATATTAGAGAAAAAGCCTGATGTAATTGGCGTATATACAAACTTAATGACGAAATTAAATGTGTTGCGACTTGTTCAATTTGTAAAGAGTAAACCCGAGCTATCACACACAAAAATTGTATTAGGTGGCCCCGAAGTTCGCAACCACATGAAAAACTTTTTAAGCTATGGCGCTGATGCTATAGTACTTGGCGAAGGTGAAGAAACAATGCTGGAGATTGTACAATACTTTAATCAAAAATTGGATAAGAATATTCATGAAATTGACGGAATTGCATTTCTAAGTGAAACAGGTGAATGTGTACAAAATAAAGAACGTGCAAAGTTGAAGGAGCTATCTGATTTGCCTTTTCCCAACCGTAATAAAGTAAATCTTCAATTATATTTTGATGCATGGAAACAAAAACATGGCACAAGTGCTATTTCTATCAATACCATGCGCGGATGTCCTTATACATGCAAGTGGTGCAGCCGCGCAGTATACGGTCAAAGCTACAGACGGCGTAGTGCTAAAAATGTTGTTGATGAGATGGTATGGATTAAACAAAACTATGAAGTTGATACCATTTGGTTCGTTGATGATGTATTCACCGTTAGTCATAAGTGGTTAAAAGAATTTAAAGAAGCATTACAAGCGGCCAATATTCAATTTCCTTATGAATGTATTACTCGCGCTGATAGAATGAATGAAGAAGTAATTCAAGACCTTAAAGCTTCCGGATGCTTCAGGGTTTGGATTGGGGCAGAAAGTGGTTCACAAAAGGTAATAGATTTAATGGATAGACGTGTGGATGTGAACAAAGTGCGTGAAATGATACAACGCTCACAAGCTAATGGTATACAAGCAGGAACATTTATTATGGTTGGCTATCCGGGCGAAACAGAAGAAGATATTTTTGAAACTGTTAATCATTTGAAAGTTTCAAATCCAGATATTTTTACGATAACCGTAGCCTATCCAATAAAAGGTACCCCGCTTTATGAAGAAGTTGAAGATAGATTTATTGCTGATTTACCTTGGGAAAAAAGTACTGATCGAGATATTGATTTTAAACGTACTTATTCACGCAAATATTATAACCATGCTGTAAGCATGATTATTAATGAGGTAAACGCTTTTAAAGCAAAACAAAGGGGGGAGCATTTAAATTATCATAAACTTAAACTAAAAGCCATAACCCAACGTGGCAAAATGCTTTTAACAAAATAAAGTTAACATCTATTTATCTTTTATTTGGGACTTTTAACGGGCTGTTCATTGCAAGTCCTCGCTCGTTCCTCCCTGTGGGCTTTCCATTTCCATCCCTAAGCCTAAATACTCTGTACCACATCATGAGCTAATAATTTATAAAATAAACTTACCAAGGTAAATAGCCATTTATTGATAAGATTTTATTCAGCTCTAACCTCCACGTATCACATATTAATCTGTTTTATTTTCACCCATCCGTCTTACTTAATAATCTTTATCAATTATTTAAATATCTAACAAAATCAATAAGTCTTTTCTCTCATAATTTACCCTTTAGCCATTTTATATAAGCTATATAAATTATATAGCTTTATTATAAGCCATTAAACTTATATTATTATATTATAATACATTAACCTTATATTGCTTAAAATTTATTTACAATGAAAGCAGTAATAACCGGCGATATTATTCAATCAACAAAAATGACCGCTAGTCAGCGCATATCCTTAATAAAATACTTAGAAAATGCCCTATATAATTGGAGTAAAGACTATAACTTTCAATATGAAATATATCGTGGTGATAGTTTTCAGTGTTTACTTAATCACCCTTTATATGCATTAAGAGTAGCGTTACAGGTAAAAACGTATATAAGAGGATTAAATCCAAATTCAGTCTATAAATTAAGCGCCGAAAAACAACCATCAAAAGTACAAACCATGATATACCCAATCTGGATGTTTGATATACGACTGGCTATTGGCATTGGCGAAGTAGAAGGAAAAACAAGGTCTCTTCGAATTGCAAATGGAAACGCATTTTTGCTGTCGGGTCGAAGCCTGGATAGTTTAAAAAGAATAAAACAAACTTTAGGTATCGCATCAAATGATGTTTTCCAAGTTGAACTGGATACCGAATTCTATTTATTAGACCATATTATAAGCAAAACTACTGCCTTGCAATCAGAAGTAATCTGTTTAAAACTACTTGGTTATCCCGAAATCGAAATTGCTAAGATGTTAGGAATCGCACAATCGGCTGTTAACCAACGTTCAAACAAAGGTGGCTGGAATGCCATTGCAAAAATGGTCAGGCGTTATGAAAGTATATACCATTCCAAATAAATTCAAAATATGAAAAACGAACTGGTCTTTTTTACCTTAAGTGAAGGAAACTTGTTAATCAGACTGCTGCTTTCTCATCTTTTATCAGATTTCGTATTTCAATCTGATACCATCGTTAAAAATAAAAGATGGTTTTCTAGATACATGTTCATTCATCTAGGAATAGTTTTTATTATTACACTTCTATTATCTTATTCTTGGAAAATAACCATCTTAATAACCTTTGCACATTGGTTGATAGATGGAATCAAATACACGATTGATAAATATTTTAGAAGCAATACATATTACCTTTTTTATATTGATCAGTTTTCTCACCTTTTGGTCACTTTTTTCCTTTGGGCACAGTTAGAAGGACTATGGTCAAAAATATTTTCAGTTGTTCATTCCCTTTTAAATAATTTTAATTTTAGTTTACTCATCTTTGGATATGTACTTGCCGTTTGGCCTGTAGGATATATCACTCAATTGGTATTAAAAGGAATTGAAAAATCTAAAAATAAGGATAATGATGCTAAATTAGAAAAAGGCGGTAAACTCATTGGTAGGTTTGAACGATTGATTATTCTCACCTTTGTTTATTTGAACGAATATGCAGCTATTGGCTTTTTGATAACAGGTAAAAGTATCATTAGGTTTACTCAAAAAGATGAAGGATTAAGAAGTGAATATGTTCTTGTTGGAACCATGATGAGTTATGCATTTTCAATTTTAATAGGAGTAGCCATAAATGGATTGTTAACCCTTAGTAAATAGTTTATAAGCTTCTATCATTTAAAATAAATATTATCAATCAACGCCAACATATTTAATACTAATTATGACTAATCTCTATTAAGTTAATGGCTTGATAATATTCCATACTATTTATACATATTAACTTCTTAAGGCTTTTTATTTTGTTTAGATGAAGAGTTGATATTTACTTTTAAATTATTTATTTTGTTTAAATGTCTCAACTTTATTTTAATAAATGCTGTGATATTAAATCACATATTAATGAAGGTAAATTCAAAAAAATCGTTAGATCGTATTTATAAGTTACTCTTTAATCATTTATATGAAGGCTTATCAGCTGTAATTATTGCATTGTTAATAGCATTATCTGCAACTAAGGCAATAGGTGATTTTGGTAATTATTATTATGGTTCCTTGTTTTTACTAGATGGGTCGTGGGGCCCATGGGTGTTTGACACGGCATCCTTTAACTTGAAAATTTACGAACTGGGACAACGTAATTATTTTCTTGATTATACTCCCGTACCTCCATTTTCTGCCCTACTATATATTCCTTTTGTATTTTCGCCTATTGCAAAGGCAAAATTGTTATGGAATATAATCAATGGAATCCTTTTGCTCCTTATATTTAAAAAGTTATACCACTCCTTCAATATTCCCAAGTATGTATTATTTAGTTTTTTTATCCTATTAATTATTCCTTTACGCAACAACTTTTATGAAGGACAATCGTATGTACTGATTTGCTTTTTATTGCTTGAAGGTTTACTGCAATATTTAAAAGGAAAAACTTGGATAATGGCATTAACTTGGGCTATCTGCATTCATCTTAAAATAAGCCCCATAATCGTTGTTTTTTTTCTTCTTTTTAACCAAAGTTATAAAGCATTACTTTATTTACTTTCATCAGTAAGTTTAATTTTTATTATTTCAATACCTTTTGTCGGTAGTCAGGTTTGGATAATTTACTTAACTGAAATACTAACCCGCTTGGCCAATGGTGAAATAAACAACCCTTATGCTTTAAACTACCAAAGTATGCAGGTTCTTCTTAAAACATTGTTCGTAAGTGATAGTCATTTTAATCCTCAAGCCGCCTTTCATGCCCCTTGGTTATATGATAAATTAGTACAGCTCTTTAAATTAACATTAATGCTATTTGGTATTGCATTTACTGTTGGTCAGCATTCAAAACAAGAAAAGTTTGCTATATGGATACTCATCTTATTATTAGTAAGTGGTTATGGTAACTCCTTTAGTTTATTGTTTTTGTTATTCCCCTTAACCTTCTTTTATGAAAAATTTCTTCCTTTAAACATCTTCCAAAAATTTGGTATCGTGATTTTATTTTTGATAGTTGTAATGCCGTTTTATTGGTTTCAATCTTGGCCTTTTCCTTTTCGCTTTCTACGGCTTTATAGTTTATTAGCAATATTAATTATACTCTACCGAATTTCAGAGATACATATCTATAAACCCTTGTTTCTCGTAGTTATTTTTATATTTTTCATACCTACATCCAAACATCTTAACTCCGGCTACAATTTATTAAACTCTAATTCGCCATTATTGGTGTATGATTTTTCTATAGAAGGACACCAATTGAAATTAAACTATTTCGATTTTAATGGTCCTAATATAAAACTTATTAAACTACCTTACCACGCTTCAAAAACGTTAGTTTTATCTGATACTGTTCTATCTTGGCGAAGGGTAAAACGAATTTGTGTCAATGATTCGGAGGAGTATTTTCTGTCTGACCAGAATCGTGGGGTCGGATTTTATACCATTTATAAAACCAAGTGTTCAAACAATCATTAGTTACTATTGATGATAAACAGGTAATTATTAAGCCATCTAAAATGTTTTCCAATATTAACTAACTCAATTTAAATATTCAGGGTGCTCTGAATTTAAAAATTGCTTTTCTCACCAATGTTTAAACTTGTTAATGCTCATAATCGGTAAAAGATAATATCATTCTGTTGCCTGTGCTATTAACCTTTACTCTGCTTTTCTGGTAATTCAAATGCCTTGATGTTCAGTAAAACAAATCATAAAATCAATCTTTTGTTTAGTAAGTAAAAGTTAATATCAGATATAAGTTCAAATTAAATTGTGTATTCATCAATACCAGATAACTTAATAATGTAAAATTTATTTTATAAATCAAAATACATAATAAGCGATGTTTCAGTAGCTGATATTTGATTTAGTAATTTCCATCTGAGTCAGTACTTTAATGCATTTCATTTTTATAAGGCTTATTTGGCTTTATACAATAGTATTCTGCAACATGCAGCAAGAATTTTCTGTTTTCGTCATTCACAACATAAACCGGTTGTTGTATATGGCTTTCCATGCATACCACCAGCACTTCACTTAAACCTATTTATTATATAAGTTTAACGCTTCAAGAAACAATTTACTAAAAGCTTCATTAGAAAATGGGTTTTGACTTGTCACTAAATTTCGATCCCTTACAGCATAGTTTCTAGCAGGACTTGATTTCAAATATATAAATCCTAATCTTTTGAGTTGCTTACCAATTTTACGATTATAAGGTTTGCCTTTCATCACCACATTCTCAATAAAAAACTCCTCTATACCGGTTACTGAATTCACTTTATATCCTTTAAAGGGATGATTAGTTGTTGTAAAGGTGGTTAACAAAGCAGGCGCATGACAAATGAGTCCGACACATTTTTGTTTCTCAGCAAATGTTGTAATTATTTTTTGTGCCAAGGTATCTTTTATTAAGTCAACCATTAATCCTTGGCCTCCCGGCACAATAATTCCGGCATACAAGTCAACCTTATTTAGCGCATCTTCCAGTGGCATAGGATGATTAAATCCACTATCAGTCCCAATAAATTGGGAAGCTTGGTTAATTAGTGAATCACGACCGCTCCAGTATTTTTTGTTAAAACTTTCTTTATCTATTTTCGATGGAACACCTTTAGGTGTTGTAAAGTCAATTTCATAACCACGTTGTTTTAAATCATTATACGCTAAGTAAAATTCACTTAGAAACACTCCTGTATTTGAATAAGTTTTACCATTCATTAATGGAAGTTCTTGTGCAGCACTCATCATAAATAAAATTCTTTTTGATTGCGCTAAAGAGTTGATTGCTGTGCATAAAAGCACTAAAATAATTACTATGTTTTTCATATCTTCTGTATTAATGTTATCTATCCTTCATAATCAACGCTGCCAATGATGGACTAATGCGATGAATAGCTTTTAATAATTTTACTTTACCAATACTTATTTCATATCGGTTGTTTCTATATGAGTTTATAAATTCATCAACTAATCTTGCTGTTGAAATTTTACCTTTACCTCGTCCGGTAGTCATTGTTGTATCAACTAAGGGGGGAATTATTTCAAATACTTTTACCTGCTTTAGTTGGTGTCTGAGTGCTTGGGTATAAATATGTAAACCGGCTTTTGTACCGCAATACACAGGTGCACTCATTTTAGGTACTAATCCTAAACCTGATGATACATTAACAATTGCTGAATGTTTATTCAACTTAAGTGTAGGTAACAATAAAGCCGTTAACTTAAGAGGTGCTAATAAATTAACAGCTACTTCATGTTCGATTTTGTTAAGTACATGCAGTTCTTCAGCAAATAAATAGTTATACTGAACGCCGGCATTATTAATTAGTACATTTAAATCGGGATGCTCATTTTTAATAAACATCGCAATACGTTCCAATTCTTCATGTTTGGAGAGGTCAGCCCTTAATGGAATAAATTGAGGGTAATTTTCAGCTAATTCGTTAAGTTTTTGATTATTTCTTCCAACACCAATAACCTCATTACCCAATTCAATAAATTTTTCTGTTAATGCTTTTCCGATGCCATCCGTTGCACCGGTAATCATAATTTTATTGTTAGTAAGTTGCATTCGTATTAATTCTTTAGTCGGTAGCTTATACCGGTTCTTATAAATAATCCTTCATTAAGTCTGTACCTCCCTGATGAAACAGACTCAAATGATTGGTTTAAAGCTTCTATATTTCTTACAGGGGTGATTCCCGCCTTAAGGTGCATAAATAATTGTTTATAAATTGCCATTGATAATGTTGGCGCTACCAGCACTTGGAAATTACGAAAATATTGAGCATCATTACCATTTACAGTAAAGCGATTAACCCTGGAAATTGAACCATCAACCGAAGAAAATAATCCGAATTCTAATTTGGAATTGCACTTATAAATAAAATGTGCATTAGGATAAACCATCTCAATCTTCCATTTTTTACTATCATAGGTAAGCGAGCCTATTGGTATTATTGCGTTTCTTTCAAAATCGTTATTCAACGCAATACCTAATCCTATTTTAAAGTTTGGATTACCATTTACTGCATAAGTTCCTAATAAAACAGCTTGTGTAAAAATGTCGTTCGCACTTATAGGTTGGATAAAATCACTTCTTAACATAAGTCGCGGAACGGCAACCAATTCAATCCTCTTGTTTAATTGAACCCTCAGAATTGATGTGTAACGAATGTCGTGTAAGTTAGTTGGTTTTTCTTGCCACAACCAATTGTTGAAATTGAATTGTAATGAAGTATTTCTGTAATATAATCCATTAATCCATTTAGCATATTTACCAATTTGAATAGGTGGTGCTGTTACATTTGTTTCCCAAAAATGTGCATATAAATTGCCATTATTATTTTTAAAGGAAGTTTGAGGAAGAGCAGTATAATTAGTATAAATAGGGTCATTAAGGGTTTGAGATTGATGTTGAATGCTTTGAGCAGCGAAAGTAACAAACAATATAATTTTCCTGAATTGCATCAATAGTATTTTGATGCAAACCTAAATCAGGTTGTAATCTCAAACATTTACATATGTAAAGAAATTAAGTTTAACGTTTAGCTCTGATTCTGCTTAATTGGGTTGGTGTTATACCTAGATATGAAGCAATATGATACTGTGGAATAAGATTCTCAACGCCCGGGTATTCAGCTTTAAATAGTTGGTATCTTTCGTCTGCTTGTAATAATGCAAGTTCTATCTCACGATTTTCTTTTTGAATATAAATTTCTTCTGCAATTAATCGTGCTAAAGTTTCAACAGATCGGCATTCTTCATACAATGCGGTAATCGCTGAATAATTGGCTTTGTAATAACTAACATCTGTTAATGTTTGTATATTAATGCGATTTGGTTTTCTTCGAACTAAAGAAGCATAGGCCCCAAAAAAATCACCTGAGATAAAAAAGGTTTTATTGTATTCAACACCATCTTGAGTACGGTAAAAAGCCCTAATAATTCCCTTTTCTAAAAATCCTATCTCAGTTTCTATTTTTCCTTCTGAGGCAAAGTATTCTCCCTTCTTCAGTGTTTTCTGTTCGAAGCATTCGGAAAATAGTTTCCAATCTTTTTCAGGCATGTTTATCATGCTTTTAATTGCATTTTCAAGTAAAATCATTAGTCTGGAAGATTGATTTTAAAGAACTGTACTAAGTTATTATCAAACTAAATATAGTTATTGTCAAAAAACAGATTCAGCTTTAAATAGTTTTTAAATTAAATCTTTTGAAGCTACCGCTGAACTATTTATCAATTATATGTTTATAAATTCCTTTCTCTTTGCTCTTTTTATCCCTTTTACCAATTCAAACCAAATTACTGAAATAAAACCAATTAATAGGCAAATTATAAGTTGCTGAAATGATATAGTTTCGAATTCAAAGAAGGTTGTAATAGGTTTAAAAAATAGTATTGCTCCGACAATAATAATCGTTAACATTATAATCATAGGGACCATATTATTCTTATATTTTAATGTAGTTAGAATTGAGTAATAGAACGACCTGTTTATTAGTGTGAGGAAGATATTTGCAGTAATTAATACTGTAAATATCATAGTTCTTCTAAGTGCTTCGTTATAACCATTGTTTACCGAATAGATGTATACATACAATGTTCCGGAAGTTATTACTAAACCTTGAAATATACTTAACGAAAGTTCATGCCAATTAAAGAAAGTTGCAGATAATGCTTTTGGTCTTTCATGCATGATGTTCTTTTCTAATGGCTCATTTTCGTAAATTATCGAACAAGTTGGCCCCATAATAATTTCAAGAAATATAATATGAACAGGTGAAAAAATATGAGGATAAGTCCATCCAAAAGCGAGAGGAATAAATACGGTTAAAATGATAGGAATATGAATTGATATTATATATTGAATTGCTTTTTTAAGATTTGCATAAATTTTTCTTCCCATCGCAATTGCATCAATCATTTTGGATAAGTCATCTTCCCATAATATCAATGACGCAGCTTGTTTAGCTATTTCAGTACCCTTTCTTCCCATCGCAATTCCTATGTGAGCAGCCTTTAATGCTGGACCATCATTTACTCCATCACCCGTCATCGCTACAATTTGTTTTTTACGTTTTAATGCATGAATGATTTTCAATTTAGCATCGGGAAACATTCTGGTAAATATTGCATAATTAGATACAGCTTTTTGAAATTCATCATCCGATAATTTCATTAGTTCATCACCAGAAATACTTTTTTCATAATTTTTAAATCCAATTTGTTTAGCTATTGTTTGGGTGGTTGACGCATGATCTCCTGTAATTATTTTCACTTCTATTCCCGCGTTTCTAAACTCTTCAAATACTTTTTGAATATTCTTTTTTGGCGGGTCATAAAAGGCTATGAGTCCTTTAAAATCAAATGTTATTTCTTGTTGTTTTTTGGGGTAATCCTTTCCTTCAATTGTTGATGTTCCTACGCCTAAAATTCTGTATCCTTCATTTGTTAACTGAATTATCGCTTGATGTATTAGGTCTATCTCTGATTTATTAAGTTTAGAAGTTGCTATTATGGCTTCCGGTGCACCTTTAGCAGCTACAATGATATTTCCTTTATCATCCTCGAATATATGAGTCATCATTGGTGGATTTCCATCTAAAGGATATTCATGGATTAATTTAAATATATTTCTTTCATCAAC
>JALONK010000079.1 GCA_025454975.1 Bacteroidia bacterium
GACCTACTAACGATGAATTAAAACAGGTTTACATTATTTATGAACTTTTTAGCAGAATGGGTAAAGGAAATGAAATTGATTTTGCCTTGGTAATAGATAGCATTAGTACCGATACGCCGCAGCAATATGAGTTGGTTGATAATTATTATCGGATGCTTTTTACTGCCGTTGGTAATAAAACCAAACCTTTTAATTTATCGAAGATTAATCTTGATTTAAATGCTTATAAGTTAGCTGATGATACCGAACGTGGAATTTTGTTTTTTAGGTGTATGCAACTATGTGGAGCTAATATTTGGGGATTTATGAATATTCCAAAGCCACCAAACACCGAAGCTGCATTAAAACTGATTAAACTATTCCCCAAAATAAATGGACAGCCCTATTATCATTTCACCAATTTTGATTTTAAGGATTTTGAGATGGTGATAACAGCCAAAGAAGGTAAACAGAGTTATAAGAAATATTTTTTAGATAAGTATTATGAAACCTTGCTGGCACATTATGCGTGTTTACAAAATGAAGATGCTTCGGAAAAAGAAAAGAACAATTTATTATTAAGTTCTATATTAAAAGACAAGGAACTATACCGATATTCAAAACAACAACGCACCTTAGAACGCCTGTTCTTAGAGTTGAAATAATGTTGATTTTATCGGTTGAATCGGGTTGATATGAATCAACCATCATTTAACCTAACCTTTAGATGCAATGGTTATTGATGAAGAGTCGCTTCTAACAAACCACGTGTATTCTTGTAATATGAATAAATAGTTGTAACCTTTGTTATGCTATTAATAAATCACTAAAAATTATACAGTTGATTACAACTATTATGGTAACCTAAACACTTATGATAACTTATGCGTTAGTTGTATAGCATAAATTATACTGATGCGAATAGAATATAAAGGAAATAAAAATGGAGTTGAAGAAAAACAATAGTACGATGTTGAAGTGGCTATTAGTTATCATGTTGTTTGGCGTAAAAGCAAATGCTCAATTACCAGTTCAGCTTTTTGTTGGTGAAAAGGCTGCGGAGTATAACTTCTTTTGGTACAGTAATATTGATAGTTCAGGCAAATGGAACTTATTTAACTTCACTTATTTCACGGTAAATTACGAGCAGCAACAAAATAATGCCTATGAAATTTATCAAGTTGCCACTTATCAACTTAACCGCAACTGGGGAATTACCGGAGGAGGAAGGTTTACATCCGGAAAGTTTGTACCACAAATTGCTATTTCTTATGAATATTCCGGAAAAAATTTATACCTAAACCTCTTCCCTGCTGTACAACCTTTGCCCAACCAAACAGGAATTGGCTATAGTTTATTTGGCTTGGTTACCTATACACCTGCCATCCGTAATCACTGGGATTTATTTAGTCAGCTGGCATTTGAACCCTTATTTAATAAAAATAATCATGTTTATTCCTACCAACAATTACGATTGGGTTTAGGCTACAAGAAGCAATTTCAATTTGGCTTAGGTGTAAATTATGAACAATTGGGCGAAGCGTGGAAATGGAAAAATAATTATGGTGTATTTATACGCAAAGAATTATTTAACAGATGATAAGTTGATGTAGGCGTATACTATTGTATTTAATTTTTTAGATAGCATTTACTAGATAAGAATATTTTTTTGTTGGTGAATTGTTTTTGATACTGGAACAAAACTTCACTGCATTTATATGAACCTTCTTAAAAAGATTAGAAAAGGATAGGTCTAAAATGAAACATTGCCATAAAGATATTAAGCTACGGTTAATCTCATAATACGCCAGAAAAACAATATACATCAGATGTTACGGATTTAGTTGAGGTATTAAGTTTGTAAAGAGGTAAACTCAGGACAATCCAGGCGAATTTCGGCTATGGTTAAACGCTGTTGCAGAAGGTTGCAATGCATATTTTTTCCTTTATAAGTAAAATGATTACAATTATAACACGTGCGCTGAACGGCTATAATCCCCATTCGATTTAACTGTGTGATTAAAGATGTGAGTTGTTGCCAAAGCAATATTTTATCGGCATGATGCGCTGAATGAATAAGTGATGTTAATGGTTGCACATAATGTTGGGTATGCTCTACCAACTTTTTACCGGCAGCAGTTAGTTGTATAGTATAACTACGGGTATCAAGCTCATCTTTAGTTTTTTTTACCAACTTTTTCTGTTCAAGTACCTTAATAGCATCACTTATGGTTGGCTTAGTTACATTAAACTCTAAAGCAAGATAACTCACCGTTGTTAATGGAGGAACATGAGTTTGAATAAAAATTAATAATTGAATTTGTATGGGACTTAAGCCAATTTCCTTGGCTTTATCCCATAATAAAATCCTAAATACATGCGACAAACGCTCGAGTCCGGCTACGATTTTAAAATCAATGTTTTCGTTTTGTTCATCTATGTTAAATACCGACACGTTAATTACAGTTTTGCATTTCAAGAATATAATAACCTTTTTCCTGAATACTTTTAATCATTGGTTCACTTGCATGCTCTACGTGGCAAAATTGGCATTCACGTGAAGTTAACGTAAGTGAATGAAGTTGCTTTGATTGTAAGTACTCCTTACCAAAGGTATGAATAATTTTTTCATCCTTGATATGATCCGGTGCAATTATGTCAAAATGCATAACACTTCCATCAGCTTTAGATACATAAGTATCCCATACAGCTACTTTCATAATAAATTCGATTTAATTACTAAAAATAGGAATAGCCATACCAATCCTTTGGCTAAAAAAAAGATAAACCCTGCTATTCCTATTTGTTTAATGTACTTTTTCAATTAAAATTCGTTTTGATTAACATAAGGATAAGTCCAAAGAATTACCGATAAGGTTATAGCCTTAAACCAAGAATGATACATGGCTTCTACTGTGGGTTGATCATGCCCTTTAGCAGCTAAAAAACCTTTAATTGTAGCAGTTATCGGAAAAATAAAAGCAACCATGTATCTGTAATGTATGATGGGTGCAGCTTCAACTCCGTCTGTTTTATTTTTTTTAGCTTTATGGTGTCGAAGTGCAATCTCGTGCTGATAGTTTAACCAATCTTGATCAAACGGACGAGTACAGATATCCAAAATCCATTGTGCAAACCTTGAACGTACCGCATTAAGATAATCTACATTTGGTTGACCATCTTTTGAAAAATAATCCAATAAATGCGGATTACCACCTACAAATCCATACCACACATCTAAAATTTCGTTGGTTTGGTGCTTTAACACCTCCCCTGCTAACCTTAAATTTTTTTCATCCTCCTCATTAAATAATACTGTTTTTTTTAACAGTTCAAAATCGGCAATACTAACCGGCGATTGCCCTACTTGCCCGTAGGCATAACCTTTAATTTCGTTTGACATATAAAATAAATTAACGCGAACAAATTTAGTTAGGATTCCTAACTATAAAACAAAAAAGTTTATACAAACCATAATTAACTGATATTGAATGAATATAATTTCTGAAGAAACTGAATGTATTAAATGAAGGACACAGTCAATTTAGGTTTGACCATAAATGAACTGCCATAC
>JALONK010000064.1 GCA_025454975.1 Bacteroidia bacterium
ATGTATTAAATGAAGGACACAGTCAATTTAGGTTTGACCATAAATGAACTGCCATACATTAATTTAAAAGATTATAATATGAACCGACCACTTAATAGAAAGGAGGTTACCGGCTTAGGGATTGATGTGGAAAGCCCGGAATGAGGCACGAATGAGGACTTGGAACGAAAGCCCGACCTTGCCGTGTTGGGTATAGCATGGACAGAGGAACACGCAAGGGAAGCCCCAATAATTAAAAGAAAAATACCAGAAGTAATTACAAGTACTTCGATTTAGGTTTAGTTTAAATGTTTGTGTTATTTTGTAAACGATGCAACCAATTTTGTTATGTGTATTAGGTGCTACTGCGGTTGGTAAAACGGCTGCTGCCATTAAGTTGGCTTCGCAATTAGGTACCGAAATTATTTCGGCCGACAGCAGGCAATTTTATAAAGAAATTTCGATAGGTACGGCTAAGCCCGGCGCTGATGAATTAGCCATGGTTAAACATCATTTTATCGGGCATTTGTCTATTCATCAAACGTATACTGCGGGCGATTTTGAACGGGATGCCCTGTTGGTTTTAAATCATTTGTTTACGCAACATCGGGTTGTGGTGGCTGTTGGTGGCAGCGGATTGTATGTAAAAGCTTTGTTAGACGGACTTGATGATTTACCAATGGCTGATGAGGGTTTGAGACAGCGTTTACATCAACTGTTTGAACAGGAAGGAATATTGGCCTTGCAACACGAATTGCAACAATTAAATCCACTTGTGTATGACAAGACAGATATTTTAAATCCGCAACGTATAATGCGTGCTATTGAAATAGAAACTGCTACTCAACAAGGCTTTGTTTCCCATAAAAAAAAGCACGAAAGAAATTTTACAACCATTCCGGTGGTGCTTAACTTACCGCGAGAAATACTTTATGAGCGTATTGATAAGCGAGTGGATAAAATGATTGCTTCAGGTTTACAAAAGGAAGCCGAAAATATGCTACCAAACAGAGATGCATACGCACTTAAAACAGTAGGTTATACCGAACTATTCGAGCATTTTGACGGTAAACATGATTTACAAACAGCTATTCACTTAATTAAACAGCATTCGCGTAATTATGCCAAACGACAATTAACCTGGTTTAGAAAACAAGCACCTCAACATTGGTTCGACCCAAGTGATATAGCAGGCATTTTATCCTTAATTAAATAGCTTATATTTTAACAATCAATGAATTATTGTTTAAAGTTTCGGCTTAATTTTTGACATCCCATGTAATTATTATATTTACCCTATAAATTTAAGATATGAAAATTATTGTATTGATGTGTTTGGGTTGGTTAGGCCTAATGTCATCGCCACTTAATGCACAGCCATTTACGGGAACAAACAATAAAAAAGCCAGTAAATTTTTTGGTGAAGGTTTAAAAGCTTACACTTCAATGGATATAATTAAAGCCAAAGGTTTTATTGAAAAAGCCATAGAGGCTGATACAGGTTTTATTGATGCCTATATGTTATTGGCCGATATTGAAGAGTATAACGAAGAACCCGAGAAGGCAGCCAAACCCACGGAAGAGCCAGCCTTTCCCGCCTCTGTGGACATCGGCGACTTCGGCAGTGATGATCCAGTGGAGCGTGCTGACCAACCACACATTTGAATGCATATAAAGCCAAAGGTGGAAACCAAATTGATGCCAATAAAGTTGAACGTGCATTGATAACGGCCAATTTCGGAAGTAAAGCCATTGAAAATCCGGTACCCTTTTCTCCTAAAAATATGGGAGCCGGAATTAATACCCCATTAGATGAATATTTTCCTGGGGTAACTGCTGATTCGAGGGTATTAATATACACGCGTTTAAAAAGTAACCGCACCGAAGATTTTTACATCAGCAATAAAAATGAGCAGGGCCTTTGGCAAGATTCTCGAAATATGGGAGCGCCTATTAATACTGAAAATAATGAAGGAACAATTAGTTTGAGCAGTGATGGTGAATATGTTTTTTTTACAGGATGCAACTGGCCCGAAGGTGAAGGAAGTTGTGATTTGTATTTTAGTGCATTGGATGGCATAAACTGGAGAGAACCTCGCAATTTAGGTGCACCAATAAATAAGCGTAGTTGGGATAGTCAGCCAACCGTTTCATTTGATGGAAAGGTATTATATTTTGCCAGTGCAAGGCCGGGAGGTTTCGGTGGAATGGACATTTGGATGTCGACCTACAACAGAGGGCGTTGGAGCATGCCTGTGAACATGGGGCCTGAAATTAACACGCCCGGTAATGAGGAAACACCGTTTATTGCCAAAGATGATCAAACCTTATATTTTACAAGTGATTATCATCCGGGCATGGGTAATGTTGATTTATTTATCACCCGTAAAAATCCCGATGGTCGCTGGGGAAAACCAATGAATTTAGGTTATCCTATAAATACACCTAACGACGAACGTTGTTTGGCTATTGGAGCAAATGGAATTGATGCATACATTGCTTGTGTGAGACCGGAAGGTTTTGGAGGTTTAGACATTTATGAATTTGAATTATATGAGCAGGCTCGTCCGCTAAAAACCGGTTACATAAAAGGAACTGTTTTCGATAAAATTTCAAAAGCTAAATTAAATGCAAAAATAGAATTGATTGATTTGGCTACCGGTAAAATTGTAATTGAATCATTTAGTAACAAAGTAACCGGTTCTTTTCTCGTGTGCTTGCAAGGCAATAAAAATTATGCTTTAAATGTATCAAAAGAAGGTTATTTGTTTTATTCAGAAAACTTTGCTTTACAAAACCAAACAGCAGTTGACCCATTGGTATTAGATGTTCCGTTAAACAAAATTACTGAGGGAGAAAAGGTGGTGTTGAACAATGTGTTTTTTGAAGTAGATAAATTTGATTTAAAAGAAGAATCGAAAGTGGAATTGAATAAGTTAGTTGCCTTTTTAAAATCAAACCCTACCCTATTTATTGAATTAGGCGGACATACCGACAATACCGGTGTAAAGGCTAAAAATATAGAACTGAGTGCCAATAGAGCCAAGGCCGTTTATCAATACCTTATTAGTAATGGTATTGAAGCTAATCGCCTTACTTATAAAGGTTATGGCGACACCCAACCCGTTGCCGATAATAAAACAGAAGCCGGACGAAAGCTTAACCGTAGAACCGAATTTAAGGTTATTAAACGATGATTAAGCAATTACGCTTTGTGTAAGTTGCATAAAATGTATATTTGTCGCTTAACCTGATTTGACAGATTAATGAAACCAATACAAATGGTTGACCTGCAAGCCCAGCATGATAGGCTTCAACCTGAATTGAATAATGCAATTGCCGACGTAATTCGAACGGCGAAATATATTAATGGTCCGCAAGTTGCTGAATTTGCTGCCAACCTCTCAGCCTATTTAAACACCCCGTATGTTATACCTTGTGCGAATGGTACTGATGCTTTACAGATAGCCATGATGGCACTAAACCTGCAACCGGGCGATGAGGTAATATTACCTGCATTTACTTATGTAGCCACCGCTGAGGTAATTGCTTTATTAAAGCTTAAACCTGTTTTAGTGGATGTAAATGAGGATGACTTTTTAATTAATCCCTCTTTGATTGAAGCAGCCATTACTGCTAAAACAAAGGCAATAGTACCGGTACATTTATTCGGACAATGCGCAGATATGGAAACTATTATGGGCATAGCTCATAAACATCAATTGGCAGTAATTGAAGATACGGCGCAGGCCATAGGTGCCATTTACACCTTTGCCGATGGTAGCCGTAAACGGGCAGGAACTATCGGACATATTGGATGTACCTCGTTTTTTCCATCGAAAAATTTGGGCTGTGCAGGTGATGGCGGTGCTATGTTTACTTCGGATGAATCATTAGCCAAACGATTGAAGATGATAGCCAATCATGGACAAAACATACAATACCATCATGATGACATTGGAGTTAACTCGAGGCTTGATACCATACAAGCGGCTATATTAAATATTAAGTTAAAACATTTAGATGCCTATGAACAGGCACGTAACCTAGTAGCAGATGCGTATGACAAAGCTTTTCACCAGCATCCAAACTATGTAATACCTGCCAGGGTAAAACAATCGTCGCATGTGTTTCATCAATACACCTTAAAGTGTAAAGGTATTAATCGCGATAACCTGAGGGCATTTTTACAGCAGCACCAAATACCAAGTATGGTATATTACCCTATCCCACTCCATCACCAAAAAGCTTATGCAAATGATGTGGTGATAAGTGGCAGTTTATCCATCACAGAAAAATTATGCAGCGAGGTAATTTCCTTACCTATGAGTCCGGAAGTTACTGCCGAACAAATTGAATATATCATTGCACAATTAAAAACATTTACGTCTCAAAATTTGAATAATTAATATGAAAGTTGTAGTTGTAGGAACAGGATATGTAGGATTAGTAACCGGTACTTGTTTTGCCGAAGTAGGCATACAGGTAACCTGTGTTGATATTGACCAACAAAAAATAGAACGACTAAAAAAAGGCATTCTTCCCATTTATGAGCCCGGTTTAGAAGAATTAGTAGAAAGAAACACCGAAGCCGGACGATTAAATTTTAGCACCAACTTAAGTGAAAGTATACAACAAGCATCAGTGGTGTTTATTGCTGTTGGAACACCACCCGGCGAAGATGGCAGTGCCGATTTAAAATATGTGTTGGGGGTTGCCACAGAAATTGGTGAACATATGAATGAATATTGTGTGGTGGTTACAAAAAGTACGGTACCTGTTACCACATCACACAAAGTGAAAGAAACTGTTCAAGAGGCATTAAATAAAAGAAATGCCAATATTCCGTTTGACGTGGCAAGCAATCCTGAATTTTTAAAAGAAGGTGCTGCTGTTGAAGACTTTTTAAAACCTGACCGCATTGTGGTGGGCGTTGAATCGAAAAAGGCTGAAGACTTTATGAGAAAGTTATACAAGCCATTTTTATTAAACGGGCATCCCATTATTTTTATGGATATAGCCAGTGCCGAAATGACCAAATATGCAGCTAATGCCATGCTTGCTACTAAAATAAGTTTCATGAATGATATCGCTAATTTATGCGAATTGGTAGGTGCTGATGTAAACTGGGTGCGAAAAGGGATTGGAAGCGACCCGCGCATTGGTAATAAATTTATTTATCCCGGCATTGGTTATGGAGGTTCATGTTTTCCTAAAGATGTTAAAGCCTTGGTAAAAACCGGACTGGAATACGGGCACCACTTGCGCATATTACAAGCCGTTGAGGATGTGAATGACGATCAAAAAACAGTATTATTTCATAAAATTAACAAGCATTTTAATCAAGAATTAGCAGGCAAAAAAATTGCACTTTGGGGATTATCATTTAAACCTAAAACGGATGATATGCGTGAAGCTCCATCATTGGTGTTGATTGAAAAATTATTAGCTGCCGGAGCAACTGTTACAGCATACGATCCTGTTGCCATGCACGAAACTGAAAAAGTTATCGGGAATAAAATTACTTATGCCAAAGCGCAATATGAAGCTTTAGATGGTGCTGATGCCTTAGTATTAGCAACTGAATGGCCTGAGTTTCGTTCGCCGGATTTCCAGCTTATATCAACCAAATTACGTAATAAGGTAATTTTCGACGGACGGAATATTTATGATGCAGATGAAATGAAAGAATTAGGTATAGCCTATTATTGCATAGGTATTAACACACAACAGAAAGGGTAACATGAACAAAAAACGAGTATTAATTACAGGAGCTGCGGGATTTTTAGGTTCTCACTTATGCGATAGGTTTATCAAAGAAGGATATGCTGTTGTAGGTATGGATAATTTAATAACCGGTGATTTAAAAAATATTGAACACCTGTTTAAACTTGAAGCATTTGAGTTTTATCACCATGATGTAAGCAAGTTTATTCATGTTCCCGGTAATTTAGATTATATCTTACATTTCGCATCACCTGCAAGTCCGATTGATTATTTAAAAATTCCCATACAAACCTTAAAAGTTGGTTCATTAGGAATACATAACTGTTTAGGCCTTGCGAGGGTAAAACATGCAAGGGTATTAATTGCCTCTACAAGTGAAGTGTATGGCGACCCAACGGTTCATCCGCAACCTGAAGAATATTGGGGTAATGTTAATCCTGTTGGTCCACGTGGGGTTTATGATGAAGCCAAGCGATTTCAGGAAGCCATGACCATGGCTTATCACACGTATCATGGATTAGAAACGCGTATTGTTCGAATTTTTAACACGTATGGTCCGCGCATGCGCTTAAACGACGGACGAGTGTTACCGGCATTTATCGGACAAGCATTACGTGGTGAAGACCTTACCATGTTTGGAGATGGTTCGCAAACCCGCTCATTTTGTTATGTTGATGATTTGGTTGAAGGTATTTATCGTTTATTAATGAGCGATTATCCATATCCGGTAAACATTGGTAATCCTGATGAAATAACCATTAAAGAATTTGGTGAAGAAATAATTAAACTTACGGGAACCACACAAAAATTAATTTCGAAGCCGTTACCAACTGATGATCCTAAACAACGCCGACCTGACATTACCAAGGCTAAAGAGATTTTAGGATGGGAACCAAAGGTAAGCAGGGCCGAAGGGTTAAAAATAACGTACGAATATTTTAAGACATTAACACCGGAAGAATTGCGCAAAACTGCCAACCATAGGTCGTTTTAGCAGGCAAGGTATTTTGGGTAGATGATGTGGCCTGCAACGAAGTTGCGGGCCTATTTTATTTTTAGCCGGTGTCAATCAAATTGAGTTCTTAAAGATTTTGCTCATCATTACCTAAAGCCTGCCATAACTAAATCCTCTTGCACCAAGGTTCTGATAAAATGAAACATGTGGAGTACACAATTAATAAACCTTGAATCCTTATGATGAATTGTTTAATTGTGAGAAAATCTTTTAATTGAAAATAAAATAACGGATTAAAAAAATCAAACAATGGATACCACGCAAAATTTTCCGGGAGTTTTAGACCGCGTAAAAGCAATTGTTGCCGACGGGATTATTACCATCATTTTTATGTTTATTGCCTATCTCCTATTTTCATTGTTTGATAATGTACCGGATAGCGCACGGATGATAGTATTCATTTTTATTTTTGTGCTTTATGATCCCATTTTTACAAGTGCATTTGGGTGCACCATCGGACATAAGATGATGGGCATAATGGTTAAAAGAAAATCAGACGAATCAAAAAATATTATCTTTCCATTAGCGATACTCAGGTTCATTATAAAATTTTTATTAGGTATTATTTCCTTACTTACCGTATCAACAAATAAAAATAGAAATGCCATACACGACCTTATTGTAGGTTCGGTTGTATTGTATGCAAAGCCGCCACAGGAATAGCAAAAACGATAACAATCAGTGTTTTAACAGGCATACTAACCCAACTAACTTTATTTTTTCTAATCATTTTTATTGCCATTCCACTTTTATTTTACTTATTTAGTAGTTGTATATATCCGTTTAACACAAATGAAAACCATACCGGCTAAAAATTTTATTAGGAATGTAATTACAAGGGAGCGTTTGGTTTGGTATCTAGCCTATATTGGGGTCGGTGGAGAGAGTACCTCGATTTAAGGTATTTGGCGGTAAGCGTAAATGACCTAACCAGCGATAAGTAATTAGAAAAACATGAACGACAAATTAACCTCGACAAATCAAATCTCAGGAACAAGTATTACTGACATTATACAGATAATAGATGTATTAAAATGGCCCATTTTGGTTTTAATAATAGTTTTATTGATTAAAAAACCTATTGTTGACTTAATTAACAGAGTGACTAAAATCGGACACGGTGGAACTTCATTTGAGGCTGAACAACAAAAATCAGCCGAGAAACAAGAAAAGCGTCAGATTTCAAATGTTGACAGAGCATTAGGTCTGTTTCGACTTGAAACGGTTGAAATTTTTAAATCAGCAGTCTTACAAGAAATTAATCTTGACAGTATACCAACCGAAAAAGAAAAGACTGAATTATTAATGAATTATTCGATTGCGTTGTATATCATTAAGCATTATGAATTGATATACAATTCAATTTATGGTTCACAGTTACTAATACTTCAACAATTGAATACTTTCACTTATGAAGACAATGAAAGCTTGAAAAGGTATTACGACTATGCGGTAGAGAGAAGTCCAAAGTTTTACGACAACTATTCTTACGAAGAGTATATTGAATTCCTCTATTCATTCAATCTTATAGTTTTAGAGAACGGCAGAGTAATTATTACAGTATTGGGTATTGATTTCTTGAAATATATTACTGAAACGGGTAAGACATTAAATAAACTTAACTAACAAAATGACAAGAAAAACAAAAAAGGAAGCTTCTAACGACGAGTTTGCTTCAGCAGGGGTGACGTGCAAACTTGGAGTTTTGTGCTTTTAATTAATTTTAGTGCAAGTTTTCAGTTTCGTGCTTAGAAATCCGACCGAAAGCAAAACCAGTAAACGTTATCAGCATTCTCAATCAATATAAGATTTAAACTTAGAAAGACAAAAATGAAACAGGAAATTTTAACTATAATTGGACTACTATTACTTACTGTGTCAAGTTACGCTCAACAAGAACCGATTGACGTAACCGACCAGACAATCAAAATTGGTGGACTGAAAGAAGAAGAACTCTATTTTGGCTTTGCTACGGGTGACAAAATTGTATTTAACTTCAAGGAAGCCGACAACAAAGAATTAAAAGAAATTGAAATTGTAGAGTATCCTAACAATTCAAAATTTTCTGATTACAAGACAAAGTTTGTTGATAACAAAACCATTAACGTATCTAAACAGGGAGTTTACATTTTTAGATTTAAAAATTCCGCTTTAGCTGCGCGAATTTGTAAAATCAAAATTCAAAGAATACCTTCAAGTGACGATACCAAAAATTTCAACTCAACAGTTACTTGGGAGACCAAACAAGAGACAACTTATAATACTTACACGAAAGATGTAATAGTTGGATATGACACTACATATGTTCAAAAATCAAAAAAAGAATTAGTTAAAACAGAACTTTCTGAAGATATGATTATGGACAAGACGGAAAGAGTTCATTCAATTAACAACCTTGATTATAAAAACTTTAAAACTGTTCAAGTATCACTGCCACAAAACGAAATTACAACCTACAAGACGAAGAAAATTATTTCTTGGGCTTATTGGATTGGAGTTGGAAAAGAAGCATCAGATGCTTGGGCAAAAAATATAAGTACAGTAAAAAGTATTGCCACAGGTGCGGCAACAATTTTAGGTGGAGGACCACTTGCTGGGCTTGCTATTGGAGCAGTTTCAAGTTTAGCAATGCCGACGTTGGGAGAAGATGTCGCATATTGGTTCATTACCGATTACTACAACGCCCAACTTTTTTTGGCAAATGAATCATTTATGCAATTTGATAAGGGAAAAGGAATAGCTGCATACGGTAAAAATTCAGATAGAACGCAAGGTATTTTTTACATTGGACTTTTTAATGACAACCAATTTCAAGGTATAGATGCTAATATTAAAATATCAGTTATTTGGGAGACAAATTATTATGAAGACAAAAAATATACCGAAATCATTGTAACACCAAGGTATGAAAAGAGAACATTTTCCGAACCAATCATCAAAACATTTAAAGTACCAGTAACAGGAAAATGATAAGAAGCATCTGCTAACACATACGTAACCAACGCACAACTATTTTTTCAAAAACACAACCCAAATAATAAAGAAAAACGCAATGCTAATCGCTTGTTTATAGGCTTTGGTTTTAAATAACTTAAAAATCATAGTTATAAATTTATTGTGCTCTTATTGCTTAAAGAAGTGTTGTATGAGGTCAGTTTGTAGCTTCGTTTAGTGTTTTTATAGAGCACTTGTTTTAATTACAGAGGACTGATGTTAAGCTGTTGAGTCGTAAAAATAAATCATATGCTAATATCAATTGTGGTAATGAACAAAAATTTATTTACTCGATAGTTACCCTTAAACATTTCTAAGCAATAAAATTTTCTCTTGCTATTCTAATTTTATTTTAGTTATTTAGTAGTTGTATATCCGTTGAACACAAATGAAAACCATACATCAAACAGCAGCCAAAAATTTTATTAAAGATGTTATAACCAAAGAAGGTAAGTTTCGCATGTATGCCCGAAATTGGTGTGATAAGCGAGAAAGGACTTCGTGTATGAGGTAGTTGACTGCAATACTGTGACCGAAACGACCAACAAAATTTTAAAACATAAAAAAATCAAATATGGGATTTACTAAAGCTTTATTCTATCCGACAATCGACATCAGAAACGAAGACTGGTTGAAAAACGCAGTTTTGTTCTGGGACGAAATAAACACAATTGTTCCATCTTCAATTGATAACCCATATCAAGAGAATACTACCCAGTATTTGTCAGATGTAGGAATTTTAAAACCTATGCCTGTAAATCCAGACATTGACCTCATTGAGGCATTGACCGCAGACACTTTAAACTATTTGAATACAAATGAAGGGTTTCAACTTCTGACAAAAAGAAGAGGTAGAAATTCAATAATTCATAGAGAAAAATTGCCGAGGGATGTAAGTCGCCTTTTTGATATTCATCCTGAGAAACTTCCTTATGAGATTCAACATCAACTTCGTAGAAGTATGACTGACGAAGGCTGGTTTCGGGTAGATAGCAATTTTGCCATTTTCTATATGACTCTCCTTGCAAATAAAATATGTGAACAAAAGGCAATAGCCCTTTTAACTGACAATTCGTTAACTTCTAACCTTTCAGATTTGGTTCGACTTGACAATCAAATTGCTATCAAGGGTAGGGATTACGACTTCTACAATCATCAAAGAAATGAGAGGCATCTTCAACTTGCCCAAGGATTGTTGACTAACTTAATTATTCAGGGAATAAAAGTTTCAAAGACTTCATCCTTAGAAGACGTTATAAATTTCAAAAAACGTCACCGAGACGAATTAGGTGATTTTAGAACAAACATTGCAAAACTAACAAAGGACATACCTAAGAATACATCCATTGAAGCGTATAAGCAGAAAATCGAAGATGTTTATAATGATGAATTTTTACCAGCTTATAATAATTTTAAGAAATCATTGGACGGTGCTGGGGTCAAATGGACTGCGGACAATTTTATGAAAGTATCTTTCTTTTCAACAAGTGCAACAGCAATTCCAATGACGTTATTGGGACTATCATTACCACAAGCTCTGTTGGCAGGTGCAGGAGTGTCGGTTATTTCATCTTTAGTTTCTTACAACGTGGACAAAAAGGACAGGTTGAGAAATAATCCATATTCTTATTTACTGGCAATTGACAATGGTGTATGAAAATCGAAGAACAAATAAGCACAGCAGGTAACAGCACCTACCCCAAAGTGGCAGTTCAGTGGTTAAATAATGCTTTATGCTTCGTATCAAGTTTTATACTTCGAAATCGCCAACTTCTTGTAGCTGCAATCCGTTGAGTGCCATTTTAAAAAGAGGACATAAATTAATAATATTGTAAAATATGCTGACAGACTTTTTCAAATTGAATGAACCATATCAGACTTTCAAGACTGAAAAAGAACTTGCTGACCATCTAAAAAGAAGTAAGGACTTAAGGAATGTTTTATATGAACCTCCCATTCTTCAGCCATTACCACCGTATGCAAAATTTAAGATTATAGACACGTATTTCAATAATGTAAGTTTTAGCAAAACGAAACTCGACAAGGTGGTATTCATTAATTGTTCATTTGAATATTGTCTCTTTATTGGGACAGAAATAGAAAATTGTGAATTCCACAAGTGAAAGTTCAAAAATTGCAATACTTATAAAATTAAAATTTCAAAGACTTATGTTAATCCAAGTAATTTTTCAAATTGCTTTAGCAAGATAGGTCACTCAAATGTTGCTGTTCATTTATTTCAACAACTAATAAATAATTCAATTGATGAAGGACAATCTAAATTCAGAAGATTTGCAGAATACAATTTCAAAAAATGGCAGGACAGATTAGCAATAAATAAATTTTGGAACAAAAAGCCATATGAAATATCTATTGGTGAATTCATTAAACAATACCCACTAAGTTGGTTATATCGTAATTTTTTTGGCTATGGGTTAAGACTGAGAAACTTTATACTATCATTTGCCAGTATTTTTATTTTGTTTTTTGTAATCAACTATCGCAATTGGCCAAAATATCAATTAACCCAAAAGGACTTAGCAATAAGCGTTTATGATAGAGATTCTGTAAATATGGCCTCTAATTTTTATTATACTCTAGATGTAACGACTAAACTTGTAGATTCCCAATTTCAAGCAACAACTAATTATGGAATGTTTTGGCTTACATTTCAAAGTATTGTTGGCTTTATTTTTTTGAGCGCCTTAGTAACAATCATATTAAACCGATTTGTAAAATGAAAACTTACAGTATAGCAATATTTGGGTCATCACTTAGGCCAAACTTTGACAAATACAGCGACAAGGATTTGTTAATAGTATCAGACTCCTATTCAATAATCAATGCATTAAAGGCTAAGTATGAGAAAGATGGATATTCCGTCAGCACTTACACTTATAAAAAACTAAAATATCTTTCAGACAAAGGAAGTTTGTTTATTCAACATCTAAAACTTGAATCGCAAATTTTAACTGACTATAAAGGACTGTTGGCTGAAATCCTAAAGAATCATAAGAAATCTAGACCATCATCAGAACAAATCAAAGAGTCTATTGAGTATTTTGACTTTCTGAAAAATATTCCAGATAGTAAAATTGGCTACGCTTGGTTTTGCGACTGTTGCTATGTTGGTATAAGGAATTACTTAATTCTAAAAAGTGCTAAAAGCAAAAAAAACAAATTTTCTTTACTTAATCTTATAGACGACTTATTAAAATCAAAGGATATTGACGCAAGTGATTTTGAAATACTAAGACAATTAAGAGTTCTAAAGAAAAACTATAGGGAGAGAATAAATGATGAACTTCCTTCTAAAGAATTCATAAACTCATTAATAAACGTTGGACAAAAATTGAATCTTTTGCCCACAGTAAATTTTCAGAATATAAATAATTTTAATGCCTATTTATTAGAGTATGTGAGAGTAAAAGAAACAAACCACTATTTCAAATTAAGACTTGTTGAAATTTTCTATTTGCATTCAGGGCAAAGATTAATCGAAATAGAAAAATTAATTTGCAACCCACAACTGTATGCAATGAAATTTAAAAACAATGAATTTGTAAACAAGATAATAGCGGACATAGCAGAGAAAAACGGCACAGAAAAGCCGTTTGCCGAAATTGAAGCTGACGTAGTTAAATCAAGCTCAGCAGTTCTGTTTTAATCATCCTAAAAAAACAGTACAATTTAATAGTAGAAAAAACATAACTTTAAATTGTAAAACATTAAGAAGAGTAAATTTACGACTGGTTATTGCAGCACATTTCAATGCAAGTGTTGATATGCTGAAATACTGAATAAACATGACTGGTATTGGAAGGCAAACATATTTCCAAAATAAGTCAACTTAAAAATGACCATTTACCCAAAGAGCAAGTCATTACTGACTTCTGTATACAAATTGGGATTAGTTAAAACTATCAACAGGTGTAAGTTAAAATTAACTGCTTCTGTAAATTGATTTCGCCCCCTTAAATTGTAACTTTGTCTTGTGTTTTACAGAAGAAAAATAATACTGGCTTTACTGCAACTATTTGATGGGCAATTGGAGAAAATTCTCCTGCAAAAACTGTTGTTCCTGTTTACTAACAAGCAAGTAAAAGCCGAATATGATTTTATCCCTTACAAATTTGGTTGCTACTCCTACTCTGCCAATGCTGATATGACGGCAATGGTTACAAGGGGCTTTTTAACCGAAGATGAAAAAACCATTGCCAAAAAAGACCCAACCGATTACCTGAAACAACTGAAACCTGCCGACCTTAAACTGTTGCAGGAAGTAAAAGCCAACTATGGAAAAATGAGTGCAACGGCTTTGATGAAACACACTTATATCAACTTTCCGTTTTATGCCATTAAAAGCGAAGTTGCCGAGAATATTTTGAGCCAAGAAGAATTGGAAAAAGTTACTAAAGCCAAACCGAAAAGCAGTAAAACAGTGCTGTTTACCATCGGTTATGAAGGCATTTCGCTGGAAGAATATTTGGTTCGTTTGCTGAAAAACGATGTCAAAGTTTTGGTGGATGTTCGCAACAATCCGTTGAGCATGAAATACGGCTTTAGCAAAAGCCAGTTGAAAAAATATTGTGCAAGCGTGGGCATTGACTATGTGCATATTCCTGAAGTAGGCATACAAGCCGACCAA
>JALONK010000030.1 GCA_025454975.1 Bacteroidia bacterium
GCCTACTCTCACTTTTACTTTACCTGTAGTGCCTGTAATAGCAGTTGCATCAATAGCAATACCACAAGTTGCAGTTTTAGCTAATTCGGTATTCGTCATGCTTGTCCATAAACTGCGGCTTACAGCTAAGCCTCCGCTTGAGCCCGGAATACGGTTTACGCTACCTGTTGGGAAACCTGTAACTTGAAATTTAGGGCTGTAGAAAGAACTATAATAATTGATTTGCATGGCATCACCTTGATGAACCATGATTGGTACAATCTTGTTCGGATTGTTTTTCATTAATTGGTCAACCAAATAGTGTCCGTCAACACACCATCCGCACCATGCGCCGGTAAATTCTTCCAGTGCTACTTTTGGTTGGTTGTTTTGTTTCTTCTTCCGACGAGTCAGAACAAGAAGCAAAAAACAAGGAGCCGGAAATAATTGCTGCGCCTAATAGTAAATGATGCTTTTTCATAAGTTTAGTTTTGTTAAGTATTTATTTAGTTATTCGAATATGTTAATTTGTTATTAAAAAAACAAATACTTATTTTGCGTTTTTAAAATATTATGAAAAAACTTTACATATTACTTTTCGGAGCCATGCAAGCTTCCTTAGTATTTGGTCAGCAAATTGCGGTTGAGCCTCGAGCAAAAAGTGTTGAAGGATTTGTTGATGCTGTAGAAGGTATCTCTGCTCAGGTGGTGATAACCAATAACGCAACCAATCCTAGTGATACCAATATTACGTGGAAAATTGTTGAAAGAACAGTTCCTACAGGATGGAGAACAGATTTTTGTGATCCTAATGAGTGTATGACAAACAAACAATTAAATGATGCGGGTTCATTTAAGTTAGGTATTGGAGGTAGAGGTCCACTAAAAGTTGATTTTTATAATGTTGATAATGTAAGCGGTACGGCAACTGTAAAAATATTATTGAACTACAATGAAGGATCTCCCAATTTTGACACAGCAACCTTTATTGCTCGTGCCTGGGCTACCGGAGTTATAGATATTGTAAATGCCACACAACCAATTAATGTTTTTCCAAATCCAACTTCAACAAAACTTTGGATTAACACTTCCTTTGCCGGAACCAAACAAATAAACATTATGGATATTACCGGAAAGGTTGTACTTCAAGCAGAAAATGACTTGAATGACCAAGAGTTAAATGTGCAATCGCTTCCTCAAGGAACATACTTCGTTCAGGTAAATAATAATGGAACAATTTACCGTTCAAAGTTTATTAAATATTAAAAATCAATTTACTTCCTATAATGAATGCGGCTTCGAGCCGCATTTTTTTTGCTTTTTTAAGTAAACCATTTACTTATCCACGCGAATACCACAACCCCTTATTTTATTTGAAATATTATGTTTTTACCTTAGGTTTGAACACTAAGAAAGAAATTCATTGGAATTTGTGTAATGAGTAAGGTAAAATTAAATATTGCCGGACTAAGTTCCGGACATACTAACGGTTCGTATACCCTTATCCTTGGCGAAGAGAATGGACGTCGTAAATTACCAATTATCATTGGTAGTTTCGAAGCACAGGCTATTGCTATTGAAATAGAGAAAATTGTTCCGTTCAGGCCAATGACTCACGATTTGTTTGTGAACTTTGCCAAAACCTTCGATATTGTAATTATTGAAGTGGAAATTTATAATTTAGTTGATGGGGTATTTCATGCCAAGCTGGTTTGTGAATTTGATGGACAAATTCGTGAGATTGATGCACGAACCAGCGATTCAATTGCACTAGCCGTTCGCTTTAAATGTCCGATTTATACACATGAACATATTATGGCAGAAGCAGGGATGATTTTTACCGAAGATATGACGGAAGATGATATGATTGATGAACCTGCTTATGGCAGTTCGGCAACTCCATCCGGTGAAGGTGGACTTACACGCATGAGTAAAGAGGAACTGGAAGAAAAATTGAACGAGGCACTTCACGACGAAGATTATCAAAAGGCAGCAAAACTGCGTGATGAGTTGAACAGAAGAAAAAAATAATGATTACCTGATTATATGGAAAGATTTACGGGATTACTAGGAGTTGTACTCATACTTGCTTTAGCATTTTTGTTGTCTAATAATCGCAAAGCCATCAACTACCGGTTGGTGTTTAGCGGACTTGGCGTACAAACTTTGCTGGCTTTATTTATTTTAAAAACCAGTATTGGGCAAGAAATTTTTGCAAAACTTGGTAATGCCATCAAAAAACTGTTAGAACTGGCCGATCAAGGTGGTGAGTTTGTATTTGGTGGTTTGGTTCGTCCTGAACTGTTGGCACCGATATTGGGTTCGGGTAGTTATATATTTATCCTCAAAATTATGCCGGCAATCATTTTTGTAGCTGTGTTGGTAAACATTGCCTATCATATCGGATTGATGCAAATTATCGTTTCCTTTTTTGCACGTATTGTGCATGCAGTTATGCGGGTAAGTGGAAGCGAAGCCTTGAGTAATATTTCAAGTGCATTTGTTGGTCAGGTAGAAGCCCAAATTATGATTAAGCCATATTTATCAACTATGACCATGAGTGAATTACTGGCAAGCATGAGTGGGAGTATGGCCTGTATTGCCGGTGGTGTTATGGCTGTTTATATATCAATGGGAGTTCCCGCTCCGTATTTGTTGGCAGCCAGTATTATGGCAGCTCCGGGCGCTTTAGTAATCTCAAAAATCGTTTGGCCTGAAACTGAAGAATCACCCACCAAAGGTGCCGTGAAATTAGAAGTTAAAAAATCGCACGCCAACATTTTAGATGCTATTTCGCATGGCGCCAGCGACGGACTTAAAGTTTCATTGAATGTAATGGCTATGCTTATTGGTTTTATTGCATTAATTGCTTTAGGTGATATTATTTTGGCCAAGGTGGCCGAGATTCCTAATTGGTTTAAAGCAGAAGGCGAAACCTTAATTGTTGGAAAAGAAGTATTGAGTTTGAATAAAATTTTTGGAACTGTATTCTCTGTTTTTGCATGGGTGATGGGTGTGCCTTCACAAGACACAACGGTTGTAGGTTCGTTAATGGGTACTAAAATGGTTATTAATGAATTTGTAGCCTACTCACAACTTACACCTTTGCTAAATAACAATACGCTAAATCCTAAATCAGTTGTAATAGCAAGTTTTGCTTTGTGCGGATTTGCCAACTTCAGTTCAATTGCCATTCAGGTTGGTGGTATTGGAGAATTAGCACCTTCTCGTCGTGCTGACTTAGCCAAACTCGGATTTAAAGCTTTGATTTGCGGAACACTGGCCTCTTACCTTTCGGCCACTATTGCTGGAATAATGGTGTAAGCTTAGCAGTATTCCAAAAGCGTTAGTAAGTTTAGAATAACTTCTTTAACTAAGTTTTATTTAACATAAAATCTAACGTATTTTGCAACCTAAATGCAGTAAGGCTTATGCACTTAAATCAGTCAACAGAACAGATTAAAGAAGAAGTTAAAAGACTATTTATTACGTTTCTTGAACAAAAGCAACAACGTAAAACTCCTGAACGTTTTGCCATACTCGACGAAATATACAGTAATAAAGAGCACTTTGATGTGGAAACCTTGTACGTGCACATGAAAAACAGAAACTACAGGGTAAGTCGAGCTACTGTTTATAATACACTTGATTTATTGTTGGAAGCCGGACTGGTTACTAAACATCAGTTTGGTAAAAACTTAGCCCGGTACGAGGGAGCGTATGGATATAAACAACACGACCACATGATTTGCAACCGTTGTAACCGAATTCTTGAATTTTGTGATCCCCGCATCCAACAAATAAAAAGTATGATGGGTGACTTGTTGCATTTTGAAGTAACAGAACATTCATTACACCTGTTTGGAAATCCAAAGGTGGAACATGGCAAATGCCAAACTTGTGAAAAAATAATTTCTTAATTAATAATCGGAGTCAAATCCGGAAGATAAATAACATGATTGACGTTGTTTTAGGGCTCCAATGGGGCGATGAAGGTAAAGGAAAAATAGTTGATGTACTTACACCAAAATATGATGTAGTTGCTCGTTTTCAAGGTGGTCCAAATGCCGGACATTCACTTGAATTTAATGGTCAAAAGCACGTGTTGAATACCATTCCTTCAGGAATCTTTCATCAACATACCATTAACATTATCGGTAATGGTGTGGTGATTGATCCGGTAACTTTAAAAAAGGAAATTGAAAAGGTAATGGCCTCGGGTGTTGATCCTCGGAAAAATTTATACATTTCGCAAAAGGCTCATTTAATTTTACCTACACATCGTTTGGTGGATGCCGCCAGTGAGGCGCATAAAGGTGAACATAAAATTGGTTCAACCTTGCGCGGTATTAGTCCAACCTACCAAGATAAAATAGGAAGAAGTGGTTTGCGCGTGGGAGATATTATCACCCCAAATTTTACGCAGAAATATGAACAAGCTGTTGCAAACCACAAACAATTGCTCGATAGGTTTAACTTTACTTATAACCTTGCAGAACACGAACCCGCATTTTTTGAAGCTGTTGAATTTTTAAAACAATTTCAAATCATTAGTTCCGAATATTTTTTAAACGAATTGCTTCAACAAGGTAAAAAAGTATTAGCCGAAGGAGCTCAGGGTACTTTATTAGATATTGATTTTGGAACATATCCATTTGTAACTTCTTCAAATACCATTACCGGCGGCGTATGCAGCGGATTAGGTGTGGCACCGCAAAAAATAAACAAGGTATATGGAATTTTTAAAGCGTATTGCACACGTGTGGGCAGTGGTCCTTTTCCTACTGAATTACATAATGAAGTTGGTGAACAATTGCGTAAACAAGGTTTCGAGTTTGGAGCCACCACCGGTCGTCCGCGCCGCACAGGCTGGCTCGATTTACCAACCCTTAAATACTCGGTAATGTTAAATGGTGTTACCGATTTAATTTGTACTAAAAGTGATGTGCTGAGTGGTTTTGAAACTGTTCCGGTTTGTGATGCTTACGATATTGAAGGAGAGCGAATTTCTGATATTCCGTTTAACTTTAACGATGCCCCAATTAAACCTTTGTTTAAAACATTTAAAGGCTGGCACGAAGATCTTACACAAATTAAAACCTACCAACAATTACCGGAAAGTTTTAAAGCTTACATGACCTATATTGAAGAGCAAGTAGGTTTACCACTTAGCGTTATTTCGGTTGGTCCGGATCGCGAACAAACCATTATTAAATAATATAATAGAGGCTGTAGATTAGCATCTGCAAGTATGTACGTTTGGATGTAAACAACTGTTATCTTGCTGCTACTTGTTATATTTTAAGTGGTTTTATTGCTGCAACAAGGTTGCAATATTAATAAACTTATGAGCAAACTTTTAGTGCAATTATGTTTGTTGTTTCCTTTAATAGCTTCGGCACAGTTACAATTTGATTCGGTTATACAACAATATCATTACCGTTGCAATTGTAATGAATATGTTATTGTGCAAGGAATCCCAACACCAATGCCACATGCATCAAAGAAACAGCCATACAATTTATTTAAACTTCGGGTTGATACGGTTTATTATGCTGTAGATATTAAAGCCATGGAAGATTCAGTTATGTATCTGCTTTCAACCTCACCACAAAGCACCTTACAGATAACCACTTCAAATTTATTTATACTTAAAAAGTGTTTTTATTGCGAATCACCCGCATCCTTTCCTTGTAGGCCATTATTGTATTATGAAGTATATGAATCTGCCAATAACCATAACGATACTATACAATTGCATCAACGCGATACAACCTTACCACCATGTAAGTATTGTGAAACCATGCGTTCACCGGCATCAAGTAGAAACAAAGTTGATATAAACAAGTTGAATCAAATAGAAAAGTTTATACAAGCACAAACCAAAGCCAAAAAATAAATGGGAGAGTGAAAACACTCTTTTTGCTAGTGAAAATATAGTCTTTTTATTATTGATTACAGCAGTAGAGTTGTCGTAATAAATTATGCTTTCCCCAACATTTGTTATAAGTGTTTTATCCTCAAGTTTATTTCATAAAATCATTAGGAGTAGCAGTAACTACAGCAACAAATAGGGTTAATTAAGCGTGAATACTAGGGTTGATAAATATGAATAAACGGTTAAATTTGAATGGTAGCACAATAAATGTTTTGGCCATTTTGGATGAAATCCTTTCTAAATACCTTAAACTGTTTAAAAAGTTAAGAATAGATCGTTCACACGGAAACGCTCCGCACAAGCCGATTTTATTACTTACAGTATTAGAGTTATATCGTAAAGGATTAATATTAGATGAAAAGATTTACATCACACCTGAGTTAATAACAGTATTTAGAGCCAATTTGAATGTATTAGTAGTAACCAATCATGAGTGTAGAATATCTTATCCATTCTATCATTTAAATAGCGAAAAATTTTGGCATTTAGTTCCCAATGGGGTGCTTCAAGATATCAATCAAATACATACAAGTGTTAAAAGTTTATTCAGGTTGAATGCATATATAGCTTATGCTGCAGTTGATGCTGATTTCGTGCTATTAGCTAAGGATAAGGATATGAACCAACTATTGACCAATTTTTTATTGGCTGAATATTTTCCGATAACACGAAACCATTATGCATTAGTAAGCATTAACGCCAACATGCAATTTGGAGAACTTGAGCAGAAAGTGTTGCATGATTCACCTGAAAAATACAAGCGAGAGATTAAAGCGTTATTAGCAGAAAAGAATGAAGAGGAGGTATTTATTAGAGGCAGTTTATTTAAACGAGAGATACCCAAAATTTATAATAATACTTGTTGTATTTCAAGGATGAAGGTAGAAACCGTTACTAATATTTCAATGATAGATGCTTGTCATATTGTACCATTTAGCATTAGTTATGATGATACTGTAACCAATGGTATTGCCTTGTGTCCAAATCTTCATCGGGCATTCGACAGGGGGTTGATAGCCATAGATGATAACTTCAAGGTAATGGTTTCGAAAGTATTTGCAGAAGAGCAATCGAATTATAGTTTAAAGGTATTTGAAGGCAAACGAATTCAATTACCCAAGATAAAGAGTTATTATCCAATGAAAGAAAATTTAGAATGGCATAGGGGGAATGTATTTAAATGAAATCTATAGCATTTATTGATACTGAAATTGAACCAAAAACCGGAAAGATTCTTGATATTGGTTGCATAAAGAATGACGGAAGCACTTATCATAAGTCAAATGTTTCCGAATTATTTAACTTTATTCATGAGGTTCAATTTATATGTGGTCATAATATCATTCATCACGATTTAAAATATTTAACTAAAGCAATATCATTTAATCATGAACAGATAAAGCATGTAGTAGACACCTTATATTTATCTCCTTTACTTTTCCCAACTCGACCTTATCATGCATTATTGAAAGATGATAAGTTGCAATCGGAGGATATGAATAATCCTTTAAATGATGCTAAGAAGGCAAGGGATCTTTTTTTAGATGAAGTTACTGCATTTAATCAAACAGAAGAAGATCTAAAAGAAATCTTTTATTTGTTATTGAAGGACAAGGTTGAATTTAAATCATTTTTCCATTACATTGGATATAGTATCAACAATCATCCAATTGAACAATTAATAAGGCATAAATTCAGTTCATCAATATGTGAAAATGCGAATCTTCAACAGATGATTACAGAGCATTCGATTGAACTGGCCTATTGTTTAGCATTAATTAATTGTAACAATCGGTATTCAATTACGCCACCTTGGGTTTTACGCAACTTTCCAAAAGTTGATAAACTTATGTTTTTGTTACGCAGTAAACCGTGTTTAACAGGATGTAAATATTGTAACAAAGCTTTTGACGTTCATCTTGGGTTAAAAAAATATTTTGGGTATGATAGTTACAGAACTTATGAAGGCGAACCATTGCAGGAAAAGGCCGTTAAATCGGCTGTTGAGAATAAGTCATTATTAGCAGTATTTCCAACAGGTGGCGGAAAATCAATAACGTTTCAAGTTCCTGCATTAATGGCCGGTGAACATTCAAAAGGATTAACTGTTGTGATTTCTCCATTACAGTCATTGATGAAAGATCAAGTTGATAATCTTGAGAAAATCCAAATTACGGAGGCTGTAACTATCAATGGATTGCTTGATCCAATTGAAAGAGCAAAATCTATAGAGCGAATTATGGATGGAAGGGCATCTTTACTTTATATTTCTCCTGAGTCACTTCGTTCTAAAACAATAGAAAAATTGTTATTGACACGAAAGATTGTTCGATTTGTGATAGATGAAGCGCATTGTTTTTCTTCTTGGGGTCAAGATTTTAGGGTTGATTATTTGTATATAGGTGATTTTATAAAGCAAATTCAGGAGAAAAAGAATCTTGATGAAAGTATTCCGATTTCATGTTTTACGGCAACAGCAAAACAAAAGGTAATTGAAGATATTTGTGCTTACTTTAATGATAAGTTAGGTATTCAACTGGAAGTTTTTCCATCAAAAGCTTCTCGTACAAACTTGAAATATGAAGTATTTGCTAAACAGGATGATGAAGAAAAGTATAATGCAGTTCGTGATTTAATCAATGAGAAAAATTGTCCAACCATCATTTATGTGTCAAGAACCAAACGTGCTCAAATCATTGCAGAACGACTAAACGAAGATGGATTTAACGCTAGGGCATTTCATGGTAAAATGGATAGTCGTGAAAAAACAAACAATCAAGATGCATTTATTTCCGGCGAGGTACAGATTATGGTTGCAACATCTGCTTTTGGAATGGGGGTTGATAAAAAAGATGTTGGGATGGTTATACATTATGAGATATCAGATTCATTGGAGAATTATGTTCAGGAAGCAGGCAGGGCCGGACGTGATGAAAACATCAATGCGGATTGTTATGTACTTTTTAATGAGGAAGACTTAGGTAAGCATTTTATTTTATTGAATCAAACTAAAATAAATATTCACGAGATAAAGCAAATCTGGAATGCAATAAAATTTTTAACTAAAACAAAATCAAGCATTCAAAAATCAGCTTTAGAAATTGCGCGAACAGCAGGTTGGGATGATAATGTAAATGAAATTGAAACAAGAGTAACAACGGCCATTGCTGCATTAGAAGAAGCAGGTTACATTATACGTAAACATAATGTACCTAGAGTTTTTGCCAATAGTATTTTAACCAAATCAGCACAAGATGCAATTATTAAAATAGAAAATTCCGGGAAGTTTAACAAAGAACAAAAGATATCAGCCACAAGAATAATAAAAAGTTTGTTTTCAAGTAAAAGTAGTAAATCGTCTGATACTGATGAAGCTGAATCAAGGGTTGATTATCTTGCAGATCATTTAGGAATAAATATTAATCAAGTTATTTCCATCATTAATTTATTAAGGGATGAAAAAATTCTTGCTGATGCCAAAGACTTAAGGGCCTTTATCAAAAGGGGCGAGCATAAAAATCGTTCACTTGCCATTGTTCAAAATTTCGCAAGTATAGAAAAATATTTAGGTCAGTTATTTGATGAACAGGAAAGGATATTTCACATCAAAGAATTAAATGAGGATGCAGAAACAAAAGGATACAAAGATGTAACTCCAAACAAAATAAAAACAATTATTAATTATTGGGCAATCAAAAACTGGATAAAAAGATATAACAAAGATTATTCAAAGAATTATATAGCGGGGATTGCATGTCAGAGTCAGGATATCTTAAACGAGCGACTTGATAAACGACATCAAATAGCTAATTTTATTGTAAGTTATTTGTATAGCCAAAGTAATAAATCATTAAATGAAGTTGATACTTCCCAAGAAGAAATTTTAACCGAGTTTTCAATTCTTGAATTACAAGCCCAATTCGAAAAACAGAATCAGGGTTTATTTAATTATAAACCAACTACGGAAGAAATTGAGGATTCGTTATTTTTTCTTTCTCGAATTAATGCCATTAAAATTGAAGGTGGTTTTATGGTTGTTTATAATAAACTTACCATTGAAAGGATTGAACAAAACAATAGAGTTCAATATAAAGAACAAGATTATCAAAAACTGAATCAGTTTTATAATCATAAAGTCCAACAAATTCATATCGTTGGGGAGTATGCCAAAAAGATGATAGATGATTCGACGCGAGCCTTAACCTTTGTTGATGATTATTTTAGATTAAACTTTCCATCTTTTCTCAATAAGTACTTCAAAGGCGCAAGAGCTTTAGAAATTAACCGTAACATCACTCCTAAAAAGTATAAACAACTGTTCGATTCCTTATCAGACGTGCAAAGGAAGATCATTGACGATAAAACATCACCATACATTGTAGTGGCTGCGGGTCCGGGTAGCGGAAAAACTAAGGTTTTGGTTCATAAATTGGCCTCTTTACTTTTAATGGAAGACGTGAAGCATGATCAATTACTGATGCTAACTTTCTCAAGGGCTGCTGCTACTGAATTTAAAAAACGATTGATTGAACTCATTGGAAATGCAGCACATTATATTGATATCAAAACTTTTCATTCATATTGTTTTGACTTATTAGGAAAAATTGGGACAATTCATGATTCGGAATCAATTATAAAAGTAACAGTTGATAAAATTAAAAATAATGAAGTTGAAGCTAATAGAATTACAAAGACCGTTTTAGTTATTGATGAAGCTCAGGATATGAATGAAGCCGAGTTTGAATTGGTTAAGACATTGATGGATAGGAATGAGGAAATGAGGGTAATTTTAGTGGGTGATGATGATCAAAACATCTATGAATTTAGGGGATCAAATTCAAAATACCTGATAAGCTTTATAAAAGATAAAAACGCTACCAAGTACGAGCTTGTTAAAAATTATAGAAGCAAAGCTAATTTAGTCTACTTCTCAAATCAGCTTGCTGAAACAATTAAACACAGGCTCAAAGAAGTTCCTATTCTACCACATCAACCTGATTTGGGTAACTTAAAAATTGTTCATCACAAAGGGAATGAACTCATCTTACCTTTAATAGAAGACATACTAACTTCCGGGCTTTCAGGAACAACTTGTATATTAACACATAATAATGATGATGCATTACTGATTGTTGGGCTTTTAATAGAAAATGGGCTTCAAGCGAAACTAATTCAAACTAATAAAGAATTTAGTTTATATAATCTCGATGAGGTTCGTTTCTTTCTTAATCAGTTAAATTTAACGGAAGATACATTTGTGATTAGTGATGATGTTTGGGGCAATGCCAAACGAAGTTTAATAAATGAATATCTGCGTAGTCCTAAATTAGAGATATGCAATAATTTAATAAAAGAGTTTGAACGGATTGCTTCAAAAACCAAGTACAAAACTGATTTCGAAATTTTTATAAGAGAATCAAAATTAGAGGATTTCATAAATGTAAATAGTGAAATTATTTTGGTTTCTACGATTCATAAATCAAAGGGCAGAGAATTTGATAATGTGTTCCTTCATCTACAAAATTTTGATATATCTAATGAAGAAAGGAAACGCGGACTTTATGTAGCCATGACAAGGGCTAAACGTAACTTAACTATTCACCTAGACGGAAGTTATTTAGATAAGTTTGTGGTACAGGGTTTGGAAAGGACTGAATGTGATAAAGTTTATGCTAAACCATCAAACTTAACGATTCAATTATCACATAAAGATTTATATTTAAGCTATTTTGAATTTATACAAAAACGAATCAGTACTTTAAAGAGTGGTGATGAGTTGCATTTCTCGGAAGAAGGTTGTAAGAATGATAAAAATGAATTGGTGTTAAAGTTCTCACGTAACTTTATTAAGGATTTGATCGGATATAAACAAAGAGGATATGAGTTCAAAAGTGCGAAGGTAAACTTTATTGTTTATTGGAAGGGAGAAGACAAAGAAAATGAGGTTAAGATAATTTTACCTGAGCTTAATTTTAAGAAAAGTATTGATAAGAAGTAGGTTATGCTGATTGAATATTTTTACTTTAATAAAGCTGATAACGATTACGGTATCATTCCAAACCACTCGTACGACTAATCCTCATGAAACCGTCCCAATTTTTATTAGATAATTGAGTTAATTTAATCAGTTTGAAAAAGTAATAACCAATATAAATAGCAAATGTTACTATTCTTAATTATTGTTTTTATTATTGTTATCGTTGTTGTTAATAGGTTAATTTTTTTGGCGAAAAATAAATACCAGGACCCAAATTATTTAGTACATCTTCAACATATCAATGAGTTTTTCCTACTTATAGAAGGATTCGATGATTATATAACTTGGGTATATAAAAATAAAATAAAGGAGCAATTTAAGGTCTCTGCGAAATTCTTTAAGTATAAAACATCTTATTATGCTAAAGAAGAGCGTGTAAGTAAATTTAATGATCTATATGCTAATTTAGATGACTATGTGATTAATCATAATAAAAATTATGTTAGGACACAGGTTCAAAAGTTACATGATTATTTTAATAATATTGAAGGGAAACAATTAGATGAACAACAACGTACAGCAGTAGTTACTGATGAGTATTCTAATTTAATAATTGCAGGTGCAGGTTCAGGAAAAACTTTGACCATTTTAGCAAAAATAAAATATCTCATCGAAGTGAAAAAAATTGAACCCGAGGAGATATTATTATTATCATTCACCGAAAAAACTGTAAGTGATTTAAATGATCGTATTAATAAGTTATCACTAAATGTTCAAGCTATGACCTTTCATAAATTAGGGTATAGCATAATAAAAAAATATCAAGATAATATTCCAACTGTAACAAATGAGAATACATTAATTAATACCATTAAAAACTATCTGACTGAAGAAATTTTTAAAGACGAAGAAGCCCTGCAAGCATTCATTCAATTTGTTGCATGCTATTTGAATATACCTGAAGAACATGACAATTTTGATTCGTTAGGTGCAAAAATTGATGTAGAAAAGGGTATAGATTATCGAACTTTAAGATCAAAAACCTCATTAGATGCGTTACAAGGTGAAAAGGTTAAAAGCGTAGAAGAGTTAACAATCGCTAATTTCTTGTTTTTAAATGGTATTGAGTACGAGTATGAGAAACCTTACCCAATAAAAGGTATAGTATATCGCCCCGACTTTTATTTAAAAGATTATGATATTTGGTTGGAGCATTTTGGTGTGGATGAGAACAACAGGGCTAAATGGTTAACACCCCACAATGAAAAAAAATATATAGACGATATTGAAGTTAAAAGAAGAACTCATGTTGAGAATAATACTAAGCTTTTAGAAACGTATTCATATTATAACAGAGATCATGTACTTTTAGCAAAACTGAAAGAAATGTTAGAAAAAGAGGGTGTTGTTTTCAAACCTCGTAACTCTGAAGAAATTTACAAACGAATCACCAATAATCAAGACCTTAACTTTGGAAGTGAGTTGATTAAATTGATTGAAAGCTTTATTAATCTTAGTAAGTCAAGAAGATATACAAAGCAATCAATAATGAAAGATTTTTCAAATAATTTTAGATTTAAACGTTTGTTTTTAAGTGAACGTAAAGACTTGTTCTTTCAATTTACACTGCCCATATTAGAAAGATATAATCTTATATTAGAAAGCAAGAATCAGATAGATTTTAATGATATGATAAATCATGCTACTGATTTAATTGCGCATCATGAAACTAACTACGGATATAAATATATTTTAATTGATGAATACCAAGATATATCCGTTGCTAGATTTAATTTAATTAAAAAGATACGCGAAATATGCGGGGCGAGATTAGTTTGTGTTGGAGATGATTGGCAATCTATTTATCGTTTTGCAGGTAGCGATATTAATTTGTTTAGTCATTTTGAAAAACATGTAGGTAAATCAGAAACTCTTTTAATAGAACAAACCTATCGTAATTCGCAAAGCATAATAAATATTTCAGCAAGATTTATTCAAAAAAATAAAAATCAAATTCCTAAAAATCCGATTTCAAAGAAGACTGATATTCTTGATCCATTAAAAATTTTGTACTATACAGACAATTCGTTGGAACAAGATTTTATTAACGAGATACAATTATTACAATCTAAATACGGCAATGCACCAATTTTAGTTTTAGGACGACATAGTTTTGACATTAATGACTTGCTTAATAATAGTAAAAAAATAAAATACCATGCGGTTTCTGATAAATTAACAGTTGAAGGTTTTGAGGAAATTGAAATTAAATATTTAACGGTACACCGTTCTAAAGGTTTAGAAGCAGCAAACGTTATTATATTAAACCTAAAAAATCATTTGTTGGGATTTCCTAACAAAATAACTGATGATCCTATTTTATCATTATTGTTAAGTGATGATGAAAAATTCATGTTTGCAGAGGAGCGCAGGTTATTTTACGTAGCACTTACAAGAACTCAGAATGAAATCATTTTATTTTCACCTGAGGATAAATCATTATTTGTTGATGAATTATTAATGGATAATCATTATTTGTTAACAAGAAGTCAAGGTTCATTAAATACAACATCTTGTCCGTACTGTAAGACAGGTAAGTTAAAAATCAGACTAAATCCTAATAATGGAAATCAATTTTTAGGATGTTCACATTACCCTAGTTGTAATCAAACCTTTAACTCTATTGAAATTTTAGCAAATACAATACTTTGTCCTTCTTGTTTAAGTGGTTTTATGGTAAAGCGTTCAAGTAGATTTGGGGATTTTTTAGGATGTACAAATTATCCGAGGTGTAATGAAGTGATAAACTTAAAATAAGTTAATTATCATGTACATGCAATTTTATTTTTTAGACGTAATGAAAAGATAAAAACGTTTGTATCAATTTTTCATAAAAAGCGGTATAGCTGAAACCGAAATATTTATTAGAGTTTAATTACAATTAATTTTTAAAAAAATAAGCTGTCTCTAAATGGTGTTAGAGACAGCTTAATGAATTATTTAACCAGCATAATTTTGGCTTGTGTGCACACCCTTTACGATAAGATAATAATTCACTTAAAGTTTATGCCGAATGTAAAAATTCGCCCAACCATTTTTTGGGTTTCATCACACGTTGTTTTTTCAAACCGAATTTGTCAATGGCAAACTTTTTTACATGGTTAGCAGCTTCTTCCACCGAGTCGGTGATTAGTAAATATTCTTTAATTTCTGCTGCTGATACCGTTTTGTGAGTAACCATGTCTTCGGTAAGTTCGATTAAATTTTTCCAATATTCTTTACCAAATAACACTACAGGAAATTCTTTTATTTTTCCTGTTTGAATTAGTGTTAATGCTTCAAACATTTCATCCATAGTACCCCAACCACCCGGCATAATTACAAATGCATACGAATATTTAACCAATAAAGTTTTACGAACGAAAAAATATTTAAACTCAACCGACGTTTGCACGAAGGGATTTTCTTTTTGTTCGTGAGGCAATACAATATTACATCCAACTGAACGTCCACCGGCCTCAAATGCCCCACGGTTAGCGGCTTCCATAATTCCCGGACCGCCGCCTGTCATCACGGTAAATCCAAGTTTACTTAATGCAGCTCCCATTTCCATAGCTTTAATATAATAAGGATGATCTTCTTTAAATCTGGCACTGCCAAAAACAGTTACACAGGGGCCAACGAAATGCAGCTTTTGAAATCCTTTAATAAACTCCCAGCATACTTTTAATACAAATCGAAGTTCACGCGTACGTGAACGAGGACCTTCCAAAAATCTTCTTTCCGAATGAAGAACTTTATCTTTTAATTGTTTTATATTTTTTTCAGTCATAACTACTAAACGAAAAAAGACGCGAAATTGATTCGCGTCTTTATGAATAACATGAATTTAAAATTATTAATTACAAATTCCCCCTGCGTTCTTGTTCACGTTCTAAGGCTTCAAATAAGGCTTTAAAGTTTCCTTTGCCAAATGATTTTGCTCCTTTACGCTGAATAATTTCAAAGAACATGGTAGGTCTGTCTTCCACAGGTTTTGTAAATAATTGTAACAAATATCCTTCATCATCTCTATCCACTAAAATGCCCAATTCTTTTAATGGTCCCATATCTTCTTCTATAGGTCCTACGCGGTCTAATAAATCATCATAATATGATTGTGGTACTTGTAAAAATTCAACTCCTCTTGATTTTAAATTTTTAACAGTATGTACAATATCTTTAGTAGCGATGGCAATGTGTTGTACTCCTTCTCCTTCATAAAAATCAAGGTATTCCTCCACCTGCGATTTCTTTTTACCTTCAGCCGGTTCGTTAATCGGGAATTTTACATAACCATTTCCATTGCTCATTACCTTACTCATTAATGCCGAGTATTCAGTGCTGATATCATTATCATCGAATGATAAAATGTTTTTGAATCCCATCACTTCTTCATAAAATTTAACCCAAGGATTCATTTGGTTCCAACCCACATTTCCTACACAATGGTCAACATGTAATAGTCCGGCCGGCTCGGGATTGTATTCACTTTTCCACTCTACATAACCCGGCATAAACAATCCGTTATAATTTTTTCTTTCGATAAATAGATGTTCAACATCACCATAAGTTTTTATACCACTTACACGCACTTCTCCATTTTTATCCTGTATCGTTTTAGGGTTTACCGTTCCTATTGCGCCGCGAGAGGTTGTTTTTTCAAAAGCTTCATAAGCATCATCAACCCAAAGTGCCAGATATTTTAAACCATCACCATGTTTCTTGTGGTGTTCAGCAATTTCACCTTTACTGCTTAAAGGCGAGGTTAAAATAAGTCGAACTTTATTTTGAACCAACACATAAGAGGCACGGTCTTTAATTCCGGTTTCAGGTCCGGCATAGGCTAAACTTTGAAATCCAAATGCCGTTTTATAAAAATGTGCTGATTGTTTTGCATTACCTACCCATAGTTCGATAAAATCGGTACCATTTAAAGGAAGGAAGTCGGTTTCTGTTGTTGTTTCTTTACTGTATGTAGTTTCCATTGTATTCATATTATTCAACCCACGATTTATAATAGTGCGGATCTTCCATATCAAGTGCCGCTTGTGTTATTTGTAAAGGATAAAAAGGATCAATCATTACTGCTAATTCTTTTGTTTCCGTTTTTCCGATTGATTTTTCAACAGTGCCCGGATGCGGTCCATGAGGGATACCTTTCGGGTGTAAACTTATCATACCGCGTTCAACATGTTTTCTGCTCATAAAATCACCATCAACATAATAAAGCACTTCATCACTATCAACATTACTATGGTTGTAAGGTGCAGGAATTGAAAGCGGATGATAGTCGTACAATCGAGGTACGAAAGAACAAATTACAAAATTGTGTCCTTCGAATGTTTGATGAATTGGCGGAGGCATGTGCACACGTCCGGTTATTGGTTCATAGTTATGAATGCTAAATCCATAAGGATATTGATAACCATCCCAACCGATAGCATCAAATGGATGCGTTGCATAAGTATAAGGGAATATGGTATCTTGTTTTTTAATGAGCACTTTAAAAGACCCAACTTCGTCGTGGGTTTCTTTTAATACCGGTAATTTAATGTCTCTTTCACAGTAAGGTGAATGTTCTAAAAATTGCCCGAACGAGTTTAAATATCTTTTAGGTGGACGAATAGGCGAAAAACTTTCAGTAATAAACAACCTGTTATTTTCGTCGTTAAAAGTTATTTGATAAATTATGCCTCTAGGGATAACTAAATAATCGCCATACTCAAAATTAATTTCACCGTATAATGTAATTAATTTACCACTTCCTTCATGCACAAAAATTACTTCGTCGGCATCGGCATTTTTAAAAAAGTAATCGTTCATACTTTTCTTAGGAGCGGCACTAGATAAGTAAACATCCGAGTTAAACAGGGTGTACACTCTACTGGCTAAATAATCATCAACCGGTTTAGTTTTAAAGGTTAAAAAACTTCTGTTTTGTAAATTTTTTTTCAGGGCAGCTTGCGGTGCCATCGGGTAAGGTTCGCCAATTTGTTTTACCAAAGTTGGTGGGTGGCAATGATAAACCAAACTGTAGATGCTGCTGAAGCCTTCTGTACTTACCAGTTCCTCGGCATATAAACTACCGTCAGGTTTTCTAAATTGGGTGTGTCTTTTTTCAGGTATATTACCTTGTTTATGATAAAAAGGCATAGTTTATTTTATTCTTTAGGGATGTAATTTGAATTAATTTTTTCAATTAAGCCAACTTATTTAGTTTTTTTGTGACTTCTATATATAGAAACCGTAAGCAACAAATGTATTTTAAAACACGTATGAAAAAACTGATTTTTATCACAGCAAGTGCCTTGATGATTGCAGGTTGCAGCCCATCTGACCCTACAAAAAAGGAGGCTGAAACAAAAGCAGAAGAGGAGGTTAAATCAGCCATAGCTTTAAGTGATGAAATAGAAAAAGATCCGGGAAATCCTGAACTTTTTTACCGCAGGTCGAACATTTACTTTAATGAAAGTTATTTAGACAGGGCTCTTGCAGATATCGACCAGGCGTTAATATTAGCACCTAATACACCGATTTATATGTTTAATAAAGCACGTATTTTATATGCGATGAATAAAACCAAAGAGGCGGCTGAATTATATGAAAATGTGATTAAGATAAAACCTGATTTTATCGAAGCTAAAGTAAAATTGGCTGATTTATATTATGTGGTTAAAGAGCATAAAAAATCGATAGATTTATTAAATGTGGTGTTGGCAGAAAACAAGGCCAATGTTGATGCTTACTTTTTAAGGGGAATGAACTTTAAAGAAATGGGCGATACCGCTTCGGCTATCAGTTCATTTCAGAAAGCCTACGCAATTGATGATAAAAACTATGATGCGGTGATGCAACTGGCTTCGTTGTATGCTGCGATAAAAAATAAAGTAGCCTTAGATTATTATGTAGCCGGAGCAAGAATTAAACCTAAGAGTGCGGAACCACCTTATGGTGCAGGGGTGTTTTATCAGCAGCAACGTGATTATAAAAGAGCCATAAAAATGTATGAGCAAGCAGTGAAGGCTGATGATCGTTATTTTCAGGCTTATTACAATGCGGCTATCATCAATATGGAATTGAATGATTTTAAAACTGCCTTAGATCAACTGAATATGGTGGTGCGTATCGAGCAAGGATTTGCTGATGCATATTACATGAGGGGTTTATGTTATGAACAAATGAAAAACAAGGAAGATGCAAGGCTTAATTACCAATATACCCTTGAAATAAATCCAAAACATAAGTTGGCGAATGCAGCCTTGCAGACGTTAAAATAACTTAATTGAAAAATATCCCCTTCCATTTGCTTCTTTTTTTGTGATGTTGCTATTACATTGCAAACTTTATGAGCAATATAAATATTACGTTACCTGATGGTTCCGTGCGTTCGTATGCAACGGGTACCACCGCTTTAGAGATTGCCAAATCAATTAGTGAAGGTTTGGCCAGAAATGTATTGGCTGCAAAAGTCAATGGAGAAGTTTGGGATGCAGGCCGATCAATTACTACGGATGCATCTTTAGTACTGCTTACGTGGAATGATACGGAAGGAAAACAAACCATGTGGCATTCATCTGCGCATTTAATGGCAGAAGCATTAGAAGCCTTGTATCCGGGAATTAAGTTTGGTATTGGTCCGGCTATTGAAAATGGATTTTATTATGATGTAGATTTTGGCGATAAAACTTTTTCAATTGAAGACTTAAAAGCAGTTGAAGATAAAATGCTTGAATTGGCTAAAAAAAGTAATGCATATCAACGTAAAGAGGTAAGCAAGGCCGATGCTGTAAGTTATTTTACAAACAAAGGAGACGAATATAAATTAGAGTTGATTGAAGGTTTGAATGATGGTGACATTACATTTTATGAGCAAGGCAATTTTGTTGATTTATGTAAAGGACCTCATATTCCGGATACCGGTTTTATTAAAGCGATTAAATTATTGAATGTAGCGGGTGCGTATTGGCGTGGTGATGAAAAGAATAAGATGTTAACCCGTATTTATGGAATCACTTTCCCGAAAAAGTCGGAGCTTGATGAATACTTAAGGTTATTGGAGGAAGCCAAAAAACGCGATCATCGTAAATTAGGAAAGGAACTTGAACTTTTTACTTTCAGTGAAAAGGTGGGCATGGGTTTGCCTTTATGGTTACCTAAAGGGGCGATGTTACGTGAGCGTTTGGTTCAATTTTTACAACGTGCGCAAATAGATGCAGGATATTTACCTGTAGTTACTCCTCATATTGGGAATAAAAATTTATACATTACTTCGGGGCATTATGAAAAATATGGTGCTGATTCATTTCAACCGATTTCAACACCAAGGGAAGGCGAGCAATTTTTCTTAAAACCAATGAACTGCCCTCACCATTGCGAAATTTATAAATCGCAACCGAGATCGTATAAAGATTTACCTGTTCGCTTTGCTGAGTTTGGAACGGTTTATAGATATGAACAGGCAGGAGAATTACATGGTTTAACAAGGGTTCGTGGGTTTACGCAGGATGATGCACATTTATTTTGCAGGCCCGATCAAGTGAAAGAAGAGTTTTGTAAGGTGATTGACTTGGTATTATATGTTTTTAAAGCGTTGGATTTTAAAGAGTATACTGCTCAAATATCATTACGTGATCAGGTGGATAGGGCTAAGTACATTGGAAGCGACGAAAACTGGAATTTAGCTGAACAAGCTATCATTGAATCGGCAGCAGAAAAGGGTTTAAAAACTGTGGTAGAATACGGCGAAGCTGCATTTTATGGACCTAAGCTTGATTTTATGGTGAAGGATGCCATAGGTAGAAAATGGCAATTAGGAACTATACAGGTAGATTATAATTTACCGGAACGTTTTGAATTAGAATATACCGGAAGTGATAATCAAAAGCACAGGCCTGTAATGATTCATCGTGCACCATTTGGCTCGCTTGAGCGATTTGTAGCGGTATTAATTGAGCATTGCGCCGGAAATTTCCCATTATGGCTGCAACCTGAGCCTGTGGCTATATTACCTGTAAGTGAAAAATACCACGACTATGCGCAAAAAGTTGTGAATGTGCTAAATAAATCAGATATTCGCGGCCCTCTCGACGATAGAAATGAGAAAGTTGGAAGAAAAATTCGAGATGCAGAAATGAAAAAAATACCATTTATGTTGGTAGTAGGGGAGCAAGAGGAAAGCTCATCAACGGTTTCGGTAAGGAAGCATGGAGGTGAGGAAGTTGGTAAACTTACAGTAGATGAATTTGTAAATTTCTTTAAGGAACAAACTAAAATATAATTAAACAATTTGAGTACAACAAACAAACCGGTTGGTTCAACAGGAACTCCACAAGGACCAAGGCCATTTGGCGACCGACCACAATTTAACAGAGGCAGAAGGTCGCTTGAACCTGAGCACAAGCTAAATGAAAAAATTTTAGCGAGGGAAGTCCGTTTAGTAGGTGAAAACATAACACCGGGAGTTTTTTCTATTTCAGAAGCGTTAAAGCTGGCCGAAGAATTAGAGTTAGACTTGGTAGAAATTTCACCGAATGCCGTACCTCCGGTATGTAGAATTGTTGACTACAAAAAGTTTTTGTACGAACAAAAGAAGAAAAAGAAAGAATTAAAAGCCAATTCGGTTAAACAAGAGGTAAAAGAAATTCGTTTCGGCCCGAATACCGATGAGCATGATTTTGAATTTAAGTTAAAACATGCCGAAAAGTTTTTAAATGACGGCAATAAAGTTCGTGCTTTCGTATTCTTTAAAGGTCGTGCCATTGTTTACAAGGAAAGAGGTGAGGTGTTATTGTTACAATTTGCACAACGACTGTCGGAGATTGGTAAAGTTGAGCAATTACCGAAGCTTGAAGGTAAAAAGATGTTTTTACTGATGGCACCGAAAGGTAAAAAATAATTGAATTATCGTAGATTGGTTTAAATAAAAAGAAGGGAACAGGATTATGCCTAAAATGAAAACAAACAGCGCTGCCAAAAAAAGATTTAAGGTTACCCCAAGTGGTAAAATTAAACGTGCGCAAGCGTACAAAAATCACATTTTAACTAAAAAAACCACTAAGCAAAAACGTGCTTTAACCAAAATGGTTGTAGTAAGTGATGCCGATATGGGATTAGTTAAAAACCTACTTGCTATAGGAAAATAAGCAAAGGCTATTGGATAAGCCTTAATTATCCGGTTTATTATTTAACCCGAACATAAGCACCTAAGATTCCAAACGGAACGCTTCAGTTCAAAAAAAGAAAAATTATGCCACGTTCAGTAAATTCAGTTGCGTCGCGCCGACGCAGAAAAAAATTACTCAAGTTAGCCAAAGGCTACTGGGGTAAACGTAAAAATGTATTAACAGTTGCCAAACACACTATCGACCGCGCATTGGCTTATGCTTATCGCGATCGTAAAACCAAAAAACGTAACTTCCGTAGCTTATGGATTACCCGTATCAACGCGGGCGTTCGCCAAGAAGGTTTAACGTATTCGCAGTTTATGGGTTTGGTTGCTAAGAAAAATTTAGGTTTAAACCGTAAGGTTCTTGCTGATTTAGCGATGAATAACCCTGAAACGTTTAAAGCCATTGTTGATTCAGTTAAAAAATAATTGAAACACCAATTTTACGATAATTAAAGAACCGCTTTAGGGCGGTTTTTTTTATGGTAAAAATCATTAAATAGAATTAGTCTAAATAAAAATAAAGTCATTTATTTGTAACATCAAACAAACTAATGATATGAAAAAAACTTTTGTAGCCATCAATTACATTCAATGTAAATCGGATTACGCCGAGCGGTTTGAACAGCTTTTTGCCACAAGGGTACATGCCATTGATACCTTACCCGGTTTTGTAGATATGCAGGTGTTAAAACCACAAAAGGAAGGGGACGCCTATTTGGTGGTTAGTCATTGGTTAAATGAGGAATCCTTTCGTGCATGGACAACTTCACCTCAGTTTTTGGAAGGACATAAGCGTGGATTTGAAGACTTAAGAAAGGCAAAGGAGCAGGGTTTGGAGCCGCCGATGCACTCCGATTTTAAAACTTACATGGTTATAAGCGAATAATTATGCAACAGCTTAAACACATTAAATTTCTGAAACGAATTGGTATTGCTGGCTTTCTGTTCTTTTTGATAAAAGGGTTGCTTTGGATTATTATTCCCATGATGATAGGCAAGGCTATTTGGTAATCACAGGCAGTTTAATTTTTTTTATCTTTCGCATAAAAACTGTTAATCATGAACGACCTTGTGTACCGAATTGCCATAACAAAGATTCCGGGAATTGGAGATGTGTTGGCAAAAAATCTGATTAGTTATTGCGGAGGGATAAAAGAAGTATTTAAACAAAAAAAGCATAAGCTTATGCTTATTCCCGGTATTGGCGAAAAAGCAGCCACAGCCATTAGCCAATTTAAGCAATTTGATTTGGCTGAAAGGGAAGCGGCTTTTATAGATAAACATCAGATAAAACCATTTTTTTATTTAGACAAAGATTACCCGACACGATTGGCCGGCATACAAGATGCACCGGTTATGCTGTATGCGTTAGGAAATATGAATGTAAATGCACCTCGCATTGCTGCTATTGTAGGTACGCGTAAATGCACCGAGTATGGGAAACACATAACCGAAGAAATTGTAGCGTGTTTAAAATCAACAGGAGTTACAATTATTAGTGGTTTGGCTTTAGGAATAGATGTATCAGCGCACCGCCAAGCTGTTAAATTAAAAATGGAAACAGTTGGTGTGATGGCAACAGGATTGGATAAAGTGTATCCGCACCAGCATAAAGGAATAGCCAAAGCGATGATTGAAAATGGAGGATTATTGACTGAGTTTACTAGTGGCACCATTCCTGACAGAGAAAATTTTCCTAAAAGAAACCGTATTGTGGCAGGTATGTGCGATGTGCTTATTGTGGTTGAAACAGGCATTAAAGGTGGTGCTATGATAACTGCGGAAATTGCCAATACCTATAATAAAGAAATTATAGCTGTTCCCGGACGCATAACAGATGATATGTCATTTGGCTGCAACGCACTTGTTAAATTAAACAAAGCAAGTACCATAAATGTACCTGAGGATATTCTTACTTTAATGGGTTGGGAACCCCAAACCCAAAATAAAAAACAAAAGATTAAACAGATTGGATTGTTATTATCTGAACAGGAAGTAAAGGTTATTGAATTGATTAAAGCCAGAAACAAAATTGGAATTGATGATTTAGCTTATACCACTCAAATGTCGGCAGCTTCACTTTCGTTATTGTTACTTGATTTAGAATTTAAAGGAATAATCAGACAATTGCCCGGCAAAGTTTTTGAATTGGTGTAAATTGCAACCATGAAATTATCACGATTGATGGGTATAGTTGCAATGGTATTGCTTTCTACCCAACATCTTTTGGCACAGCAGCCTAAACCCAAGCGAATCGTTTTTTTAATTGGTGATGGCATGGGACTGGCTCAAATATCTGGAGCGATGTATGGCTACACAGGGCAAAACGCATTTGCTCGATTTACGGTTATTGGTTTAAGCAATACATCTTCGTCCGACCATTATATTACTGATAGTGGAGCAGGAGCAACCGCCTTTAGTATTGGAAAGAAAACTTTTAACCGAGCCATTGGAGTGGCTCATGATTCAACACCTTATCCAACTTTGTTTGAATTGGCTAAGAAGAAAGGTTATTCAACCGGATTAGCAGTTACTTCAAGCATTGTACATGCAACTCCGGCAAGCTTTTATGCCCATGTAATTAATAGGAAAATGTACGACAGTATTGCCATGTTTTTGTTGAATGGTTCGGTTGATATTGCCATTGGTGGAGGAACTGATTTTGTAACGAACAGAAAGGATGGTAGAAATTTAGCAGCCATGTTAAAGCAAAGTGGTTTTGAGGTGATTTCAGATTCGGTGTTAGTTAATATTGCAGCCAAACGTTACATTTATTTGCTTGCTCCCGACGAACTACCTAAGATGGAGAAGGGAAGAGGAGATTTACTTAAGCAAGCGTCGTTGCAGGCTGCAAAAAATTTAAGCAGCAATAAAAATGGTTATTTATTAATGATTGAAGGTAGTCAGATTGATTGGGGTGGACATGAGAATAGTTTTTCATATATGGCAGCGGAACTGCGCGACTTTAATGAAGTAATTAATGCCTTTTTAGACATGGCAGAAAAAGATAAAGAAATGCTTGTGATTGTAACGGCCGATCATGAAACAGGTGGATTAACCTTAAATGAAGGTGGTACTTCTCAAACGTTTCGTCCTAAATTTTCGACAGGCGACCATACAGGAATAATGGTTCCGGTATTTGCATTTGGAGCAGGTGCCGAGTTTTTTGGAGGGATGTATGAGAACACTGAAATCTTTACCAAAATTGTTCAATTGCTTCAACTGAAATAATAATATGTATACATATATTGGATTAGGAGTAGGCATAGTTTTTATAATCTTATTTATTTATAAAATACTACCGGCTTTAAAACTTAAAGGTGATGTGTCAAAATGGATTAAAGGTGTATTATTTATTGGTATGATGACCTATTTGAGTGTTGATTTTATCATGAAAGAAAAGTACACGTATTTAATAGTTATTGTATTGGGAAGTATCGGCTTTTTGTGGATGTTGAAAGAAAGTAAACCTAAATCATCTGATTAAACTTGTTTCTTTTATTGGGTATAGTAATTCTTTATTAGGTACTGAATGGGATTAATAATTTTTTGATTACTTGAAGAACTATGATTCACCCAACTAATACATTTTGATGCACCGGGTGGAAGTAAAATGTTGTAGTTATTGTTAGTCCGGCTTAGGGATTGACGTGGAAAGCCCGGAGCGAGGAACGAGCGAGGACTTGAAACAAAAGCCCGACCCCGAAGCGTTTGGGTTGGATGGTGATGAGGCGCTGAGGTGGGAAGCCCCCAAAAATTAACGCAACAATGTTACATTTCCATTTAGTTCGCCTTGCATACCATTATTACCGGTGTAACGTAATATATACATATAAACATCATTGGGTAAAGGCTGATTTTTATAGGTGCCATCCCAACTTATGGATTCGCTTGTGGTACGGAAAATGAGTTGTCCCCAACGGTCGTAAATCAACAACTCAAACTTTGATACATCTTCCATTATGGGTTTAAATTTATCATTATCGCCATCAAAGTTTGGTGTAAAAACATTTGGAATGGCAATGGCCGCAGGGCAGGATGAAACCACTTCACTTTGCCCGTTATTGGTACATCCATTAATACCTGTAACTACAAAGGAGTAAATGCCGGGTTGGGTAATTACATTGGTGTTTTCGCGGTTGTTGTTATTTAGCCAAATGATGGAAGAAAAGTTTCCGTTTACGGTGATGGCGGTATCTTGTTTACACACCGTAATTTTAGGTGTGGTAAAAAAAGTAGGAAGTGGTTTAATGCTTAAATTAAACGTATCAGCTACACTACAGCCATTCACATCAATTGCAGTTACATAATACGTCCCTGCTTGCGACAGTTCAATTTTTTGTTGGGTTGTTCCGGTATTCCAATTGTAATTATTAAAATTATCGGGAGCAGATAATATATAGTTTTCGCCTGCACATATAGCGGTATCTTCAGCTAAATTAAAGTCAATACTATTAAAATTAACTGCACGAATGGTATCGAATACAAAACAATTACTTGCATTAGACACACCTACGGAATAAATGCCGGGTGTATTAACAATAATGCTTTGGGTTGTGCTGCCTGTGCTCCATAAATACGTATTAAAAGTTCCTGCATTTAGCAACACATTAGTTCCTTTGCAAAAAACGGTATCTGAAGGTAGGTTTAACTCGGGCATTGGTTTAAGGGTTATTCTCACCGAATCAACAAAAACGCATTTGCCTTTTGTTACTTCAACCTTAACCAATCCGGGACCTACCTGTGTGTAAATGGCATTTGTATTGGTGTTATTCCATAAGTAGCTATTCGCATTAAGTCCGCTTAAATTAAAGGTAACAGAATCGTAACTACAAATGCTGGTGTCATTACCTAATTCCGGTATTATTTGTTCATAGAATGTCACTTGTACACTATCTCTTGCCACGCATGGGCCGGTAATTACTTCAACAAAATATAAACCTGAATTAGTTATATTAAACAAGTTACCTGTAAATCCGGTATTCCATTTTACCGAGCTGTTTAATACATTTAATCTTATTGGATAAAGAGTTCCGCAAATGGAAGTGTCGGGGCCTATGTTTATAGGCGGTTGAGTAACAAAATTTATGGTAATATTATCTGTTGCAGTACAAATTCCGTTACGTACCAAAAGGTTGTAAGTGCCTGAGGTGTTAATATTGATGGTGGGTGTAGTATCGCCGGTGCTCCATTGATATTTATTAATATTGGAGGCAATTAGCGGTGCAAAAATCGTATCCGGTTGAGTGTTTTTACAAATTGAAATATTGGGGCCAAGTTCAATAACGGGCTGTTTGAAGTAGTTAAATTGAATGGTATCATACAGGCTGCACAGGCCTGTAATTGAATTTACAATATATATACCTGAAGTGTCAGTAATAATGAATCGTCCGGTGTCGCCGGTATTCCATAAATATTTGGTATTGGGTAAATTTACGCTGCTAAACAAAGCATGGGTTGAGTTATCGGATTTGCAAACGGAGATGGTACTTTTAGGTGTATTAGTTATATTAAAGCAATCGTACGTCAACGTAACATCATCAATATAATAATAGCTCATAAGGTTAAATCCACCGCCATTTCCGCCAGGTACCGACATGGTTCGTCCGGTATTCGAACTATTAAAATTTCCGATAGTTATGTAACGTTCACCACCTGTGGCAATGATGCGTCTATAAATGCGTGTCCACCCCGTTTTATCTGTAATAAATGAGTCCATTAATATTTGAGGAGTGAATGGCAATACTGTGCTTGCACCGAACAAACCAACGGGTGTGTTACTTAGGTAAACGCCAATACCTTTAAACGCAAATTCACTATTTTCAGCCAGGCTAACGTACATTTCAAACGTATAGGTTTGGCCGGCAATTAAGGGAGCCGATAATTCTGATTGGATATATTCGCGATAATTTACAAGTTGATTATTGCTGCTGGTAGTGGTTAATAAGCCTACATAGGCACTACCTGTTCTGGCATTTTGGTTGCCCATGAAATTTGCCGGGACATCTGGTCCTGTTTGTGTTGACTGATAACAAGCGTTAAAATAATCGGCAGTGCCTTGAGTAGGTTGTGTCCAAGAAGTAGGTAATACTCCGTCGTTTCGAAATTGGGGGCAGGAGGTATAATTTTCGAAACTGGAATTCACTACTAAGTTTTGCGCCTGTAGCAACATGCTTGGAAGCAGCAAAAAATATATAACGAAATTAACTTTTAGCAAGGCAAAAATTTTAGTGAAGATATACAAAAAAGCCCGACGGTTGCATGGTCGGGCTTTTTAAATGTGATATTAATATTGTTTTTAACAATACTCATTAAACACCGCCTTTAGATGTTCAGCAATCATATCAGCACTTCGGCCTTCAATCATGTGGCGTTCTACAAAGTGAACCAATTCACCTTCTTTAAACAGTGCGATGCTTGGAGATGAAGGTGGGTAAGGAGCGGTAAACTCTCTTGCTTTACTAACGGCTTCGGCTTCCTGACCGGCAAATACGGTGAGTAATGCATCAGGTTTTTTGCTTGAATTTTCAAGTGCTTTTAAAACTCCCGGGCGACAAGTGCCGGCAGCACAACCGCACACTGAATTAAACACCAATAATTGTGTGCCCTTTTTCTCATTAAGTACTTTTTCTACATCACCAGAACTCATCAAACTGGTGAATCCTGCTTGTTCTAGTTGTTGGCGCATTGGAGCGACTAACATTTCCGGATATGGCATAAAATTAAAATTTTAGATAAATGTTAAATAACAATGTAAATGCCAAAACGTTGTAACTAACATTTTGACAGGATACAAAAGTAAGTGAATATCAAATGAACATAAAATAAATTTTCATTATATCAGATATTAATACTAATTTCGCAATCCTTTAATTTTTAAAGTTTTATGTCAGAGACAACAACACATTTACCGTACAAAGTAAAAGACATCTCACTTGCAGAGTGGGGTCGCAAAGAAATTAAATTAGCCGAAGCTGAGATGCCGGGTTTAATGTCAATCAGAAAAGAATATGGTCAGCAACAACCTTTAAAAGGAGCCAGAATTGCCGGTTGCTTACACATGACTATACAAACTGCCGTTTTAATAGAAACATTAAAGGCATTAGGTGCTGAAGTAACTTGGAGTTCTTGTAATATTTTCTCGACTCAAGATCATGCTGCTGCTGCTATTGCCGCTGCCGGTATTCCTGTTTACGCGTGGAAGGGTCAGAATGAAGAAGAATTTGATTGGTGTATTGAGCAAACCTTATTTGCATTTGAAGGTGGTAAAGCTTTAAATATGATTCTTGATGACGGTGGTGATTTAACCAATATGGTATTAGATCGTTATCCTGAATTGGTAGCTGATATCAAAGGTTTATCAGAAGAAACTACTACAGGTGTACACAGATTATATGAAAGAATGAGAAAAGGGACTTTACCAATGCCTGCTATCAATGTAAACGATTCGGTTACTAAATCGAAATTTGATAATAAGTATGGTTGTAAAGAATCGTTGGTTGATGCTATTCGTAGGGCAACAGATATTATGTTAGCCGGAAAAGTGGCAGTAGTAGCCGGTTATGGTGATGTAGGAAAAGGTTCAGCAGAGTCATTACGCGGAGCCGGTGCTCGTGTGTTGGTTACTGAAATTGATCCGATTTGCGCATTACAAGCGGCCATGGACGGATTTGAAGTAGTTACCATGGAAGAAGCATGTACCCGTGCGAATATTTTTGTTACGGCAACAGGTAATGTTAAAATTATAACTGACCGTCATTTTAAAGCCATGCGTGATAAATCAATCGTTTGTAACATTGGTCACTTCGATAATGAAATTGATATGGCTTGGTTAAACAATAATTACGGAAGCAGTAAATATACCATCAAACCTCAGGTGGATGTATATAATGTTGAAGGTAATGAAATTATTGTTTTGGCCGAAGGTCGTTTAGTGAACTTAGGTTGTGCAATGGGACATCCTTCATTTGTTATGAGTAATTCATTCTCGAACCAAACTTTAGCACAAATTGAACTTTGGAATAACAGCAGTAACTACGAAAACAAAGTGTATGTATTACCTAAACACTTAGATGAAAAAGTAGCTGCATTACACTTAGATCATATAGGAGCTAAACTAACTAAACTTGATCCTGAACAAGCTGAATACATCGGAGTAAAAGTTGAGGGTCCGTTTAAAGCTGAACTTTACAGATATTAATAGTTTACTATTTTCATAAAACCCAAAAGGCTGCTTAACATCAAGCAGCTTTTTTTTTGTAAGAATAATCTAACCACTGTTTTAAATTAATACCAAATGAGCACTACACAACAACCAACAAATTACAGAAAGGTGATTTTGTATATTGCGATGAGTCTTGACGGTTATATTGCAACCAATGATGATGACCTAAGTTTTTTAGAATTGGTACAACAAGATGGTGAGGATTATGGTTACGAGCAATTTGTTAAACAAATTGATACAGTAATTATTGGTAGAAAAACCTACGATTGGGTAACACAACATGTTACCTTTCCCCATACTGATAAGCAAACCTATGTGATTACTAAGCAAACTAAAACAGGCGACGATAACCTTATTTTTTATAATGGCAGTTTAAGAGAATTAATTGCGGAATTGAAACAAAAAGAGGGTAAACATATTTATTGTGATGGTGGTGCAACATTAGTGAATGCATTATTACATGAGAAGTTGATTGATGATATGATTATTTCAATTATACCTGTGGTATTGGGTGGAGGCAAACGTTTGTTCAAAGAAGGGCTTCCAATGCAACAACTACACCTTTTATATTCACGTAATTTTAAGAGTGGTTTGGTACAAGTTCACTATCAAGTACAACATTTAGTTGGTTAATACTTTGTTGTCAATTACCTCCAATTGTTAACCGCTAACAGTTGAAATCAATTCTATTGATTTACGTTTAATTTGAAACCTTTATGGTTATTTTGCAGGATGATACAACAGCATGTAATTGGTGGGCAGTTTGATTCAGCAAACGGGGCGTATAAACTGGCCTTAGAAGCCATGGAGTACACCGATGAATGTTTATTTATAACCGGCAAAGCCGGAACAGGTAAATCTACTTTGTTGCGTCATTTTATAGGCACTACAAAAAAGAATTGTGTAGTACTTGCCCCAACAGGTATTGCTGCCATTAATGTTGGTGGAGTTACGGTACATTCATTTTTCAGGTTGCCATTTCGACCAATCTTACATGGAGATGACGATATTCAACGATTTCCAAAGCATAGCGATAAGTTTAAAATAATTGAGCGAGCTGATTTATTCATCATAGATGAAGTTTCGATGTTACGAGCGGATATGATAGATGCGATTGATCAATCATTACGAATGAATACAGGAAAAGCAATACCATTTGGAGGCAAGCAGGTTGTATTTTTTGGTGATTTGTTTCAATTAGAACCTGTTGTTCAAAACAACGAAGTGGAGCGATATTTATTTAATGAATATTATAAGAGCCATTATTTTTTTGATGCAAATGTGTTTAAGGAAATACAACTAACTTGTATTGAACTAAGGAAAATTTATCGTCAGCATGATTTACACTTTATAGAGTTGTTAGATCATGTTAGAACCAACAAAGCAGATGAGCATGATTTGGAAATGTTAAACCAACGTTTAGATAAATATTTCGAACCCACGATAGAGGATACTTATATTACTTTATGCACAAGAAACCAGATTGCATCGGGAATTAATGAATTTGAATTGAATAAATTGCCTGGAGTTACATATGAATATAAAGGGGAAATTGAAGGAGAGTTTAACACCAATCAATTACCAACCGAACCTGTATTGATGTTTAAGCAAGGAGCTCAGGTTATATTTATCAAGAATGATGTTGCCGGAAAATGGGTGAATGGTACAATTGCAAAAATCCATCAGTTAAATGAAAATAATATTGAAGTACAATTAGCCAATGGTGATATAGTTGAAGTACCTCGCGAGCTTTGGGAAAACAAACGATATTCATGGGATAGGTTAAATAGAAGAGTGAAAACAGAAGTAGTTGGAACTTTTAAACAATACCCGATAAAACTGGCATGGGCCATCACCATTCATAAAAGTCAGGGCTTAACTTTTGATAAAGTAATTTTAGAATTGGGAGGCGGAACATTTGCTCACGGTCAGTTATATGTTGCTTTAAGTAGGTGTAGAACATTAGAAGGCATGATATTACGAGAGGCTATTAAATTTAAAGATATTATAACTGATGAAAGGGTAGTGCATTTTGCGAATCAATTTGCCTCCTTAGAAGATACATAAAAAAAGCTACCGTAAGTAGCTTTTTTTCATCATTTTTTGGTTTCGGTACCCATTTTTTCACTGGTTTGCTGTTCTTCAATAAACATCTTGTAGCCAACAACCCCAATTGCGATAAGCCAGCCAATAATAATTGTGAGTACTAACGTTTTTCCTGATTTCATAGTAGTAACTCCCTTTTGTTAATACAAATATTAGGCGAAAAATTTCTTAATTATTTCTGAATTATACGAAATAGTTAATATTGAAATAAGTGGGCTTAAGTTAGTATAAACATGGGTTATGGATTGCAAAATTCACAAAATTGAGGGTCGGCACTATGATTTTTGCTAGGTTCATTAACTGTGAACGAACAATAGTTACATTTTTTTACAAAGAAGCGAATTTGTGGTGTAGGCAATCCACAAGCAGAACAGGGCAAACCCGGTTTAACTTCACGTTGATCGAATCCTGGTTGATTGCACTTGGGACATGCTTGAGATAATCGCTTAAATAATTTTTCGGTTGCAGTTGCAATTACCTCCATTCGTAATGGATTAAACATAGCCCTCATGTCGGTTTCAATGCTTAACTCATTACTAGTTTTAAATATATTCTCCGTTGTTTTGATTAATGTTTCTTCATCATCAATTCCTTTTACAAATTGAAGATAATCTTTGTTTTTATAGGATAGGATTATGGCATGTTCAGGAAACTTGGCTTGCCGGGCAAATGTTAATACTTCCGAAAGTTGAGTGCAATTTGTTTTTCCAAAATTGGTTTGGGTGGTTCTTTCAATAAAATAGTCTTCAACTCCTTTATTACGATCAATGATATAAACAATTTCTTCATGCATAAGTAAACCATAAAAAGAAGGATGAGGAAAAAACGATCCTTCTGTAGCAATTGCTGCTTGGACATTTTCAAGTTTTATGGCTAATTCACATTTTAATTTTGCAGCTTCTAAAGGTAGCAGTGTTCGTTCTATTTCTCCGGTAAAAGTACCTAATGAATCGGTATCAACTAGTGAGGTAACAACACATTCATAGCCATTTCTGTTGGCAATCGGTGCGATAGCTTTTTCTTTATTATGTTTTGAAGCAATTACCAATTTGGTAATCATGTTAAATTGATCTGAAATTCCCGTTTAAAAAATCGTGATAGGCCAATTTTATACCTTCTTGTAAGGAAATTTTAGGTGTCCATCCCATGTTTTTTAATTTTTGAATATCCATAAGTTTTCTGGGTGTTCCATCCGGTTTAGTGCTATCGAATTTAATTTCACCGGCATAGCCAATGGTTTCTTTGATTAAATAAATTAAATCTTTTATACTGATATCTTCACCAAAACCAACATTTATAAATTGTTTTTCATTGTACTCTTGCATCAACATATAACAAGCATCTGCGAGGTCGTCAACAAATAAAAATTCGCGCAATGGCGAACCTGTTCCCCATGCTTCAATAAATGGTGCTTGGTTAATTTTGGCTTCATGCATTCGTCTGATTAAAGCGGGCATCACATGCGAATGCGAAGGGTGGTAATTATCTCCATAACCATATAAGTTAGTAGGCATAACAGAAATAAAATTACAACCATATTGCTCACGGTAACTTTCACATAGTTTTATACCGGCAATTTTCGCAATGGCATAAGGTTCGTTGGTATATTCTAAAGCACCTGTAAGTAAATAGTCTTCTTTTAGTGGTTGTGGTGCAAGTTTTGGATAGATGCATGATGAGCCAAAGAACATCAGTTTCTTTACCTTATGCACATACGACTGATGAATAATATTAGATTCTATCATCAGGTTTTGATAAATAAAATCGGCACGATAGGTATTATTAGCAATGATTCCACCAACTTTAGCAGCGGCTAAAAAAACGTATTCGGGTTTTTCTTGTTCAAAAAATTGAGCGACTGTATGCTGGTTTGTTAAATCTAATTCGGCACTTGTTCGTACTACAATATTATTAAAACCTTCAGATATAAGTTTTCTATGCATGGCCGAACCAACCATTCCTCTATGTCCGGCTATATATATTTTCGATTGTTTCTCCATTACCTCTTATCTATTCAAAATAATTCATGGTATTAAAACCCGAATCTTTTAAAAATAATTCTTTCTTCATCAATTTTAAATCACCTTTCATCATATCCTTTACCAAAGCAGGTAAATCATATTTAGGCTTCCATCCTAACTTTGTTTGAGCTTTGGTAGGGTCACCAATTAACAAATCAACTTCTGTAGGTCGGTAATACCTAGGGTCAACAGCTACAACTTCTTGTCCTACTGACAAGTTGCAAGATGTAATACCAAGTTCAGTTAATCTATGTTGATTAATTGTTTCAACAACACCAACTTCCTTTTCGTGTTCACCTTTAAACGCAAGTGTTATACCTACATCTTCAAAACTCATCCGAACAAATTCTCTAACTGCTGTGGTAACACCTGTTGCAATTACATAATCTTCAGGTTTTTCTTGTTGAAGAATTAAATACATAGCCTCAACATAATCTTTGGCATGTCCCCAATCACGTTGAGCATTTAAATTTCCAAGAAATAATTTGTCTTGCATGCCCAGTACAATTTTCGCAGCAGCACGGGTAATTTTTCTGGTTACAAAAGTTTCTCCTCTTATCGGACTTTCATGATTAAATAAAATACCGTTACAAGCATACATGCCGTATGCTTCACGATAATTAACTGTAATCCAATAAGCATATAATTTAGCTACAGCATAAGGCGAACGAGGGTAGAAAGGAGTTGTTTCACTTTGAGGTACGGCTTGTACTAATCCGTATAACTCAGAAGTTGAGGCTTGATATACTTTAGTTTTATGTGTTAACCCACAAATGCGCAAAGCCTCTAGAATACGAAGCGTGCCAATACCATCAGCATTTGCTGTATATTCAGGTGTTTCAAAACTTACATGCACATGGCTCATGGCAGCCAAATTGTAAATTTCATCAGGCTGTGTTTCTTGAATAATCCTTATCAAATTAGTTGAATCAGTTAAATCACCATAATGTAATTTAAGTTTCAAATTTTTTTCGTGAGGGTCTTGATAAAGATGATCTATTCGATCGGTATTAAACAATGAGCTTCTGCGTTTAATACCATGTACCATATAGCCTTTATTCAATAAGAACTCGGCAAGGTATGCACCGTCTTGTCCTGTTATTCCTGTTATTAATGCTGTTTTCATTTTATAAAGTATACAAGCTTGTGCTTGTGTTAAACTTGAATTATGTGTAGTTGCTTATTCAACAAATCAAATTTCTTCAAAAAAACCGGTTTGTTTATTTTTCTTAACATTATTCCAATTAAAATAGCGTCCGTTCATAGCTATATAAATACCTTGAGGTAAAGTTTGAGCGAATGCCAAGGCGCTTCCTAAATTAAATAAACCGTCGCTCGAACCAAATTTGTAAGGAATCATTGCACCGGTAATTACTATGGTTTTATTTGATATTTCATCAGCCAGCACTTTTGCTGTTGTTGTCATGGTATCAGTTCCATGTGTAATCACTATGCGATCTTCTTCGGCACGTTTGCAACTTTCAACAATAATACTTCTATCGGTATCCGTCATTTCTAAACTGTCAACTAACATTAAAGTACGAATACTCACATCAACCTTACATCTTCCAAGTTTTAAAATTTCTTGAATGTGAGTGTCTTTAAAAAACAGTTGACCATTCAATTCGTTGTACTCTTTATCGAATGTACCCCCTGTTACAAAAATTCTAACCGACATAGTATAGTGATAATAAAAAACGAAAGTAATTGAATTCCATATTTTTTTGAAGTATTGATAAGCAAACCAAGTTTTATTACCTTGTCACTAAGGTATATTAATTTTATTATACTTTGTAAATCAGGCTTATGTATTAAATAGTATTAAATGACTATTATCAATAAAACCTTTTATTGCATTACTTTATTTATTAATAGGAATGGTTAATTTCGTGGCACTTTTATAAAATTATAAATGAATTCAATAGAAACGACTTTAGAGTCGGTTGTAATAAGATTTGCAGGTGATTCAGGTGATGGAATGCAGCTTACGGGCAGCCAGTTCACTAATGCAACGGCACTCCTAGGTAATGATTTAGCAACGTTCCCGGATTTTCCGGCAGAAATTCGTGCTCCTCAAGGTACTTTGGCCGGAGTTTCAGGCTTTCAAATCCATTTTGGTTCCACCCGAATTCATACTCCCGGTGATAGGTGTGATGTATTGGTGGTAATGAATGTTGCGGCGTTAAAAGCGAATTTGCGTAACCTTAAAAAGGGGGGTGTTATCATTGCCAATACAGATGGTTTTGATGCAAAAAATATGCGTTTGGCAAATGTACCAGAAGGAGAAAATCCCTTAGAAAATGGTTCATTATCTGAATACGATGTAAAAACAATTGATGTAACTAAAATTACACGTGCAGCATTGGCTGATAGTGGTTTAGGCACCAAAGAAATCGACCGTTGTAAAAATATGTTTGTGCTTGGGTTATTATACTGGATGTATCACAGGCCAATGGACAATACATTAGCATTTATTCAGGCAAAATTTAAAAAGAATGAAGCTGTATTAAATGCAAATATCAAGGTTTTGCAAGCCGGCTGGAGTTATGGTGAAACAACCGAAATGTTTGCTAACCGTTACAATATTGCTCCTGCTAAAATGGAAGCCGGGGTTTATCGCGGTATCATGGGTAACCAAGCTGCTGCTTACGGCTTAATTGCTGCATCTGTTAAATCAGGCTTACCATTGTTTTATGGAACTTATCCGATCACCCCTGCATCGGATGTGTTACATGAACTTTCAAAGTATAAAAATTTTGATATTAAAACATTCCAAGCGGAGGATGAAATTGCCGGAATATGCTCGGCAATTGGTGCAGCATTTGGCGGACATTTAGCAGTAACAGGCTCTTCAGGTCCGGGAATTGCCCTGAAAACAGAAGCCATTGGCTTAGCTACAATGCTTGAATTACCTTTGGTTGTTGTAAACATTCAACGTGCAGGTCCAAGTACAGGTTTACCAACCAAAACAGAGCAGGCTGATTTATTGCAATCTTTTTATGGTAGAAATGGTGAATGTCCGGTGGTTATTGTGGCCGCTCAATCCCCTGCCGATTGTTTTATAATGGCGTATGAAGCATGTAGAATTTCGCTTGAGCACATGATACCGGTTTTCTTTTTAAGCGATGGGTATATTGCTAATGGTTCAGAGCCTTGGAAGTTTCCAAACTCATCCGAATTGCCAAATATAACTGTTGAATTTGCAAAAGAACGCGCATCATCTGATGATAAATTTATGCCTTATTTCCGTGATGAGAAGTTATCCCGTCCATGGGCAGTACCCGGAACAAAAGGATTAGAACATCGTATTGGTGGATTAGAAAAACAAAATATTACAGGCAATATTTCTTATGATCCGGATAACCATGAATTGATGGTGAAACTTCGTCAGGAAAAAGTTGATTTGGTAGCAAACTATATCCCAAATCAAACTATAGATACAGGTGATGATTCAGGTGATATATTAATTTTAGGTTGGGGTGGTACTTATGGTGCACTTAAAACTGCTACCCAACAATTAATTACGGATGGCCATAAAGTTTCACATGCCCATCTCAGATATTTAAATCCATTCCCTAAAAACTTGGGCGAGCTAATGGGCAAATTTAAAAAGGTGGTTATACCTGAATTAAACAATGGTCAACTGGTGAAAATTATTCGTGATAAATATTTCATTGATGCTATTGCTTACAACAAAATTCAAGGTCAACCTTTTATGGCAAGTGAAGTGGTAGCATATATTAAATCTCAGCTTTAAATGTAAAGTTACAGTTTTGTTAGCGCTAATGGTTGGTATTATTTCTCATCAAATAGATGCAGAATAAAGGTTAATAGAAACGATTGAAGGAATAACATGTCAACCTATATTTAACAACTAGAAGCTGAATAAACTAAATATAAAACACAGTATTAAAAAACACAAATTATGACCGCTATAGAAAAACTAACATCAAAAGATTTTGCATCGGATCAAGAAGTGCGCTGGTGTCCGGGATGTGGCGATTACAGTATATTAAAACAAGTTCAAACAGTGCTTCCGGATTTAGGTCGCCCTAAAGAGGAGTTTGTATTTATATCAGGCATAGGATGTTCATCACGTTTTCCATATTATATGGATACTTTTGGTATGCATAGCATACATGGTCGTGCAACTGCTATTGCAACAGGTTTAAAAGCAACCCGACCTGATTTATCCGTGTGGGTAATTACAGGTGATGGTGATAGCATGAGTATTGGTGGCAATCACTTCATTCATATGTTGAGAAGAAATCCCGACTTGAATGTGTTGCTATTTAATAATCAAATTTATGGTTTAACTAAAGGGCAATATTCACCAACATCAGAGCAAGGCAAAGTAACTAAATCAACGCCAATGGGTTCGGTTGATTACCCTTTTAATCCAATTGCTTTATGTTTAGGTGCAGATGCAACTTTTGTTGCCCGTACTATGGATCGTGATCCCAAACATCAACAAGCGATTATCAAAAGAGGCTACGAACATAAGGGTACTTCAATGATAGAAATCTATCAAAACTGCAATGTATTTAATGATGGTGCCTTTGAAATTTTTACCGAGAAAGGTTCTAAAAAACAAGAAACATTATTCATGGAAAATGGTAAGCCGTTGTTGTTTGGTGAGCAAAATGAAAAAGGAATTATGCTTGATGGTTTTAAACCCGTTATAGTAAACATTTCAGATGTTTCGTCTAATGATTTATGGATACATGATGAAACAGATCTGGTTAAAGCTACAATCTTATCTCGTTTTTATGATGATGCATCTATTGAGGGACACTTTCCTCGTCCGTTTGGTGTGTTTTATGTAAATGAGAACAAAGCTACTTTTGATGATTTGTTTAATGCGCAAATTGAAGAAGCAAAAACAAATTATGGTAAAGGAGATTTAGATAAACTCTTAGCAGGCAGAGAGACTTGGGTAGTTAATTAATTCATCTGATTAACCGCTTAAAAGCAGCTTATGTTAAGGCTGCTTTTTTTATGTAAATTAACGGAGTTCATAAAGTTTTTTGTATTTCAAAAAAACCTCTTGAGCTGTAATTTTTGCAATCATAAAACCATACTTTCCATCTAAAAAACCTAACTTAATAAAGTAATCACGCACAAACCTGAAAATTGGCGAGAAATAGATTTTAAATATTGATGATTTTTTACCTTGCTTCAGGTAAGCACGTGCTGCAATATCAGCATATTTACTTGCTCGCTGTTGGTGCTCATTCACCGAATAATAGCTCCAGTGCAATATTTTTCCTCTAAGTGTTATTATTTGCTCATTAGGATTTTCTAAGGTAAACTTATCATGTGGATTCATTCCTCCCCATTTACCTTTTGTACTATCCCACAATCGTAATTTCCAATCGTTTTTCCAAGCGCCAAAGTTTATCCATTTACCACAATAATTATTAAGTCGGTTGGTATTATAGGCCGCTGCAATTTGAGATTGATTTTTAATAGTCAGAATTTCTTGTTCGAAAGTTTCATCTATGGCTTCATCAGCATCAAGAGAAAGAATGAATGAATATTTGGCTTGGGATATCGCGAAATTTTTTTGTTCGATATGTCCTGAGAATTTGTTGAATACAACACGTGCGCCAAGCTCTTCTGCAATCTTTACTGTGTCGTCTGTTGAATAGGAATCAATAATTACAATATCATCAGCAACTTTTTTTACGGAGTTAATACAACGTGCAATATTTTTTTGTTCGTTGTAGGTAATGATAGCAACTGATAGTTGATGTAGCATATTATTTAAGTGAAATATAAATAGCCTTTAACCGAGCAATAATGTAGGCTAGTCCTTTAGGATAATATAGTGCTTTATTTGCTTGGTAAGGTTGGCCCATTCGTAGCACATATTTATAAAAATAAGAAGAAGGGACTTTCCATTTTTGTGCAAATTGTTTTCTTCCATTATTACGTTTAACACGACCGGTACTTTTACTTAGAAAATGATAGGCGAAACTGTTTCCAACACCAATAAAAGTACGAATGCCTTGTTGCCATAATTTCATTGAGAAGTCGGGGTCGCTGCCAAAGCCCGGACTAAATTCTTCGCTATATCCACCAACCAATACAAAATTATTTTTACTT
>JALONK010000065.1 GCA_025454975.1 Bacteroidia bacterium
GACCGGATGAATTCAAAGCTGCAGTGTCTGTCGGACAGGTCAACGCGATATTTTAAACTCAGGGCCTTTCTAATACAGGCCTTTCTAATACAGGCCTTCCTGCTGCACAACTCATAAATCCGATGATAGTCGCACACAATAAGCCAATTAATCAAAGTGCGCAAGTGCGGTCTCAGGGAGTGCACGATTCCGTGAAAGCTGTCGTGCTGCTTGATCAATCAAGTTAGCTGTCGGTCATTTACATGTAAATACAACGAGTTAGCAAGCATGGTTGTCTGGCATTTCAAAGTCTTAATTGACACTGAATACAGATCGCAGTTAGGCTATAATCCAGACTTGTAGAATTATTTGTCAACAGCTGTCGGATACTGGACCGAATGAAATATTACGTTAATTATTAAGTATGCAACCGGTGCACCGTGGTACATTGGTCCATCCAGGCCATGTTTTGGTACACTCCAGGGAACGTCACGGTTATCACGCGCCGCCTCTTACAGATGTTTCGGCAGCTGGTCAGCTGTCCGTCCGGCTGCGGAGGCTGGAACGGTCATGGAGGGCAGTTACAAAGCAGTTCTGGTTAATATTCGTAAGACGAACTGATTCCAGAATGATACTGTTTTCTTTCCTATATATGCAGCTAAACAAGCTTCCAAGCGGTTACAAATTGATTATTGCTATAAAGTTACTGCATACAGTAATGAGTCGGAAAAAATATTTAGTGAATCGAATATTGCGTGTATTGAAACCAAACCAAGATTATACGCGCCAAATGCATTTACCATAAATGGTGATAAATTAAACGATGTATTTAAAGTTGGCGGAGTATTTGTTGAAAGTTTTATATTGAAAATATTTGATCGTTGGGGTAATAAAGTTTTTGAAACCACTAACATGGAAGAAGGTTGGGATGGAACAATTAACGGAAAGCCTGGTGCACCTGATGTATATGTTTATATAGCTGAGGGCAGGGGACGAATGAACCAAATAAAGGTGATTGAAGGGAATGTAACCTTATTAAGGTAACAATGTTTACAGTTTGATACCCAACCAATCTAACGCAGTTTTTCTAAGCAGTTGAGATTTTTCAGCAGTGCTTAAATCTTGCATAGATTCAATAAATGTACCGTGCTCAAGATCCCCAAGTGGAAATGGGAAGTCGCTTCCTAAGGCAATTCTTTCGGCACCAAACAACTTTAAATTGTATCTTAAAGCATCTGCATCATGAACTAAACTATCAATATAAAATTTCTTAACATAGTCATACGGGTCGGCAACTTGGTTGATGTTGCATAAGTCGGGGCGAGCATGATACCCATGCGAAATGCGACCGATGGTGTGAGGAAAACATCCTCCACCATGAGCAAACATGACACGAAGATTAGGGAATTTATCGAACACACCACCAAAAATCATACTGCAAATGGCTCGTGAAGTTTCGGCAGGCATTCCTACTAACCAAGGCAACCAATATTTTTTCATTTTATCCTGACCCATCATGTCCCACGGATGTACGAAGATACACATCCCTAATTTTTCAGCGGCCTCATAAAATGGAAAAAAACGCTCTTCATCTAAATTATAGTCTAAAATATTTGTAGCGATCTCAACACCGGGTAAGTTTAATTCTTGTTTACATCTCGTAAGTTCTTCAACTGCCAACTTGGTATCTTGCATAGGTAAGGTACCTAAACCAACAAATCGGGTAGGGTGTTCGCGCTGAATTTGTGCCAAATGATTGTTAATATACTGACTCCATTCATGGGTGTGTTCGGGCTTAGCCCAATAATAAAACAACACCGGAATTGTTGACAATGCCATAAGCTGTACCTGATGTTTATCCATATGTTGGATAATTGCCTGAGGATCCCAACACAGTTCATCAATCGCCCTGAAAAAAGTTCCATTAGCTTTCATCATGTTTGCCCGGCCCGGTTGGTAATGATCTAAATAAATAAACTCATCGCCATAACCATATCGTTCCTTTAGGTTAGGAATAATCTCAGGCATAATGTGTGCGTGAATATCAATTTTATAGGGTGGAGTGTTCGACATTTAATTATAAGGATAGAACATGCAAAATAATAAGTTTGGTGAGATTGGCAAAGGGGTTATTATGGCTAGGTTAAACAAACAAGTGGTTTGCTGTTATACATTCATGTGATTATATTCAACTTGTGTATTATTATTGGAGAATAATTTGTTTTAACAGTTTTAATATACTAATTTAGAATCAAATAATTAATGTGATGAAAAGTATTAACCTATTTAAAGGCGGAGAGATTGTTGTTTAATTAATCAACCAATTCACCCTGTATACCTCTAACTTGTCAAAATTCATTATTCGTAATGAGATTTTTTGTCGCCCATTATATTTTTTTTCATTGAAAAGATTTGGTAAGTAAGTCTGTAGTATTAGTTAATACCCATTTTTGAAATGGTGCTTAGCATCTAAATCATAGGAATCATACATCTGAAAATTAGATTAAAATTACACAGTAATCACACTTATTATAACATTCGTCCTAACAATTAATTAACTTTATGGGATAATAAAATGCTAATGAAAAGAAGGGTATATTACCTTTTGTGGATTTTACTTATTACCCCTTATGTGAAATTGATGGCACAACCAGTTGCTGATTTTACTGTAAATCGCCGGTTTGGTTGCAGCCCTTTAAGTGTTCAATTTACTTCAACCTCTACAGGAAACCCAACGGGATATAATTGGGCATTTGGTAATGGTAATACATCAAGCTTACAAAATCCTTCGGCAATTTATGTTGTTCCAGGCACCTATCAAGTAAGTTTAACAGTAAGTAATGCATCGGGTACCGATACAAAAACAGTAAGTGCATTCATTGTCGTTTTTACACCTCCGGCAGCCGGATTCACTGTAAATCAAACCGGCGGGTGTGTCCCGCTTAATATTCAATTCACTGATACATCAAGCAACGGTAGTGCGCCAATATCCTCTCGTCTTTGGGATTTTGGAGATGGGAATATCAGTACTTCCACTTCTCCATTACACCAATTTATTTTGCCCGGTTCAAGAAATGTTTCTTTAACAGTAACTGATACTAATGGGTGTACATCTACCATAGTACGAAATAATTTAATTCAAGCCACACAAAGCCACACTATTGATTTTACAACTTCAAACCCTTTGGTGTGCAGCGCGCCATCAACACATACTTTCATTTCTTCTGTAAATCCGGCCGCAGCGGGTTATACGTATGAGTGGACAAGCAGTATTGGTCAAACAAGTAATACAAATAACTTTACCTTAAATAATGTTACCACAACCGGACAAATAGGAGTTACTTTAAAAGTGACCGCAACGAATGGATGTCATGCCATAAAATCATTACCTAATGCGGTATTTGTTGCGCGTTTACAACCCAATTTTTCTATTCAATCAGGAAGTAGTTTGTTATGCGCAAATACCAATATTAATTTTACCAATACCACAACACCAGATACACCGGCCATGTTGTATCAATGGAAAGTGAATAGTACTTTACTTGCCTCAACCCGTGATTATAATACTTCATTATCGCCGGGCAATTATCAATATACCTTAGTTGCATCTATTGGAGCTTGTAGTGATTCTATTTCAAAAAGTTTCACCGTACAGCCTAAACCAACAGCAGCTTTTACTTCATCACTTACTCAAATTTGTCAGGTGCCTGTTAAGGTTAGTTTTCAAAATATCTCTTTAGGTAATCCAACTCAACTATTATGGGATTTTGGCAATGGTCAAACTTCTTCATTAAATCAAGATTCTGCATTATACATCGGTTTTCAGCCTTATCAGGTAAAATTAAAAGTTACCAATGCAGTTGGTTGTAGTGATAGTACCCTTCAAAATCTTTCAGTAGTTACTCTACAAGCCGTATTAAGTGCTCGAAACTCTAAACGCGGATGTGCTCCTTTAAATACAAATTTTAGTGTAGTTAATGCTTCGCAATTCACCAGTTTCAGGTGGACACTCGGTACGTTATTGTTGGATACACAAGCAAGTTTTACTTATATTTTTACACAACCCGGTATTTATCCGGTTAAGCTCACTGCCTTTAATGCTTCAGGTTGCGCAACCGAAATATTTGATTCTGTTTATGTAGGTGCAAATTTAACTTCTGATTTTACTTCTTCTAAGCAAGTAGGGTGTTTCAATGGATTTAGTCCTGTTCAATTTACTAACATTGATACCAATACCAATATTCCGGTTACTTATAATTGGAGTTGGAGAAATGGCTTTGCAACAGGCAGAAATACGATAGCAACATTTACTGATACCGGCACTTATGATATTCAATTGGTACTTGATTATTATGGTTGCTTAAGTACCATCATCAAACCATCATTGATTACGATAAATCCGGCGCGGGCCATACAACAAACAGCAATTATAAATTGTGGTGCAGATAGTGCTGTATTAGATGCAAGTTTTTCGTCGGGCAAAAATAAATACCAATGGTTATTAGGTGATGGGAACACGTCATCAGCAGTTAGTTTAATTCATCGCTATGCATCATTTGGTACTTATTTAGTTACATTAATTGCAACCGATACCACAACTAATTGTGTTGATACGGCGCTTCAGCAAATACAAATAGCCCAGCCATTACTTGCTAGTTATACCGTTACCGATACACTTGGTTGTTCTCCTTATCCCGTGCGATTACAAAATACAACTGTATTACCGCCTTCTGCTTTTCCAATAGTTCAAACCAATTGGATATTTTCTACCGGTGAAACAATATCAGGTAATGATACAACGATAGTGTTAAACGGTGTAGGATATAAAGGATTAAGATTGATAATTACCGATGCCAAAGGTTGTGTATTTGAACGAAACAAAGATTCAGTGGTTCGTATTTCAGGCGGACAGGTTAGGTTTGCTTTAACACCAAAAATAGGATGCACACCTTTACAAGTTATCGCCTCTGATAGCTCAAGTTCTGATTTTCCTATTGTTTCAAGAAAATGGTATTGGTCGTTTAATGATACCATTAGTAAATCAACCATTACTATTGATACTTTTGTTTACAATCAACCACAAACCACACAAGCGAATGGATACCCATTTGTAATGGAAATAACAAATAGCATAGGGTGTAAATTTGCAGGTAACGACCTGATAGTACCTTCTATTCCTTTTCCATTAGCATCATTTACTAATGTTCCATTTTGTGGTGGCAGAAACATCACTTTCCATGCTGATTCGTCGAGTTCATTGGTATTAAAACCTGCTCAATATTTTTGGGTCAGTGGAAATGATACTATTAATTCACAAAGAACGTTCACTCGTTCATTCAATCAAATAGATACTACAATTAATATCAGGTTGATAGTTAAAGATGCGAATGCTTGCATGGCATTTAAAGACACCTCTTTTGAAGTGGTAAACATTAGAAGTAGGGTAGGTTTTACTACCGCACAACAAAAACGTGATTGTTATTTACCTGTGTTGCCATTGGTATTAAATGATACTTCAAATATTGGTTCGGGAGGAATTAAAAGTAGATTATGGCGAGTAGGTAGCACTACAAGTACCCTCGATTCACCTTCTTACGTTTTTACTAAGCCCGGACGAATAACAGTTACACTTATTCTTACTGATAGTAATAATTGTGTTGACTCGTTGCGTGTTCCTGATTACATACAACTGGGTGGACCTTTAGGTGAATACACAATACAAAATAAAATTTCATGTTCGCCGCTCTTAACAACCTTTAAAGTAAATTCGCCAAATGCACAGTTCCGCATTTGGGATTTTGGTAATGGTTTGGTTGATACAGTTAATGTTGATTCTTTTACTTTTAATTATACCGACGCAGGAAATATTATCCCTCGACTAACTTTAATTGATAGTAGTGGTTTGTGCTCATTTGTATTTGATGCTATTGATACTTTAACAGTGTTTAAACAACCTGAAACTGAATTTACAACTGATAAAAATAAAATTTGCTTTAATACTGAGGTGTCTTTCATTAATCAATCATTAAACAAACCTGTCATCTCACAATGGCGTTGGCTGGCGAATAACACGTTAATGTCAACAAACGAAGGGCCTGTGAATTATACATTTACCTCATCAGGTAAATATGATATTAGTTTAATTGCTATTGATAGTAACGGTTGTTCTGATACCACCATTCGCACCGAGTTGATTACAGTATATAATGATACACAAGCACCATTAGTTCCAAGTGCAGTGCGAGCAACCGTATTGAATAATTCGGCAGCATTATTCGAATACCGACAAAACAGTGAAGAAGATTTTCTTAAGTATAAAGTTTACTATAACTATTTTTCAGGCACACCTGCAAATTTCACTGAATATTTTAATACTGATGATACTTTATTTATCCAACAAAATATAAATACTCTCACGTCGGCTTATTCCTATCAAGTATCAGCTATTGATTTATGTAATAATGAAAGTAATAAATCAACCATACAAACTACCGTTGATATTGCAGCGCGACCGTTAACAAATGCTGTTGGATTAAAATGGACTCCATATAGTGGTTTTACCATTGACAGATATGAAGTGTGGCGAAACAATCCCGATTCAGGCAATGCATATCATATGATTGTTTCAACAAGAGGTAATATATTAGATTATATAGATACCACAGCAAAATGTTTCACCACTTACTATTATAAAATAAAAACAATATCAGCTTCGAATGATAGCTTATACAGTTGGAGTGATAGTAGTGGTGCATCTCCTATTTTTTTAACCAACCTTCCCGGTACACAAATGTTTAGGGCAACGGTTGTAAACAACAGTGTTTTAGTACAATGGATGAAACGCAGCGCTGAGCTTAATTTTAAATATTTAATTGCCAGGAAACGTGATGATGACAGTGCATTTAAAGATTATATTGAGGTGAATGATACATTTTTTGTTGATAATAATGTTGATGTAAACAAACACAGTTATAGTTATCAAATCTATTTAAAAGATGAATGTGGAGGCATGAGTATTGCCAGCAATATTGCTAAATCAATACTTCTAACAATTGAACCTGAAATTACTTTAACAGGTAAATACAATCCTTTATTATTATTTACGCCTTATCAGCAATGGTTGGGTGGAGTTGACGAGTATTCAATAGAAATGTTGGACGAAGAGGTGAATGTTTGGAATCAAATTGAGCAGACTGCCGCAAGCGATACCTTTTATTTCCACTCAACAGTTGACAGTATTTTTGCCAAATATTGTTATAGAGTTGTTGCAAGGGAGGCAGGAGGTAATCAAGCCGTAAGTGTGTCGAATGAATCGTGCATATCTACAAAACCCGTGTTATTTGCGCCTTCAGCAATTACTATCAATGGAGATAACTTAAATGAAATATTTGAAGTGAAGGGTATTTTTATAGAAGAGTTTTATTTAGCTATATACGACCGTTGGGGGCGTTTGGTGTTTGAAACAACTGATTATAAAAACCAATGGAAAGGCGAAATTGCCGGAAAACCCGCACCTTCAGATGTATATACCTATTTAGCCAAAGCCAAAGGAAGGTATGGACAAGAGGTTTCCATTTCCGGAAATGTAACCTTGTTGCGTTAATGCTTTTGTAATAGCTGGAAGGTTGATTGTATAGGGTTGAATTATATTATTTATTCCAATAAGCTTTTGCAGTATTAATTAGCAGAATAATTTTTATTTTTATCTAACAAACTATAAATTCCACATTATGATTAAAAGAATAATTTTTGTTTATTTCTTAGTTATCTGCACGTCAGCTTTTGTATTCGCTCAAAAAATTTCAAACATAGATTTTGATTTAATTAAACATCAAACAGAAGACAGCACTTCAGTTTATTTTTATCCTTCTCTTCTTAAAAAGGCTCTGAGTTTCGATTCAACGATGACCGACACTGAATTTACATATCTTTATTATGGTAAGGTTTTCACGAATGAATATGCTCCATATAGTGTTAAGAATGACTCAAAGTTTATGGAATATTTTAAGAGTAGTAAATACGCCAAGGCTATTAAAAAAGGAGAAGAGGCGCTTCTTAAGAATGGCGTAGATTTGGACATAATTTATGGAATGGCAGTTTGTTTTTCCGAAATTGGTAATGAAGAAATGAAGAGAAAATATTTTAGCCTTTATAAAGAGCTATTAAATGTAATCTATAGAAGTGGTAATGGAAAAAGTATCGAAACGGCCTATGTTGTGATTGCCGTATCAGATGAATATGCTATTCTTAGAGATTTGAAATTGACAATTAAATCACAGGCATTGCTTGGTGGTACTACTGACTTACTTAAAATAAACACAACTAATCAACCTAATATCAAAGGAGTTCCTAAAATTACAGAGTTGTATTTTAATATTGAGAAGCCATTTTTGAGTATGCTCAACATGTTTGGTAAATAATGTTTTTTGAATAATGATTATCTTTATTTTTAGAGATAAATGAAAAATAATAAGCCCATACGTTTTTCTATAGGTCATCATTTTAAATTAATAATCCAAAGAAATGAATAGTCGTTAAATCCTTTAGGAATTAGTTTAGTATCAAATGTTTGTTCTTATTCATACATTTCCCTTGTAAATTTATTGGAATATATTTTAAGATCACCAAACGTTTGTTTTTGGTTTTCAAACAACATTTATTCTGAAACTATTGTTTTTATGCGATTAATTGAGCCTTGCTTCTTTCCAAAACACTATCATTCTGAAGTTGTAGCAGTAAAACTGACTTGGTCATTAATGTCTGAGTTTTCATAACTGTGATAAATTAATTCATATTGTTTATACACGACTGCATAGGTGAAACCCCAGCTATGATAAAAAAATTATCTACTTTTGATTAGTACTCAAAATGGGATGCTTACAGTATCTTTTATCATATAAGGTAACAAAATCGGTTGTTACTAAAATCTCTGTTGTTCTTTCTACCTTGTGGCCCATTGCTTTGCTATCATTTTGGTTGGATATTTTATCCACAATGGGAATGCAATTCTTATCAATCTTATTGTGAAACCGCTGAGTTAAATTTTTATTCAGGATTTTTATGAAAATTTTATCTCGTAATATTTATTAACGTTCTCAAATTTAAATAGAATTTAAAACAGCAATTATATCATCTCCAAATTTTGTAATTTTCTGTCCGCCAAACCCTTTAATTTTTGAAAGTTCGTCTATTGTCTGCGGTTTCATTTTGGCAATTGTCAAAAGTTCTGTGTTATGGCAAATCATAAAGTTTGGTATGTTAAGTTGTGATGCTTTGTCCTGTCGCCACTGTCTTAGTGTTGCAAAAATTCTTTTCTCTTGGTCTGTTAGGTCTTTCTCATCTGTTATCGAGATTTTGTCCGAAGTTTTTTCTTGTTTCTCTATTTTTAGGTCGTCATAAAAAACTAAAATCGACCAAAAGTTAGGCTGTCCGTTTATAAGTTCAGTTGCGGTCTTTTTAACTGTCACACTGTCCAAGAAGTTATTAACGCTGTCTTGGTCGCTTTGCAAATTCTCTTTTGTCAGTCTGATATGAAAAACTTTTACTTTCATAAAACAAATTTTATAATTTTTTTATCTAATACGTCACACGTATCTAATCCGACTTATTTGTCGTCCGATACAATGACGTGAAACGTTCGGCAGCCTTGCAATCTGTTGGTTTTACTTGCAATCATTGTCTGTTACCATAATTATATATTAAATGCTCTAAAGGTTATGGCAAGCGCTAACAAAAAGTTTACACCGCTGAAAAATTGCACTTACAACTTGTACGAACTCTTGCATCTTGAAAGTGAACTGTTAGCAGCGCCCTTTGTTTGAGTTAAAATTTCATTGATTCCATTGTTTGTTTCTAGCATAATAAAATTCTCTCAAGTCACCTTGTAAAAATCCTTTTCCATATTTAAGTAAGTCTTCCTTCGTTTGAATTAAGCTTGATTGTATGTCAACCCCAAATGGAAATGGATTATCATTTACCTCGGCTAAATTTTCTTGTATTGCCTTTAGTCGCCAAAGTCCAACGCAGTCAAGGTCGGCATAGTGATAATAATCTGTCTTAAATTCACCCAATACAATTCCGTAATAACTCGGTGCGTCATACGGATGAGAGTAACTGCTCAGTTCTATAAAGCACTTGTTTTTTATCCAAATAATTGTTGTTCCATACTCGGTAATTTTTAGTTTAAAAAGTTTAAATCCAAATTGTCGCAACAAAGGATTAAATATTTCTATTGCTCCATTCGCAAAATCAACTTGAGCTTCTGATATCAATTCATAATTTTCTTGACTGTCTAAATTCTCTTTAAAGTCTTTGTCTGAAGTGAAATATTTTTTGAAAATATTCATGTTGTGTTGTCGTCTTTTAGGGTTGCCACTAATGTAAGCGTATGAAAAAAACACTCCACACGCTATGTTGTAAAAGTAATAAAAGATGTGTGGTGAAGCAAGGGATGTTGAGTTTAAATTTGCAACAGCAAAAATGATATGAATTACATTACAAGAATTAACCGAACTAAAATAGGAGTGTAGTTGTTTGAATGTAATGGTTCGAATATAATCAGGTTAGATTTCGGGAGTTGTTTGCACAGTAGCCGGATTTAAAATCGCTTTTTTGTAATCAATATACATTAAGATTAACATCCATTTAAAACTAATTCTAACAAAATAAAAAATAGACTAAACAAACCATATTATAACCGCATGTATCAACGATAGTAAACACCAAATGCCAAACGAATCAAAACAACTAGGGAGTTCAACCGCAGAACAAGTATCAGGCTAATTAAAGAATTTTATGAGCATGCGAAGAGTATAGACTCAAGGAATGTTAGGAGCAGGAAAGTTTTTGCAAGGCGCATCAACAGCATACAACCTAAACAAATGCCTTAACTTCATCCCAAAGAAAGTAAAAACAGGTGCAATGGAGAAGTTATGGGCAGCATTAGCCATGTTCAAAAACAACAAAGCATGGCTTTTATATATTCAATTAGAAGCTATCAAAAATATTAACGGATAAAAACTAAACACAATAAAATTCTACGCTCTAGTTGAGTGTATAATGTGTTTATTTTTTTAAAATAAAAGTTGTGTAACAGGTGCGGTTGTTAGCAAATGGCGTTCTGTTCTCAGTTTCAAGTTGCGCTGCCTTTTTGTTTATACTCTTAACTGTACAAGTGCTTGTTTGTATAGGGATTTGCGTTGGTTTGAGCTGCTTTGGCTATGTGCCTACAAAATGCGTGGGCTAAAACAGTTTCCCTTGCAATTCTATTTTCGGTTGAAATGTCCCGATAATGATGAACGGATTTGGCGCTACATTGTGAAACTGTGCAGTTGTTCCTAAGAAAAAATGCAAGTCTTTGGATTTGGCAAAGTCGTCAAAATATTTTTTGCGAACATCAGCTATTGCCTTTTCTTCGTTTTGATATTTCTCAAATTGTCGCCAATAGAGTTGTCCTGTTTCCCAATCTTCAATCATCATGTGGCTTACTGTGCCTTGATCATCTTTGAAATGGAATTTAAATTTATAAGGCAATTTTTGAACTACTTCAAATTTCCCTTCCTTGTTGGTTTCAAAAAGGTTGAGTTGGTTCAGTTTGGCTAACTTATCCTTGTCCCATTCACGGTCAACTAATTCGGCTGTAAAATCTAAAATCTCTGTCGGTTTGAAAACAGCTAATGAAGTGCCTATGTCTTTATTCTTTGTTTCTGCAATCAGTTCTGTGAGGTTGTAATATATTTTCCCTAAACAGATTTTCTTGCGTTCTTCCCAATTGTTAGCTGTGTCAATGTGTCCAACAACTTTTATTTCAGTGTCAATGCTGTGTGGTCTAAAACTTTCAGGTCTGAAATCACCGGTGTTTTTTACCAGATCAACTTCTATCCAGTCGTATTTTTGTATTGCTCGTTGTAAGATTTTTTGCGGAAGGGAACAGGATACAATCTTATCCAAGTGCCATCTTCTTTGAAACCTGCTGTGCAAACCAGTTCATCATACTTGGCGGAAAGTGTCGGATAAGTTTTTACCGTGATTAATACTTTCGTTAACGCCATAAGTTAGATGTGTTTTACTTCATAATTAAAGTCGGGCAGGGTTTCTATTGCTTCGGCTAAATGCTTGCGGTGGCACTGGCAAATGTTGGCTTCAAAACAGGTTAATGCAATGCGTTTGTGTTGCTTTAATAAACTCAAAATTTCCTGTTGGTGGGTAGTTGTTTTGGTTAAATTGTTTTTGCGGTAAACGGCAAACAATTTATTGTAATCGCTTTGTGTGTTTAGTTCCCGGCGTTGGTCGCCTTGTATGCCCACTTC
>JALONK010000066.1 GCA_025454975.1 Bacteroidia bacterium
AGTTACCTGAGTCATCTTTTCGTGGTTTTCGCGCTCTTGTCTCTCCAACTTTAACTTCAGTAGTTCCATGTAAATCTAAGGCTATTTTTTCCATTAACTCTTCAGTTAAATCCATCATCCAATCATAATCTTTATAGGCAACGTATAATTCCATTACCGTAAATTCTGGGTTATGTGTACGGTCCATGCCTTCATTTCTAAAGTTTTTAGAAAATTCATAAACCCCATCAAAACCACCTACTATCAAACGTTTTAGATATAATTCGTTTGCAATTCGCAAGTACATCGGAATATCTAAGGTGTTATGATGTGTAACAAACGGACGCGCAGCAGCGCCCCCGGGAATGTTTTGTAATACCGGAGTTTCAACCTCTAAATATCCCTTTTCATTATAAAAGTTCCTGATGGTATTCATCAATTTGGTTCTTTTAACAAAAGTATCCTTCACTTGTGGATTGATGATTAAGTCAACATACCGTTGGCGATACCTAAACTCAGCATCTGTAACCGCATCAAATACTTCTCCGTCTTTTTCTTTTACAATGGGTAATGGACGTAACGATTTAGATAAAACCTTTAATGATTGTGCATGAATAGTGGTTTCTCCTGTTTGAGTAGTAAATACAAATCCTGTAATTCCTATAATGTCGCCAATATCTAACAGTTTTTTAAATACCTGATTATATAGGGTTTTATCTTCACCCGGACAAATATCGTCGCGTCTGATATAAACCTGAATTTTGCCCGAAGCATCTTGTATTACTGCAAAACAAGCCTTACCCATATCTCTCACACTTAATATTCGTCCGGCAATACTTATGTTTTTGTATTCAATTTTCTGATTTACGTAGTTGTCTAAAATTTCTGTTGCAGAAACGTTCACTTCGAAAGTCTCAGCAGGATAAGGATTAATTCCTAATGCCTCCAGGTCTTTTAATTTATTTCTTCTTAAGATTTCCTGTTCACTTAAATGTGCTGTTGTGCTCATACTTATTTTATTGCTACGTTAAACAAGCGGCAAAAATAGTAAAAGCTGATTCAATTCAATCGGTAATTCAATAATCTTAAATTATAACCTATCTTTGCAGGGCATGTCAGCAAAAAAAGATATACGCAGCTATTCCCTCATCCACCTTCAAGATTGGTTTACCGAGATGGGTGAAAAAACCTTTAGAGCTAAACAAGTGTATGAGTGGTTATGGAAAAAAAGCGCTCATGATTTTGATGTAATGTCTAACCTGCCCATCGCCTTGCGCGATAAGCTGAAATCATCATTCACCATCAACGGAATTACAGTTGTAGATAAACAAATTTCAAAAGACGGTACCATAAAAAGTAGCTTCCGCCTGCACGATGGACATTTAATAGAGGGGGTATTAATACCTGCTGATGATCGAATGACTGCTTGTGTTTCGTCACAGGTGGGTTGCAGTTTAACTTGTAAGTTTTGTGCAACAGGTAAAATGGATCGTATTCGCAATTTAAATCCTGATGAGATTTATGATCAGGTGGTACATATTCGTAATTGGGCAAATCAACATTACGGGAAACCATTAACCAATATTGTTTTTATGGGTATGGGTGAACCTTTATTAAACTACGGAAACGTGTTAAATGGAATCGCTAAAATTACAGGAGAAGAAGGACTTCACATGGCAAGCGACCGAATTACCGTGAGCACTGCCGGTATAGCCAAAATGATTAAAAAACTCGCTGATGATGAGGTGAAGTTTAATTTGGCGTTGTCGTTACACGCAGCCAATGATGTTAAACGAAATGCAATAATGCCTATCAATGAAAGCAATGCATTGGAAACTGTAATTGATGCATTAATTTATTTTAAAGCTAAGGCAAAAGGTAAATTAACTTTCGAATACATCGCCTTCAAAGATTTTAACGATGGAATTGAAGATGCAAGAGAGTTATTAGCCATCTGCAAAAAAGTTTCAGCAAAAGTTAATATTATTGAGTATAATCCAATTGGTGACGGGTTATTTAAAAAGGCTAATGCCGATAAGATAGACCAGTTTCAAAGGTATCTTGAAAAAAATGGCGTAACTGCAACAGTGCGCAGAAGCAGAGGCAAGGATATTGATGCAGCATGCGGTCAGTTGGCCAATAAAAAACATGAAGATGCTTTAATGGTTGAATCCAAATAAATTTCAGTAAATAAACTGACACCTGTCAAAGTTAACCTTAATTACATATTCGATCTTTACATTTGAATAAGAAATTGATGTACCTATGATAAACAATATTTTATTTCCGACAGATTTTTCGGCAGTTGCAGAACAGGCATTAAAATATGCCATATCCTTGTGCGACAAGTGTGAAGCTGAGATACATATTTTGCATGTAAAACAAATTCCTTTAACCGACCCCTCTTTTCCTGCTGATACATTTCAGAATTATGTAAATGAAATTGAAGCATTTGAAAAGGAAAAATGGAATGAGTTAGAACAAAAAATAATCATTCCATCCGGAATAAAACATACTTTTCACTCAGTTACCGGCTTTGTAGCGGATGAAGTTGTACAGTTTTCCGACTTGAATTCAATTGATTTAATTATTATGGGAACTACCGGAGCAAGTGGTTTAGCTGAGATATTAATTGGCAGCAATACAGCTTCAGTAGTTGGTAAAACGTCAACTCCATTATTGGTAATTCCACCATCAGCAGGTTATGCTCCTTTGCAACATATTTTATATGCTACTGATTTCAGCGAGCCAGAATATCCTGCCATTTCACGTATTATCTACTTTGCCGAAATATTTGATGCTAAGCTTACTATTCTGCATGTAAAAACGGAGTTCGATCGTTATTTTAATTCCGCCAATCACTTCTTAAATAAAAACAAAGACAATATCACTCGCGAATACACTTTGATTCATTTAGATGATCAGGATGTTTTTGAGGCAATTGATAAATTTGTAAACCAAGAGGCAATTGATTTATTGGTAATGGCTAAGCATAAACGTAGTTTTTTTGATCGTTTATTTCATCGCAGTTTAAGTAAACGAATGGCTTACCACACAAAAGTTCCTCTATTAATTTTAAATAAATAATAGTTTAAATTAAATTTCTTGTTAGCATTTCAACTACTTTCTTATCAATTGGAAATGTAAGTAATTCAGTGGTTAATTGGTTTAACGGAACCCAAAGAAATTGCAACTTTTCTTCTCGATTTCCGGAATTAACTTCGTGCTTATCTAATCGTATCAAACTCACCGCATCAGAACTTACTAAATAATAAACTGAAATCAATTGATCGGTTTCGCGAAATGCACTTTGTTGAAAAAAATCAGTAGTGTAAAAATGACTTTGAATTTCTATTTGAATACCGGCCTCCTCTTTAAATTCTCGCTTGATACCATCAATCAAGCCCTCCCCAAATTCTAATCCCCCTCCGGGAAACTTTGTAAAGTTAAAATTATTAATGGTTTCATTAACTAACAATAATTCGTGTTTCTCATTTATTAATAACCCATATACCCTAATGTTAAAACGATTTATCGCCATTGGTTAAAATAACTTATTTGTATCAAGTATTATACCCGCATGCAACATAAAATAATATGGATTAACCTTCATTTCTCCGGAGGTAGTGCTAATAGGAAAATAGCCAAACATCGGTTGAAAAACTAAAGTTGTATTCTTATCAGCTTTATGTTCAATTTTAAATCCGGTATTCAACTGAAAAGAAAAAGTACGTGGTTGATGAAAGGTTTCTTTAATACGAAAGGTTTCCTTTTCATCAACAGTGAAATTTTTCAGCCTTGCGACCATATTATGATACACCAATAAATCGAATGAAATACCTGCACTAAACTGCACATTAGTTTTTAAATCGGCTGTTTTAAATATATCATAATTAACCAAAACAGGTAGATTTATGTAGTGAAAGCGATAATCATAATTCACATCTTTTCTATTGTTTGCGAAGTCATTTATTTGTCCATTTCCTATGCCGGGATGTGTAATATCATTTAATTTCAAATCTTCTTGTCGGCGTCGGAATCCGGATTCTAAATATCCAAGGCCAACCTGTAAATTCCATTTATTACTAATAAATTTATTATACCAAACATGAACACTAAGATTTAATCGTGGTGTTAAACCGTTGTTAATAGTATCACTAAATTGTTGATATGAAATTTGATTTTGATTAAAGGCAAATTGTTTTTGACTGCTACTTTGATGAGAGGCAGAGGTAAATCCACCACCAATGGTAATGGCGAAACTTGATTCATCTTCGCTTTGAGCAATGGAGGAATAAGAGAGCGAAACAACTAAACTAAGTGTTAAAAGCAGGCGCATAAAGAAAATATTACGCTGCTAAAATAAGCTTTTAATTATTATTTCTATTAATAGACAAGCGCACTGAAATTACATTTGAAAACGGTAAAGTACCTGATGCTGATGCAACATCGGCTAAAGCATAATCAATTGCAAGATTGGTAAGTTTAATACCAACACCAATGGACGGGGCAGCGGTAAACCTCGACGTACCATCAATCTCTTTTACTTCTTGAAATCGGTTAAATCCACTTCTGAAATAAATAAAATCTTTGTAACCTGCTTCTACCCCTAATCTGGCATCTATGCTCGAAAATCCCGAACGAATATTTGTATTACGTTTACCATCAAATGTAAACTCAAGATTAGCTTCAGGTACAATGCTGATTTGATTTTTATAGAAAGTAAATTTCCGAGCAACGCCAGCCAATAAACGAGGAACTGTTATTTCTAAGTTATTACTCGGTAAAGCATTACCGGTTGTTTGCAAAACTCTTTTGTCTGATTCACTAAAGGTGTATTCCCAAGCATTAAATGTTGAAGTAACATCACGAAGCACTGCTGCTGTTTGCCACTTTTTATATTTATACCTCACAGCCGCATCAAAACCAAAACCCCATGCATTAGCCATGTCCCCCACAATACGGCGGATTATTTTAACATTACCACCAACGTCTAATCCTTCAATTTTTAATTTACGTGCATAACTTCCTATGAATGCATAGTCAACCGCCGAGAAATTAGTGATTCTGGAATAATCAATTTGTCCGTTTTGAAATAAATTTAAAGTGTTGGGAATATCATCTATGCCAAATCTGATAATACTTAAAGCCATTGCACTTTTATCATTAGGTTTAAAAGCAATTGCTCCAAAATCGTGTTTTGCTACTCCCGAAAATTGTTCATTGTGCATGAATGCCAGTTGAAGGTTGTCTTTTATTTCAACTAAACCGGCAGGATTCCAAAAACCTGCATACACATCAGTAGTAGTGGCAACAACAGATGCGCCCATACCTAAAGCCCTTGCACCATTACCAATGGTTAAAAACTCATTGCTGTATTTATAAATTTGTTGAGCCTTTAAGGCTAATGTTGAAGTTAACATCAACCATACTAAAGTATATAATATTTTTTTACGCATTCTTTAATCCTAATAGACGTTCAATTAAAACTGATGTTTGCGGTTTAAGTTCGTGATGGTAACTTATCACACTTTTTAACCAACATGTTTGGTTGTAATCCGACAACGATGGTATCCCTGCTTTCATCAGTATCCTGTTTAACGAATACACAAATTTATTATTATCTATGTAATGATAAAGATATTGAACGGTACGAAAATGGTCAAAAAAATCGAAAAACCTCTTGTTATCTGCAATTTCATAAGTTTGTAAGACAATCGCTAATTCATCCGAATCTACTGTTGCCAAATGCGAGTAAAAGGAATCTAACAGGGGTTGGTGAATTTCTATTAACAAACGATCAAGCATAAGTTCAGCCATGATATGTGCCATAAACCATTTTCGGTTAACAGGTTCTTTAAACTCGGCTTGATTAAGATGTAGTGAAGCTGACTTCACCAAATCATTGAATAGGGGTGATGCATGAAATTTTTTATCTGCTGCGTAATGGGCATGGCAGCCTTTTATTATTTCATTTTGGTAATAGTTAAGGGCTGTTTTGATGGGCTTAAATGTTTTAACTTGGCCCCTGGTAATATCAGGAAGAATAAGACCCACGTTAAACGGCGTGTTGTTTGGATAATGGTCGAGAAAGAAATGCGAAAAATAGTTCATCGGTTGCGTTTTCTAACCAATCCATTTTTTTTATATTCTACTCTTTTTCCACCATTGGCACCATCAAAAGTTGGGCATTTTTTTGCTTTGCAACCTATGCCGCTTATAACAATTAAAATTCCGATTATAATTATCAGGTTTTTCATTACACAACTTTAAGATTGCAATATACATAAAATAAAAAATCCCGCGCAAAGCGCAGGATTTTTTTGAAAAGAGTTAGCACTAAGATTATTTCTTAGCAGCAGCTTTCTTAGGAGCGGCTTTCTTAGCAGCAGCTTTCTTAGGAGCAGCTTTCTTAGCAGCAGCTTTTTTAGGAGCGGCTTTCTTAGCAGCAGCTTTTTTAGGAGCAGCTTTCTTAGCAGCAGCTTTCTTAGGAGCGGCTTTCTTAGCAGCAGCTTTTTTAGGAGCAGCTTTCTTAGCAGCAGCTTTTTTAGGAGCGGCTTTCTTAGGAGCAGCAGATTTAGTAGGAGCTGCTTTTTTAGTTTTCTTTGTTGCCATGTTTTTAAATATTAATTTTTGATTGATTACATGAACAAAGTTAACAGAGTGAATAAATTTTGCAAATACTTGCTCACTATCAGGTACTAAAATTTGTAACGCTTGTTTGTTGATAACGTATGTTGATTTCTGTTAATGCTTGATTTTACTAGTGTTTACGGCAGTTGTTAATTCATCTTTTTGAAGATGAAATTGTTAGTAACAACATATTCACATCGAATATTTATCAAGTTGTTTATTCTTTTGGATTGTATATAAATATTATTTGTTATAGCTGAAGATGCTTGATTTTACTAGTGTTGCAAGTGATGTCTTGAAACCATCTGCTCCAATATTGTTAATCAATCTTTATAAAACTATCTTATAAAAATCTATCAATGAATGGGTGATCATCTGTACATTTTTTTTAACACATATTATTTGCAACAATGTTGCATTAAAATTTTTATGTTATTGAAAACCCTTTTAAAATCAATTAATGTATTGAATCAATTGTTTTACATTATTCGTTATAATCTAATTTATCATTTCATGTTATTAACAGTTAAATATTGAAAAAAAATTAACTAACTGCATTTATTTTTTAAAAAATCTAATCATATCCTCGAAACTTTATACCTTAGCAACATGCAAGCAGAAATCATTACAATAGGAGATGAAATATTAATTGGTCAAATAATTGATACCAATTCATCATGGTTAGGACAAGAACTTGGTAAGCTTGGAATACGTGTTGCTTATCGTTCGTCAGTAGGTGATAAAAAGGAAGATATATTAGATGCGATTTCAAATGCAATTAATCGTAATCATTTAGTTATTATCACCGGTGGTTTAGGTCCAACAAAAGATGATATAACAAAACATACTTTAGCTGAATTTTTTAACACAACTTTGATAGAAGATGCAAAGGTTAAAGAGTGGGTAACAAAAATTTTTAAACAACGGAACTTGCCAATGCTTGATACAAACTTGGCTCAAGCAATGGTGCCTGCTTCATGTAAAGTATTATTTAATAGAAGTGGAACGGCACCTGGTATGTGGTTTGAAACTGAGCAGCGTAAAGTTGTAATTAGTTTACCGGGAGTACCGTTTGAAATGAAAACCATTTTTACAGAAGAATGTGTTCCATTATTAAGTGCTCACTTTACTTTACCTAATATTTTACATCGAACAATATTAACTTGTGGTATTGGAGAAAGTTTTCTTGCAAAAAAGATTTCAGCAATAGAGGATACTTTACCTGCACACATTACTTTAGCATACCTTCCTTCCGTTGGAATGGTTCGTTTACGATTTAGTGGTAGCAGTACTAATCAGCAATTACTTTTTGAAGAAATGAATCAGATTGTATCATCGTTATATGACGTTGTAGGAGAATATATTTATGGTGAAGAAAATGATACTTTGGAAATGAATATTGGTTTATTGTTAAAGTCATCCTCAAAAACAATTGCTACTGCCGAAAGTTGTACAGGTGGATTTATCTCTCATATGTTAACATCTGTTCCCGGAAGTTCATCATATTATAAAGGAAGTGTTGTGGCTTATGCTAATGAGATAAAAATTCAAGAACTAGGAGTATCTGAAGAGTTATTAAAAACACATGGAGCAGTAAGTGAAGCATGTGTAAAACAAATGGCCGAACAAATTCGCCATAAGTTTAAAGTAGATGTTGGGGTTGCAACAAGTGGGATTGCAGGACCCGATGGAGGAACAGATTTGAAGCCGGTAGGAACGGTTTGGATTGCAGTGGCTGATGAGTTTGAAACCATCACTGCTCAATTTAATATGGGTGATAACAGGGAACGTACTATTTTAAGAACCGGTATAACAGCTTTGGATTTGGTAAGAAAACAATTAATTAAACATTAGCTATAATTTTATTGGTATAATTCAATTGTCAGTTAAGGCTGATGAGCTTAATACCCAACTTTTAGGTGCTACAAAAATTATTTTTAAGCTGCAGAGATAACGTTTCATTATGCTTGATAACAAGTACTTTAACTTTAATAGATTGATATTTTATTTTGCAATTGGCAATAGTCAACCAAAAAACTAAATTTGCCCAAATGAACATGTGGCCCAATTCAATAACTATTGTATTATGCCACATTAAAAAACACAAATAACATGTCAGAATTTCAACTGGTAATGCCTAAAATGGGCGAAAGTATTGCTGAAGCAACAATCATTCGCTGGGTGAAAAATGAAGGTGATACAATTGCACCTGATGAAACAGTACTTGAAATAGCTACAGATAAAGTAGATTCAGAAGTACCATCTCCTAAAGGAGGTAAATTAATCAAGAGACTATTTAATGAAGGTGACGTAGTGCCGGTTGGTGCAGCAATTGCGATTATTGCATTAGAGGGCGCAGCATCAACATCAACATCAACACCAACCCAGCCAACTGCTGAGGTTAAAGCGGCTGTTACTGAAGTTGAAAATAAGATTACTCAACTCACACAACAGACTCAAACTCCTGTTGCACAAACATCAATTAGTGGAACTCGTTTTTATAGTCCACTTGTGCTTAGCATAGCAAAAGAGGAACAGGTAAGTATGGCTGAGTTAGAAAACATTCCCGGAACAGGAAATGAAGGAAGAGTTACTAAACGCGATATTCTGGCTTATGTTCAAAACAGAACAACATCACAACCAATTCAAGTAAATACTATTGCAGAGGAAAAACCTACACCTCCTGCTCCTCAGGTTGTGGCTTCAATACCAAGCCCGGCAGCGGCAACTCCGGTGCATGCACCAAAAATTAGTTTAATGCCGGGTGATGAGATTATTGAAATGGATAGGATGCGCAAACTTATTGCCGATCACATGGTGATGAGTAAGCATGTATCTCCGCATGTAACTTCGTTTGTTGAAGCTGATGTTACAAATATGGTATTGTGGAGGGATAAAGCGAAGAAGGTTTATGAAAAAAGGGAAGGTGAAAAAATTACATTCACTCCAATGTTTATTGAGTGTGTGGTGAAAGCCATCAAAGATTATCCAATGATTAACGTTTCGGTTGATGGTCAACAAATCATTAAAAGAAAGAGTATCAATGTTGGTATGGCTGCAGCATTACCCTCAGGCAACCTTATCGTGCCGGTAATAAAAAATGCAGATTTGATGAACCTTATTGGGATAACAAAAAATGTTAATGACTTAGCCAACAGGGCACGTGCGAATAAATTAGCACCTGATGAAATTTCAGGTGGAACGTTTACACTTACTAATGTGGGTGGTTTTGGAAATGTTATGGGTACTCCTATTATTAACCAACCTCAAGTAGCCATTATGGCTACGGGAACCATCAAGAAAAAACCTGCGGTTATGGAAACTGAAATGGGCGATGTTATTGCCATTCGTCACATGATGTTCTTATCTTTAAGTTATGACCATCGAGTAGTTGACGGTTCATTGGGAGGTTCGTTTTTAAGACGTGTTGCCGATTACATGGAAAATTGGGATATCAATAGAGAAATTTAAAGTTGCAAATTTTTTAAAAAAAAGCTGTTACAATTTACATAACGGCTTTTTTTATGCCTAGCTGTAATTAACTCTTTGCAGCGTATTGTGCTCGATACATTTTAATAAAGATTATAAAATAGCTTAGCATTAACGGTCCAAAAATTAAACCCGGTAGGCCAAACAAATTTAGTCCTATAATTACACCAAATACTGTTATGATTGGATGAACATCTGCAAATTGTTTTTGAATTATAAATCGTGCTACATTATCAATATTTATAATAACAATAGCTCCATAAGCTAACAGCCCTAAGCCAAACCAAAGTTCACCTGTAAATATTAAAAATAATGCTGCCGGTGCCCAAACCAATGTGCTTCCTGCTAAAGGTATGATACTGGCAAATCCGGTAATGATTCCCCAAAATAATGGTTCGGGTACTCCAAATAACCAATAGCCTAATCCCGCTGCTGTGCCTTGTATCGTGGCAATTAATGGCACCCCAATTGAATTTGATAAGGTTTGTGAACGAAGTTCTTCTGCCAACAATTGAATGTTGTGAAGTTCGAATGGAAGGTAATTATTTACTTCTTTATTAAGTTGGTTCCTCTTCACTAACATGTAATATAAAATAAAGTACATGATACCGATGTGACCTAAAATAATAAATACTTTATTTAATAATTCAGGAATAAGTTTGCCGGTTTCAGTTTGAATTTTAGTGATAATTTCTTCTGTGAAAATTTCTTTTCCTGTAAGTTGTAAAACTGCTTCATCCAACTTATTTAGGAACATAAGTAATTGCTCGGGGTTTGCTGTTAATGTTGTAAGCTTAGAATATAGCATATAACTAAGCACGTATGTAGGCACTAAAATAATTAAAAATGAAAGTAGAATGATTAGTATTGCACTTAGTGATTCGGAAATCTTAAATCGGGTTGTTAGTCCATTCATTATAGGCTGAAACAATACAAAAAATATAACAGCTCCTAAAAAAGGTGTGATAAAATCTTTAAGTAAGTAGATGATGAAAATTCCAAATGCATTCAATGCAAAATAGGCGACAGTTCTTTTATTAAATTGAATTGGTTGGCTCATTGTATGTTCATGCAATTTACATGAATTATAAAAAAAAAACAGCCACCCTTTTGGATGGCTGTTAACTATTAAATAAAATTGAACTTATTCAGTAATTGTTAATTTTTGTGTAATGCTTGAACCGTTAACTGATACAGTTACGAAATAAACACCGGTTTTAATTCCGTTTAAGTTTAATTCATATTTGTTTTGACCTGCATCCATAGTTCCGGCTTGTTGAGTTAAGATTGTTTGGCCAATTAAGTTAGTAACTGTAAGAGTAACATTACCTGCTTTCTTAAGGTTTAAACCAATATTAGTAGAACCTGACGCAGGATTAGGATAAATATTAGCTATTGATACTAATTCATTTTCTTTGTTACCAACGTTATTAGATTTTAAGAATACACCGCAGAAAATATTTCTTGATTGGAAGAAAGCGTTACCCGGAATAAAACCTTCCCATCCATTGTTGATAGGATTAGGATTATTACCTATAAATCCAGGGAAATAGGCATTTTCTTTATCTGAGAATAATGAGTGATTTACAAATGTTGTTGATCTCCATTGTGCATCAATAGCAGCAGTGTTTTGAGCGAAACGGTATCCGAAATAATTAACACGTTTTTTGTCGGTAGGGAAAGTTTCAGGTGCTCTTTGATAAATCATGATTGAGTTTGAATCATAAGGCATACCAGGAATGAAATTAAATATTAACCCTACGAAATTATTAGTACTTGGATTAACTGAAATTGATGGACCTACTTTTTTAACCATGGTTTTTAATCTCCATGAACTTTCAGGTTGGCCTTGTTGATTAGCTACTGCAAAAGTAGAATCAGCGTCAGTTAAAGTAAATTTTTCTGAAGCAATAAAAGTATTCAAACGGAAATTAGCAATGCTCCATGAAGGTAAAGCAAAAATAAATTGATTTGGAGCAGTTCCTAAT
>JALONK010000008.1 GCA_025454975.1 Bacteroidia bacterium
CGGCAACTTTTTTTGCTCAATCCTTTATCCCGGGTTTTTTATTGGTTGATTTAGGTATGAGGGGTGCTAGTGCCTTATGGTTTTTTAGCTATTATACCCAACAACATGCACAAGTGTTATTATCTGCTTATTCATTATGGATGGTAAATTTAATGTTGCCCGGCTTAATTGGTTTGATATTTATTTTAAAATGGAGGATAAATAAATGATGTCCATTATATTTTATGCTTCCTGTATATTGTTATCCTTGTATGTTTTGTTGTTGTTGAGTTATCTGGTAGGATGGTTAATGATTAAAACTTATCGCAGTGATGGACATATAGAATCCGGGTCATTTACCATAATTATTCCTGCTCGCAATGAAGAACATACCATCATTCCATGTTTACAAAGTATTATTCAACAAAAAGGATTTAATGGTTTCGTTGAAATCATAGTTATTAATGATCATTCATCCGACCAAACCGAAAACATCGTTAAAAATTGGATTTCAACTCATCATCATTACCACGTATCATTAATCAATTTAAGCGAACTTACTGTACCTATTAAACTGAAAAAAGCTGCCATAACACATGCTATTAATTTAGCCAAAGGCGAGCATATTATATTAACTGATGCTGATTGCACAAGAAATGAATATTGGTTAAATGCTATTGCATCTTATATCCGAACTCATCAGAAGAAATTTATTTATGCCCCGGTTGAGTTTAATGCAAAAAATCTTTTCGAACGACTTCAATCACTTGAATTTGCGGGTTTGGTGGGTATAGGTGGAGCCGCCATTCAATTGAAAAATCCAAATATGTGTAGTGCTGCAAACCTAGTGTTTAAGCGTGAAGTATTTTTTGAGGTAAATGGATATACCGGCAATGATAATTTGGCTAGTGGTGATGATGAATTTTTATTGCATAAAGTGTTTAAAAAATATCCTAATGATGTATCCTTTTTAAAATGCAATGAAGCAATAGTATATACTTCACCCAATGCATCAATTAAGCAATTAGCTGATCAGCGTAAAAGATGGGTGAGTAAAAGTACAAGTTATGAAAATCGGTACATTACTGCAATTATGGTTGGAGCATATTTGTTTAATGCATCTATTGTGTTGATGCTGGTTTTACAACCCATTACAGGCTTGGGATTATTATTAATAAAGATGGCTGTAGAAGGGTTATTTTTATTTCATATTCTCTATTTTACAAAACGAACATCCTACATTTGGTTGCTTCCAATAGCCGAATTATTTCATATTCCTTATGTATTGTTCATAGGTTTATGGGCTCAAGTTGGAACTTATCAATGGAAAGGTAGAAAATTATATTAGTTAAAAGTATGAGTAACTTAACAGATGTAGAATTTCAAATTTTAGATGCAATTTATTTTGTGGAACCATTTAAACATATTGTAGCTGAATGTGATTTTCCTGAACCAATTGTGGCCGATGTTTTAAAGCAATTAATTCATAAGAAATATGTAGTTGCCATGCAATTTGATGAGCAAAAACAAGAGTTTGTGAGAAGCTTTATTTATGATTCAGATAATATGCATGCCTACCATTATCTTGCAACTAAAGAAGGATTATTAGCACATAATGGTTAATTCTAATTAACATAACCGACAATAACAAAATGAAAGCAATTATACTTGAAGGCATTAATCAGCCGCTAACTTTAATAGAAACAGAAAAACCCAAACTTGAATCGCAAGAAGTATTGGTAAAAATAAAAGCGGCTGCCTTTAATCATAGAGATTATTGGATTCAAAAAGGTCAATATGCCGGATTAAGGTTTCCCAGTATTCAAGGCAGTGATGGTAGCGGCGTTGTAGAGGCTGTTTCAGATGATGTTGATGCCAATTGGCTAGGTAAAGAAGTCATAATTAATCCTTCCTTAAATTGGGGTGATAATCTTCATACGCAGGCCAAAGACTATATCATTCTTGGAATGGCACAAGACGGAACTTTCGCCGAATATGTGAAAATAAACGCAACATTGTTGCATATAAAACCTACTCATTTAACATTTGAACAAGCTGCCACATTACCATTAGCCGGACTCACAGGTTACCGAGCATTGGTTACGCGTGCAGGAGCTACCAAAGGAAAGAAAGTGTTAATAACCGGCGCAGGTGGTGGAGTGGCCTTATTTTGTGTTCAGTTTGCCATTGCCTTAGGTTGTGAAGTATTCGTTACTTCCGGTAGTGATCATAAAATTGAAAAGGCAATAGCTTTAGGTGCAAAAGGCGGTGTAAATTACAGGCAAGAAAATTGGCATAAACAATTATTACAATTAAGTGGCGGATTTGATGCGATTGTTGATAGTGCTTGTGGCGACCAATTCAGTAGATTGATTGATTTATGTAAACCTGCCGCACGTATTGCATTTTATGGTGCTACCTTAGGTGCATTTGATAGTGGTGTGCCCGCTAAAATATTCTGGAAACAGCTTACTATTTGCGGAAGTACAATGGGAAATAACGATGAGTTCGCTGCCATGCTTAAATTGGTTAACGACCAAAAAATAGTTCCTATTGTAGATAGTGTTTATGATTTATCAGATGCACAATCAGCAATTGAAAAAATGGCAAGAGGCGAACAATTTGGAAAAATAGTTTTAAAAGTTGGATAACTATAAACAATGCCGAAATAAGATAATTAGAATTGAATTTGTGGTAGATTTAATACCTATAAATACTAGGCATTTCTAATTTAAAATATTTAGCACCAACCCTAATAACAATGATAATACCTCCGGAAATTAAACTTACTAAATTATCATCTGCAATAAACGATTTTAGTATAAAATACATTATTCCTCCTGCAATGCATGCACTTGCATAAACATCTTTTCGAAATACATAGGGTATTTCATTTAATAATACATCTCTAATAATACCTCCGAAACAACCGCTAATGGTGCCAATTGCTATACATACCAATGGATGAAAGCCAAATTGAATTCCTTTCATAATTGCTACAACTGCAAAAAATGCAAGTCCGATGGTATCTAACCAAAACATAATTATTTTATATTTTCTTAGTTGATTGCGAAAGAATAATGATATGAGGTAGCAGATTAATAACGTGAAAATGGTTTGTAAATCCTTTAGCCACGCTACAGGTAAACTTCCTATCATCATATCCCTTAATGTTCCTCCTCCGATAGCAGTTACAAAAGTTAATACTAGAACTCCAAATACATCTAATCGTTTTTGCATTGCTGAAAGAGAACCACTAAAAGCAAAGGCCATGATACCTAAAGTTTCTATAATGTTTTGAAAGGTAAATTGACTTAACATGTATGCAAAATAGATGGAAATTTATTCAAATCATATATATTTACTAACACCTATCCTACTTATCATTTTTACATTCATGATTAAGGCTACTATTAAACGTGTTGGGCATGCCATATTTGGCTTTGAACGATTTTTATATTATTTCAGTTTGTTTAAAATAAACACATTGAAGTATGATAGAAAGGAAAAAGATATTTTCACCTTTATAAAATTGGTAAATGCTAAAGCAAAAGATGGTATTATTTTAGATATCGGAGCAAATATTGGTATTATGACAGGTTTATTGGCAAAACATACCCCATTTAAGTTAAAATTATTTGAACCAATGCCTGTAAATACTAAAGTGTTAGCTCAAGTGATATCAACCTTAAAAATTGGACAACGAACAGAAGTTTATCAAGTTGCACTTGGCAATTATACCGGTACCTGCACAATGATTTTACCTGTTGTTGATAAGGTAAAAATGCATGGACTTAGTCATGTGTTTGATAGTTCAATTGCTGATTTTAATGAAGGCGAAACTACCGCGGATATTCCTATAACTACATTGGATGAAATTTGTAGTAACGAACCTATTATAGGAATTAAATTGGACGTAGAAAATTATGAACACGCGGTGTTATTAGGTGCCAAGTTGTTACTTACAAAACAAAAACCTATTGTTTACACCGAGTTATGGGACAATCAAAATAGGTATAAATGTTTCGAGTTTATGCAATCAATTTCTTACGAAACTTTTTATTTAAAAAATCATAAGTTAGTTAAGGCTGATACAAAAATCCCTGCTGACATTCAAAACTTCTTTTTCTTGCCTGCTTAAATTCCAAGACTTAATTGCTCGTTTAATAACGTAAAACTCATGCGGTGATATTTAGTTGCTCCGAATTCGGCAATGGCTTGTCGGTGCGCAATAGTTGGATATCCCATATTTTTGTCCCACTTGTAGTTAGGAAATTCTTCATGAATTTGATGCATATAGGCATCACGATAGGTTTTGGCTAATATAGAAGCTGCTGCAATGCTCTGATACTTGCCATCACCTTTAACTATACATTCGTGTTGTATTTTTTTATAAGCAATAAATCGATTTCCATCTATCAATAATAATTCCGGTTCAACATGCAGCTTATCGAGTGCTGCATGCATGGCCATAAATGATGCACGTAAAATATTATGCTTATCAATTTCGGTATTGCTAAGCATGGCAACACCAAAACTCGATGCTTTTTCTTCAATTTCTAAACGCAGATATTCTCGTTGTTTTGCATTTAATTTTTTAGAATCGTCGAGGTTTTTGATTTGGTTATTTCCTAAGATTACGGCGGCAGCAAAAACGGGTCCGGCCAAACAGCCCCGACCCGCTTCATCGCATCCGGCTTCAATTTTACCCTTATTGTAAAATCGTTTTAATCCCATTATTAAGCACCTTCAGTTCCTTCAGTTTTTGTTCCTGCTAAACGTTCAAGTTCTTTATCAACGTAGTATAATGATTGAGGTCCTCCACCTATCAGTTTAATGCGATCAATCAATCGCGTAAACTGCATTTCTTCTTCCAATTGCTCATCAACAAAAAACTTTAAAAAAGCCTCTGTTGCATGGTCATTTTCTTTTCTTGATAACTCAACCAATTTATAAATGGATTGGGTTACTTTATTTTCACCAGCCAACGATTTTTGGCAAGTTTCTAAAATACTCTTATATGAAGTTTGGGGTTGTTTTAATTCAGGTACATGCGCATGACCGCCAACTTGGTTGATGTAGTTAAAAAATTTCATAAAATGGAGTTGTTCTTCAGCACTTTGTTTGTAATAAAATGCAGCTGAGCCTTCATAGCCATTTGATTCGCACCACGAAGCTACAGCCAAGTAATTGTAAATAGCTCCCATTTCTAATTCAAGATGTGCGTTTAATGCGTTTTCTATTTTCTTAGGTATAAGCATATTGTTTTAAATTAACGTTTAACATATTCACTATATTAATAATTTAACAGTATTATTTACGAATGGTTTTTATGGTAATGATTAGCTTAGGCCTTCAATTACCCCATTTACAAAGCTCATTCCGTTAGCTGCTGGTTCTTTTGGTAAGCCCGGCATTCTCATAATATCTCCACAAACCGCCACTATAAATCCTGCACCTGCATTAATAACTAAATCCTGCACATGTAGGGTGTGTTCAGCCGGTGCTCCAAAAATGTCGGCATTATCAGTAAAACTATACTGTGTTTTTGCAATACACACCGGTAGGTTTGTTAGTTGGTTCTTTTTTATTCGAGCTAAAACAGTTTTACATTTACTGCTAAACTCAACCTTATTTGCGCGATAAATTTTAGAAGCTATTTTTTCAATTTTTTGTTCGATGCCATCAGTTAATTCATAGCAAAATTGAATAGGTTTTGATGGAGCATGTTCAACTGTATGTACTATTTTGTTTGCGAGTTCAATGGCGCCATTCCCGCCTTTAGCGAAGGCTTCGTTAACAGCAAATGCAGTTCCTAATTGTTCGCAGGTTGTTCTTAAAAATTCAATTTCTTCTGTTACATCAAAATGAAATTTATTTAACGAAACTACTATGCTTTGTCCAAAACCATGTAAGTTTTCAATGTGTCTGATTAAATTTGGTAATCCTGTTTTTAAAGCTTCCATGTTAGGCTTTTTGGTATCATCACCTTCAAGTCCGGCATGCATTTTTATTGATTGAGTGGTAACCACTAAAACCGTAGCCTTTGGTTGTAATGCAGCAATACGACACTTGATATCTAAAAATTTTTCTGCACCCAAATCACTTCCAAATCCTGCCTCTGTAACTACATAATCGGCTAAACTTAATGCCATTTTTGTAGCAATAACACTGTTGCAACCATGTGCAATATTAGCAAACGGACCACCATGAATAATAGCCGGTGTATGCTCGGTTGTTTGCACTAAGTTTGGTAAAATAGCATCTTTTAATAAGATGGTTATTGCACCACCCACACCTAAATCTTTAACGGTAAATGGCGAATTATCTATTTTGTATCCGAGAATAATTCGTTCAATTCTTTCTTGTAAATCGGCAAGATTCTCACTTAAACACAATGCAGCCATAATTTCGCTTGCAGGTGTAATGTCAAATCCGGTTTCTTGAGGAATACCATTAGTTCTACCTCCCAAGCCTGTAGTAATAAAACGCAAACTTCTATCATTAACATCAAGTACCCTTTTCCATGTTATTTGTTTTAAAGCTTTGTCACTGTTTAAGTGATTATATTGATAATTGTCTAGTAGCGCTGCAATGGTATTATTTGCAGTGGTTATGGCATGAAAATCACCCGTAAAATGTAAGTTAATATCTTCCATCGGCAACACTTGTGCATAACCTCCGCCGGCTGCTCCACCTTTCATGCCAAACACCGGACCTAATGATGGTTCGCGTAATGCAGCAATCGCTTTTTTACCAATTTTATTTAATCCTAAACTGGCACTAACAGTAGTAACTGTTTTACCAACTCCGGCTTTGGTTGGCGATATGGCTGTTACTAAAATTAAATTGCTGTTGTTTATTTTATTTGGATTTAATAATGATAAAGGAAGTTTAGCTTTATGATTACCATAAGGAATCAAACTATCTGACGTAATGCCTAAGTGGCTTCCGATTTCTTGAATTGGTTTCAAGTTGATTTCTCTTGAAATTTCAATATCACTTTTCATATTTAAGGTGTTTTACGAGTTTAAGATAAGGGAAGATAATTGTTGTGCCGAATGATCCCAATTAAATTTAGCACTTTGTGCAATTGCGTTTGATTGCAAGTGATTTACCAATTCAGGTTGGTTAATCATACTTAACATGGCATTGCTAATTTCATCAACTATATACGGATTGACGATTATTCCTGCGTTTCCTGCAACTTCAGGCATTGAGCTTGTTGTTGATGTTATTACTGGTACTCCGCACGACATGGCTTCAACAATAGGTAAACCAAAGCCTTCAAATAAGGGAACATAAACCAAACAAAAAGCTGCTGCAGTAATTTGATACAACTCTGCTTCAGGTAATCTACCTGTAAAAATAACCTCATCCTTAGATTCCATTGATTGATAAACTTTTTCAACATCTGAGGTTTGCCAGGCTTTTCGGCCGATAATTACTAACTTAAAATTCGTTGGTTTATTTTTCTTAAAGGTATCAAATGCTTGCAATAGCCTGCTTATGTTTTTACGAGGATGCAAAGCTCCTACATAAAGAAAGTATGGACAATCATTGGTAAGACCCTTTTTTATTATATTTTTTTCATCAAATGAAATGGGTTTAAACCCTAACGAAGGCGCATTGTAAACAATATTAATTTTGCCATCAGGTATTTGATATTGCTTTATGAGATCTGTTTTGGTGTAATTAGAAACAGTAATAATCCTTTCAGCCTTGTTTGCAAATTTCGGGAAGTAATAATTGTAGTAAAGTTTTTGTAAACGTGAAATGCCGTCAGGATGGTGCAAAAAAGCCAGGTCGTGAATAACAGGATACTGTTTTACAGAACTTGATAAACTTAAAAAACCATCTGTGCTTAAAAAAACATCAGCCTTATATTTTTTAAGTGCATATGGTATAGCATGCTCAAAGAATAAATAAAATAAAAATGGATGTCGGGCCTGTGGATAAAGCACTACCGGGGTTACATTATCAGAATAAATAAATGATGGATGGTATGGTCGGTCGAACAAAAAAATGAATTCATGTTGAGGATTTGCCCGAGTTATGCGCTGTAAAATTTCATGTGTAAATCTTCCAATACCTTCCAGCTTATCATAAAGTAAGAATCTCGTGTTTACTGCAATCCGCATATTTCAATAAAATCTTTGCGCTTAACGCTTATTATTGTACACAAATAAACAATTAATTCAACGCCGAACTTTATTTGATGCAGAAAAAGTTTTTAACAAACGTATTATTGGTTTTAGTACTTAATGTATTAATTAAACCTTTTTGGGTTTTAGGAATTGATCGTATGGTGCAAAATCAGGTAGGCAATGAGGCTTATGGTGTTTATATCAACCTGTTTTCTTTGTCCCTGTTTTTTGTAATGATTCTTGATTTTGGCATTAACAATTATACTACAACAACAATAGCAGCCAATCCGTTACGTGTGCATGATAATCTAAGTACAATGTTTACTGGTAAGATTGTATTAAGTGTGGTTTACTTAGCAGCCACCTTGTTTTTTGGCTTAGTATATGGATTAAGTGGTGAGAAGTTAGAGTTGTTATTTTTGTTATGTATTAATCAAATCATAGCTTATTTTATATTGTTTTTCAGGGCTAGTATTTCAGGTTTACAAAGGTTTAAAACCGATTCTTTTTTATCTGTTGGAGATAAATCGGCCATGATTATTATAGCCATCTTTGGGTTTTATCTTTTCCAACATTCATTTTCCATCAGTCATTATATATATGTTCAATTGTTAGGTTATATCTTGGCTTTATTATTGGCAGTATTTGCCTTACGCAATGAGTTATTCAATACTAAACTGACCTTTAATTTGCAACAATTAAAACAAGTTTTTACCTCGGCAGCACCCTATGCTTTGCTTGCTTTGGTAATGACGGTTTATACACGGTCGGATTATTTATTGATGAACAAGTGGCGGGTTGATGGGGATATTCAAAATGGAATATATGCAGTAGCCAATAGGCTGCAGGAAGCAGGAAATATGATGGCTGTGCTGGTAGCGGGATTATTACTGCCATTATTTTCAAATTTAATCGCTCATAAAAGCGACCTTACATCTTTGATTAAAACTGCCAACAACCTATTATTAATTCCCGGCATACTTGTAGCAGTTATTGCTTGGTTTTATCACGAGCCTGTTATTTTTATGTTAAATGATACTGATCCGGCCTCCTCGGCCCCGGTTTTTAAATACACCATGATAAGTTTTGCCGCTATGTGTATGATGTACATTTATGGGACATTATTAACGGCAATGAAAAAAATGAATATTCTGATTGGTTTAGCATTATTAGCCGTGTGTATTAATATTGGACTTAATTATTGGGCAATTCCAAGGTATGGTGCTGTTGGCGCAGCAGCGGTAGCGGCCCTAACACATAGCTTTATTGCTTTTACCAATATGTATTTCGGAGTTAAATTAAGCGCTTCAACCTTTTCACATTCTTATTGGCTTAAACTACTCACTACCTTAGCTATTGGCTCAGTTGTGATAGGATTTGCTTCATTTTTTCAGATAAATGTAATCGTGGCAACTGCAACCGGAGTAACTGTATCAATACTAATGATGATGTTTTTACGTTTATTCAACTTGCAGGAGTTGCCTTTGCTTTTTAAAGCAAATCGGTAAACAGGTTGTCAGGGAAAACTATTTTTATAAATTTGCCCAAATTTTTACGCATGCAAAAAACAAATAACGAGTATTCATTTAATTTCATTTCTATCGTTCAATTTATTTTAAAATGGCGTAAACACTTATTAATTATTTGTCTTTCTTCAGCCATTTTAGCCTTAATAATTACCAGTCCGTTCATTATTAAGCCTCAGTTTAAATCAAAGGCTATTTTTTACCCCGGAACAATTAATTCTATTTCGTATGCCTTGTTTTATTCGGTAAAAGAACGAGCTCAGGATGTTTTAGCTTATGGTGATGAGGACTATGTTGAACAGTATTTACAGTTAGCCTTATCAAATGAGTTACGAACTAAAATTGCGAATGATTTTAATTTGTTAAACCATTATGAAATTGATCCTAATGACCCAAAGAAATACGAAAAGTTAAATAAGCGTATCGATAAGATGGTTAGTGTAAACCGTACCTCATACAATGGTGTGGAGGTTGTTGTATATGATACTGACCCACAAATGGCTGCATCATTGGCCAATGCCATTATGTACAATACCGATACATTAAAAAGAAGAAGCCAATATGATGTGGCAGCGCAAACTTTTGTAGTTATCGAACAGGAGTATCGTAATAAAATTAAAGTAATTGACTCGTTAACAGAGATGACAAGAACTTTGGGTAAGAATGGTGTATATAATGTTGAAGAACAATCACGTGGTTTAGCCGAATTAATAGGAAAAGGAGCTAATAACGACTTCACCAGAAAAGAACGCGATAACCTTGCACAATATGTTGGCGACTTCGTATCGTTAGATGAACAAATAAGATTTGAAGCGGAGTTATTAACCGATTTAAGAAAAAAGTATCACCAGGCAAAGATTGACTTAGAAGGAAAGGTGAGTAATATTTTTGTAGTAGAAAAAGCAGTCCCAAGCGAAAGTAAAGCATATCCATTAAGAATTGTAGCGGCTATTATTAGTATGCTTGCCAGCTTAATGATGAGTACAGTGGTAATTATTGGTATCGAGAGGTATAAAAATATTAAACAACTTCTCAATTCATAAACCTTGAGCGAATCATACAAGATAAAAATGTTTTACGCCATTATGGTGGTGTTTGTACTGTTAACAATATATGGTATATATGATGATGCCTATTTGTTGCATGTAATTCCTGTGGCTTTAACGTTTTTGTATCTGTTGTTATTTAAGCTTGATTATGTTTTATTGGCATTAAACGCACTTATTCCGCTCTCTGTTCAGGTTGATGATGTTGGTTATGGCTTTGGTTTAAGTTTGCCTGATGAGCCTGTAATGATGAGCATCATGTTATTGTCGGTTCTTAAATTTGTAATTGATGGATCCTACGATATTAAAGCTTTAAGGCATCCGATATCGGTTGTAGTTTTTATGACAATGGGGTGGTATTTCGTAACTGCTGCAACCAGCGAAATGCCAATGGTTTCAATCAAGTATGCCATATCTCAAATGTGGTTTATGGTAGTATTTTATTTTCTAGCCATCATGTTATTTAAGCAAATGCGATATATGCTTATTTATCATTGGTTGTACATCATACCTTTGTTGTTGGTTGTATTATATACGTTTTACGAGCATGGTAAGTTTGGCTTTTCGCAAGAGGCATCGTTTTATATTAGTCGACCATTTTATATAGCACATGGAATTTACTCAGCTTGTATTGCATTTTTAGTTCCGTTTATTGTAGCATGGATGTATTATTACAAAAAGGTAAATTTACATGCAGGCCACTTAGTTATATTATCAGGCATATTATTAATTTTTTTATTGGCTCTGTTTTTATCCTATACCCGGGCGGCATGGTTAAGTGTATTAATAGCAGGGTTAATGCTAATACCAATTGCGCTTAAAATAAAGTTCAGAAATCAATTGATTATTTTATTTACAGGTGTTGCACTTTTTTTGTTTTTTAAGGATGATATTTTGTATGCCCTTTCAAAAAACAAACAAGATTCAGCGGAAGGTTTTTCAAAACATCTACAGTCAGCCTCAAATATTCGAACAGATGCCTCAAACGTGGAAAGAATAAATCGCTGGATGACGGCCCTTGAGATGTTTAAACGTAAACCCGTATTTGGTTTTGGCCCGGGTACATATCCCTTTAAGTATGCACCTTACCAATTGGCACGTTATAAAACCGTAATTACAACTAATTTTGGTAATCAGGGGAATGCACATAGTGAATTTTTAAACCCATTAGCTGAACAAGGATTATTAGGCGCTATCAATATAATTTTGATTGTTTTTTATGGATTGAATACGGCGTTTAATATGTTGTTTACAGAAAAGGATAAACGATTAAAAATGCTATTATTTGCCAACGCATTAGGGTTAGTTACCTATTTTACACATGGGCTATTAAACAATTATATGGATAGCAGTAAGGTTGCGCCTTTGGTTTGGGGAGGCTTAGCTATGATAGTAGCAATAGATATATTTCACAAAACTTCAGATAAGAAAGCGGAGATTGATTTAAGCGTGAGCAGCAATCAACAAGTCTAAATCTTTTGGATAGATGTTTAATCTATTACCCAGGTGTTTGTTGGTTAAATTGCCTTTGTAAATATAAACACCGTTACGAGCGCAAGGTTGACTCCAAAGGTAATCAGTAATATTTCCGGCATCAGCAACATCCAGCAAGATAGGTGTAAGAATGTTACTTAATGCATAGCTTGCTGTTCTGCTCACACGCGAATTAATATTTGGAACACAATAATGGATCACCTCATGTTTAATGAAAGTAGGATTTTCATGGGTTGTAATTTCACTGGTTTCAATACATCCTCCTTGGTCAATACATACATCAACAATAACAGAAAGAGGTTTCATTTTCGATACCATTTCTTCACTCACCACATGCATGCTTCTGCCTTCTTCACTCCACAAACACCCTATGGCAACATCGCTGGTAAGTAATGCTTTTTGTAATATTTTTGGATGTATTAGCGAGGTAAATATTTTCACCCCTAGGTTATTCTGTAGTTTTCTTAGTTTTTCAATTGAATTATCAAAAACTTTTACGGTTGCACCGGCTCCAATGGCTGTTCTTGCGGCATATTCCCCAACGGTTCCGGCACCAATAATAACGATTTCGGTTGGAGGTATTCCTGTAACTCCACCTAACATTTCACCTTTGCCTCCGGCTGTACTGCAAAGCAATTCGCCTGCAACTGAAATGGCAGAAACACCTGCTATTTCACTCATACTTCTCACAATAGGATAGATGCCATCTGCTGATTTTAAAAATTCAAAGGCAATTGCAGAAATTTTCTTTTGCATTAAACTACGGATATATGAATCACTTCTGCTGTTAAGTTGAATGGCAGAAATTAACAGTTGTTGCGGTTGTAGAAATGCAATTTCCTGTTCAGTTGGAGGCTCAACTTTAACTATTACCTCAGCTTTGTAAAGTTCCTGAGTTGAATAACAAATTTTGGCACCTGCTTCACTGTAATCTCTATCGCTGAAATGAGCTGATTTTCCTGCACCTGTTTCAATCCAAACCTCATTACCATTGTTTACCAGTAATTGAACAGAAGAGGGGGTAAGAGCCACGCGTTTTTCCTGTAAAGTAATTTCTCGAGGAACACCAATGCATAATCCTTTATTTGATTTATGTACTTCCACTAAGGCTTCACGTGGCTGCAAACTTGCAGCTTTCGCTAATTCACTAAAACTGCTTTTACTTAACTCGTCCATATTGTCAACTAATGTTAAACAAAAGTAAAGATAGTTGGGATAAAAATTGTAACACCCGTTTAAAAACCGATTTTTAACCAATTCATACGTTTAAAATGTTGTAAAACAGTGACTCATCGAATAAAAATTGAGCATTATTGCTAAAAAATGATTGTAAAAGCTATATTTGCAGGCTTCAAGAGAAAAAGCGTTGAAGTCGAAAGCATATACAATAGAGTTTAACAAGCTACGGGCAGGTTCAAATAGCTTTGAATTTGCGCTTGATACTGCTTTTTTTAACACTATTGAAGGATCACCGATTAAAGAAGCGGATGCTGTTGTTAATTTAACTTTGGATAAAGCCTCAACTTTATTAGAATTAAATTTTCAACTTACAGGTTCGGTATCTACTACTTGTGACAATTGCTTAGATGAATTTAACTTGCCTCTGAAGAATGAGTTTAGTTTATTGATGAAGTATAGTGAACAAGAGGATTTTAGTGATGATGAAATTATTTATATCACTAAAAATTTACTGGAGTTCGACTTAACACAATATCTATACGAATCATTTTTATTGAGCATTCCGCTGAGGAAGGTATGTGCAATGTCGGAAAAAAAATGTAATGACGAAGTTGTTAAGCATTTGAATCCTGAAGAAAGCGGAGCCGAAGAGAAAGAAACAAACAATCCCATGTGGGATAAATTAAAAGGAATATTAAACAATAATTAAATATATACTACTATGCCAAATCCAAAACGAAAATTATCAAACGCTCGCAGAGACAAAAGAAGAACTCATTACAAAGGTGAAAACCCAACACTTTCAGTAGATACAGCTTCAGGTGAAACACACTTACGTCACAGGGTTACTGCCGATGGATATTACAAAGGCAAACTTGTTTTCCCTCATATGAGAAAAGACGTATAACTCACCAAATAATTGAGGCATACTGAATGAAAATAGGCTTTGATATTATGGGAGGAGATTATGCTCCTTCTGAAGCAATTAAAGGTGCAATACTTGCAAAAAACGATCTTCCTACAACAATAAGATTAGTTTTAATTGGTGACCAGGAAACTGCTAAACGCTTGGTAGTTGAACATGGCGGACAAGAACAGGATTTTGATTTTGTTCATACAACTGAGGTTATTGAAATGGGCGAGCATCCTACCAAGGCGATTTCCCAAAAAAGAAATTCAAGCATTGCAGTTGGATTCGGTATGTTAGCTGCCAAAGAAATAGATGCTTTTGTTAGTGCCGGTAATACAGGTGCTATGCTGGTGGGTGCTATGTTTTCTGTTAAACCTATTGAAGGTGTAATCAGGCCATGCATTACTGCAACGGTACCTAAACCAGATGGTAAAACAGGCTTGTTGTTAGATGTAGGCGTAAATGCCGATTGTAAACCTGATGTATTATTTCAATTTGGTGTACTAGGGTCATTAATGATGCAGCACGTGATGGGTGTTCAATCACCAAGGGTTGGTTTAATGAGCATAGGTGAAGAGAAGGAGAAAGGAAACTTGGTAACGATTGCAGCCCATCAAATGATGGAATCAGGAGCACCTTATGATTTCGTAGGCAATGTAGAAGGACGTGATATGTTAACCGACAAATGCGACGTGATTGTTTGCGAAGGTTTTGTTGGAAATGTTATTCTAAAAGCATACGAAGCGTTTTATTATGTGGTGAAGAAAAGAGGAAGTACCGACCCATACTTGGATAGATTTAATTATGAAAATTATGGCGGTACACCAATTTTAGGGGTGAATGCCCCGGTAATTATCGGACATGGTATATCTAATGCCAAGGCTTTTAAGAATATGATTTTTACAGCTAAACAAGTTACTGAAAGTAATTTGTGTACGATCATAAAAGATGCGTTTAAAAATATAGTTTTACCGGTTCAATAATGACAATGAACAAAATTACTGCTGCCATAACCTGCGTTAACGGATACGTTCCTGAGTATGTATTATCAAATTCAGAACTCGAAAAAATGGTTGATACTTCTGACGAGTGGATTACCTCTCGAACAGGTATTAAAGAAAGACGTTTATTAAAAGGGGAGGGGTTGGCTACTTCTGATATGGCCGTGGAAGCTGTAAATGGTTTGTTGAAGAAAAGAGGAATTACAGCCAACGATATAGAACTAATTATTTTTGCAACAGTTACACCGGATTTAATTTTTCCCTCATCAGCGTGTATACTAGCCGATAAAATTGGAGCAAAAAATGCTTGGGGTTATGATTTGGCAGCAGCTTGTTCAGGTTTTTTGTTTGCTTTAGAAACAGGTGCAAAGTTTATTGAATCAGGGAAATATACTAAAGTATTAGTTGTTGGCGGCGATAAGATGTCGTCAATTATTGATTATACAGATAGAAATACCTGTATCATTTTTGGTGATGGATTAGGTTGTGTTTTGCTCGAACCCAATACTGAAGGTTTCGGTGTTGTTGACAGTGTGCTGAAAATAGATGGTAATGGGCGACACTATCTTCACCAAAAAGCCGGTGGTTCTCAAAAGCCACCATCACACGAAACTGTAGATGCTCGTGAACATTATGTTTTTCAAGATGGAAAAACAGTATTTAAGTTTGCTGTAACCGGAATGGCCGATGTATCGGCACAGATAATGGATAGAAATAACCTGACAGCAGATGATGTAACATGGTTAGTTCCCCACCAGGCAAATCTTCGTATCATTGATGCAACAGCTGAACGCATGGGCGTTGGCAAGGATAAAATCATGATAAATATTGAAAAATTTGGCAATACAACCAATGGTACTATCCCACTTTTATTATGGGAATGGGAAAATAAGTTAAAGAAGGGCGACAACCTTGTGTTATCAGCCTTTGGCGGTGGTTTTACATGGGGTTCTATCTATGTAAAATGGGCATATAACGGTTAAAATTTTTTAACATCTCATTTACTTTTCCAAAAAAAAATTACATTTGATTATACTCAATTAAGTCCCTATGGAATTAAAAGAAATTAAAGAACTAATAAAATTAGTATCAGAAGCAGGTGTTTCTGAAGTAGAAGTTGAACGTGGTGATTTTAAACTAGCCATTAAAAAGGTGGAAGAAAAAGTTTATGTTCAACAATCACAACCGGTAGTTCAAGTTCCTGTAGCTGCCGCTCCGGTTGCCGTTCCTAGTGCTCCTGCTCCCGTGGTAACATCGGTTCCAACACCTCCGTCATCATCAGAGCACGCAGGAAATTTAATAACTATAAAATCACCTATGATTGGTACATTTTATAAGACACCGGCACCTGATAAACCGGCATTTGTAAATATTGGTGATGAAATCAAACCCGGGAAGGTGTTATGCATCGTTGAAGCTATGAAGTTATTCAATGAAATTGAATCAGAAGTTTCAGGACGTATCGTTAAAATTTTGGTTGAAAACGCTTCTCCTGTTGAATACGATCAACCCTTATTTTTGGTAGAACCAATTTAATTTTAATACTAGTAATGGAGAGTCGATGAGTTAATACTTATCGGCTTTGTTTTTATAATACATTTTGAATTAACATTCATGTTTAAAAAAATATTAATTGCCAATAGAGGTGAAATTGCACTTCGTGTAATAAGAACCGCTAAAGAAATGGGTATTAAAACAGTAGCTGTATATTCTACTGCTGATAAAGATAGTTTACATGTTCGTTTCGCTGATGAAGCTGTTTGTATTGGTCCGCCCCCATCTCCACAATCTTATTTGAATATTCCTAATATCATTGCGGCTGCCGAAATTACAAACGCTGATGCCATACATCCGGGCTACGGATTCTTATCTGAGAATGCAAAGTTTTCCGGAATTTGTAGAGACCATGGAATCAAATTTATTGGTGCATCACCGGAAATGATTAATGCCATGGGTGATAAGGCTAGTGCAAAAGATACGATGAAGAAAGCAGGTGTTCCTGTAATCCCCGGAAGTGATGGTTTATTATCGAGTGCAGATGAAGGACGTGAATTAGCCAAAGGAATTGGATATCCTGTAATTATTAAAGCAACTGCAGGTGGTGGAGGAAGAGGCATGAGGATTATTTGGAACGATGAAGAATTTGAAAGACACTGGGATAGTGCGAAACAAGAAGCATCTGCAGCTTTTGGAAACGATGGCATTTACATGGAAAAATATGTCGAAGAACCACGTCATATTGAAATTCAATTGGCAGGTGATCAATATGGCAATGTGTGTCACCTGAGCGAACGTGATTGTTCGATACAACGCCGTCATCAAAAACTAATAGAAGAGGCACCTTCACCATTTATCACCCCGGAGTTGCGCGAAAAAATGGGTGATGCAGCCATCAAAGGAGCAAAAGCCATTAGTTATGAAGGATTAGGTACAATCGAATTTTTGGTTGATAAACATCGCAACTTCTATTTCATGGAAATGAATACCCGTATTCAGGTTGAACACCCGGTAACCGAAGAGGTAATTAATTATGATTTAGTGAAAGAGCAAATATTAATTGCTGCCGGAGTACCTATCAGTGGTAGAAATTATTTACCAACTAAACATGCAATCGAGTGCCGGATTAATGCAGAAGATCCATATAATAATTTTAGACCAACACCCGGTAAAATTGAATATTTACACAAGCCCGGAGGTCATGGTACGCGCGTTGATACTCATATTTATGCAGGATATACCATCCCATCAAATTATGACAGTATGATTGCTAAATTAATTGTGAGTGCGCAAACACGTGAAGAGGCAATTATTAAAATGGAACGGGCATTAAGTGAGTTTGTGATTGAAGGGCCCGGAATAAAAACAACCATTCCTTTGCATCAAAAGTTGATGCAAAATGAAGACTTTAAAAAAGGAAACTTCACCACAGCGTTTATGAATACGTTTGATATTGATGCTTAATAAATCAAAAGGCTTACAATTCATTTGTAAGCCTTTTTTGGTTAAACATTGATGAAGGTATCAAGCAAAGTAACCAGTTTGTGCAACTCTACCTAATTTATTTAAGCAAAGATAAAAAATTCAAATGCACATAGGTCCTCTTGAGCTAAAGACGAAAAAGCAGGTCTATTTGCACTTATGTAGTTCCATAAATTCTCAGCAATTGTCTAACAAGGTGGCGGATGTTATTTATGCCTGATTTCTGGTACTTTACGGAAAAAAGTTACCTAAAGCTCAACAAATTATTGATACCCCTGATGAGTAGTTGCGGGCAATAGGCTTATCTAATGCAAAGGCGGGGTACATAAAAAATGTATGCTTTTTTTTGTAGAGCATGAAATTACCGACAAAATATTGCATGCCATGGCTGATCAAGAGGTTTTAAACATGCATATACAAATAAAAATGGGTAGGGAAGTGGCCAGTAAAATGATATTGATGTTTACCTTAGGCAGGGAAAAAGTATTTGCCGTTGAAGATTTTGGTATTCAGCAGGCCATGGCTATACTTTATGGAATTCAATCGGTTGATAAAAGACAAATAAAAGCCCAAAAGCTTAAGCAAGTCGAAAAATGGCAATCTTACCCTACTTACGCCTGCATGTATTTGTGGAGCATTAAATACAATTGTAAAAAAATAACTAAAACGTAAAATAATTGCTAAACCATATCGTTACTAAGATAACAAGTACTAATCATTATGGCAATTATTCAAACAACAATCGCAGAATTAAGGGATCCGTCTTCTGCTGCTATCGTTCCAAATGTTTCAGATATTTATTACACCACGGACCCTGGTCAGGAAGGTGAATGGAGATATATAGGGCTACAAGATATAGGATGGGGGAATATAGATAATACAGGAACTATTCTTAACGGAAATCCCGAACCTCCTGAAACAAAAAAATATGTATTTAAAAGAATTTATGATGGGTATGTAAATGTAAAATGGTTTGGAGCAAAAGGAGATAACTTCGCTGATGACACTACTGCTATTCAGAGTGCGTTGAATTATATAAGCATGGCTGTACCATTATTTCCAGCTACAGTTGAATCTTCGTGGAATAGATGGATATATGGAGGTGGGACATTGTTTTTTCCACAAGGTGTTTATGTAATTAAGGATACTCTAATAATTGGACAACATACAAAGTTGCTTGGGATATCAAAAGGAGGTGACGCATATCCATATTCAAGTAGTTATAATACTGGTTCAGTAATTAAATGTATATTTCAAAATTATAATAAATGGGCAATTGATTCATCTTGCTATTGGACCTTTGGTACTCCGAATGCAGGAGATAATATAGAAAGTGGAGGCTATGTCACAGGACCAGATTTTGATAATGGAAAGGTAACAACAAGCACCGGTATTGTTATTGACAGCTTGATTATAGATTGCGGAACTGGTCAAGATGAGGAGAGGCCTGGGCTATTTGGAGGAATACGATTAAATTCATCTCCCAATTCTATAATTAGGAATTGTACTATATTCAATTCGAGCGTTTCCATATTATTATCTTCATGTTGGGGGACTTCTGTTTTGGATGTTTATTCTGTATCATACAACTATGGTATAGTGGTAATTCAATGTAATGCCATCAGTTTATTTAGAAACTATCTCAATGGAAAAGGAGATCAATCTATTAATGAAATTCCTAAATTCGTTAGTGATATAGATTTTGGCACTTTGGATTTGTTTGAAGATAAAAAGAGTATGGGTATTTTGATTCAGGCTTCATCAAGTTTGAATCTTGATGGAAACACTATAGAAAAGTTTAATACTGGTTTATTTGCTTCTTGGTCTACTTTAGATTTAAATGCAACTTACTTGGAAGCTATATTAGACTACGGAATGGTCTTTAATGGTCCAGTTCAAGCAAATATAACTCAAACACGCTTAATAAGATTGCCTTTTGGATTTTATGTAGGTTCTGGACCTAGATTAATAATTAATGATGTCAGCATTAGTGAAAATGTTTCTCAATTATATGTGACTAACAATATAGTTTCAGGGTGGAGAAATATTCAATTTAGTCAAGTAAGAATTTTCAAAGCAGGAATATGGTGGCCCCCAACAATTATTCCTGCGTTACCGCCGATTTCAGGTCATAGGATATACAACAGGGATATAATTTTTGTAGATGAGCAAGTTACAAGCTCGATATACATTGATGGAATGGAAGGCAACGACAATAACTACGGGTTCTCTGCACAAGATCCTGTCAAAACCTTTGATGCTGCATTAATCAGGGTGCAAAATCAAAATACGCTTAATCCGGTAAGGACAATTTTACTAAAGAGAGGAACTACGGTTACAAAAGACCTTTCGTTTAAGGTATTAGAAAATGTAGATGTTTTGGTAAAAGATTATGGCGAAGAACAAGATTATCCAATACTTTATTTTTCGGGAACTGGCGAAACTCCGCAGGTCGGTCAAATCACTTTAGAGTCTAATGTAAATCTATGTTTTAGGAATATTATTATAAGTTCTGTAAATAATCCTGTATTTGAATCTCCCGTCATTACCAATCTGGCATTGTTTGGCTCAAATACAGTATATGCTAAATTGGCTTTTACTTTTGATGTACGTCCTCAAACAGGCAATAATATAGACTTGTCAGACGCGTATTGTTTAGTGCAATCAACGGGCGTAAAATCGCTTTTGGATATTAAATTTGTTAACAGTTTGGTGTCGGGTTGGGCGCTTAGTAATAATATTTCTGGAGTGCCACAAAATATTGCCGTCGATTGTATACAAGTTAATAGCACCAACAATACTATCGCAGGATGGCTATCAGCACAGATTATTAGAAACAATTTCTAATGAGGTTTTAAAAAGACCTAACAGCAACAAAACAAAGGTCACAGTTTTTAACAAGTGACTTTTGTTTCGGGGCTAACTGCTAAAATTAATTCTGAGACAAAAAATATTATTTTCTAAAAATAGGTGATTTTTTTTGTCAATCAATATGATTACTTAAAGTTTTTCTCTAAAAAACTTGTTCATCCCAATATCTTACGTATATTTGCAGCCCTTTTAAGATAAAAAAGGAATCAGGATTGTTAAAGTCTGATGGTTATTAAAGCTAAAGTAACCCGCTCAGCAACCAATGTTTTAAAGATTTTTAAAATATTTTTTGTCAGGCACTTGCATAGCTAAATTATTCCCTCTACTTTTGCCGTCCCTAAAAATTAAGGAAAACTGTTTTTTTAAAAGCAAAATATGCCAACTATACAACAGCTTGTAAGAAAAGGACGTAATGATGTTGCTACTAAAAGCAAATCACCAGCCTTAGATTCATGTCCACAACGCAGAGGTGTTTGTACACGTGTGTACACTACAACTCCTAAGAAGCCAAATTCAGCCATGCGTAAGGTTGCCCGTGTTCGTTTAACCAACGGAAACGAGGTAAATGCCTACATTCCGGGTGAAGGTCACAACCTACAAGAGCACTCTATCGTGCTTGTTCGCGGAGGTCGTGTTAAGGATTTACCGGGTGTACGTTATCACATTGTACGCGGTGCATTAGATACTGCAGGTGTTAACGGACGTAATCAACGCAGATCAAAATACGGTACTAAGAAGCCTAAGCCGGGACAAGCTCCTGCTGCTGATGCTAAAGGTAAAAAGAAATAAAAGGGTTAGCAAACAATGAGAAAGACAAAACCTAAAAAACGCATTTTATTACCTGATCCAAAATTCAATGATATTTTGGTTACAAGGTTTGTAAATAACTTAATGTGGGAAGGCAAAAAAAGTGTTGCCTACTCAGTATTCTACAATGCACTTGATAAAGTAGAATCGAAAACACAAGAGAGAGGTATTGATGTTTGGAAAAAAGCATTGAATAATATCATGCCATCAGTGGAAGTAAAAGCAAGACGTGTTGGTGGAGCTACATTTCAAATTCCAATGGAAGTTCCTGCCGACAGAAAAATTGCAGTAGGGATGAAATGGATGATTGATTATTCTCGTAAACGCAATGAAAAATCAATGGCCGATAAATTAGCTAACGAAATTATAGCTGCAAGCAAAGGTGAGGGAGCTGCCGTTAAAAAACGTGAAGATACACACCGTATGGCTGAAGCAAATAAAGCATTCTCTCATTTTAAACTTAGCTAATCAACGGAAGAAGCACTTATCATGGCAAGAGATTTATCATTAACTAGAAATATTGGAATTGCAGCTCACATTGATGCAGGTAAAACTACTACAACCGAGCGTATCCTATATTATTCAGGTGTAAACCATAAAATTGGTGAAGTACACGACGGTGCATCTACTATGGACTGGATGGTTCAAGAAGCCGAGCGTGGTATCACCATTACCTCTGCGGCAACTACTGTTCCTTGGAATTACCGCAATAAAAAATATCATATCAATATTATTGATACTCCCGGTCACGTTGACTTTACCGTAGAGGTTAATCGTTCATTACGTGTATTAGATGGGTTAGTATTTTTATTCTCTGCTGTAGACGGTGTTGAACCACAATCAGAAACAAATTGGCGTTTAGCTAACAACTATAACGTAGCCCGTTTAGGTTTTGTTAATAAAATGGATCGTTCCGGTGCTGATTTCTTAAACGTGTGCAAACAAGTTAGAGAAATGTTAGGAAGCAACGCAGTTCCATTACAATTACCAATTGGTGCTGAAGATAATTTCAAAGGGGTTGTTGATTTAATCAACTTCCGCGGAATGATCTGGAATGAGCACGACAAAGGCATGACTTATGAAGTAGTTGAAATTCCTGCTGATATGCTTGAAGAAGCAAAAGAATGGAGAGAAAAACTACTTGAAGCTGTTTCGGAATATGATGATTCATTAATGGAGAAATTCTTTGATGACCCAACTCAAATTACCGAAAGAGAAATATTAGATGCTTTACGTAAAGCTGTAATTGACATGAAAATTGTTCCAATGCTTTGCGGTTCATCATTCAAAAATAAAGGTGTTCAAACCATGCTTGATTTGGTAATGGAATTATTACCAAGTCCTTTAGACAAGAAAAGTATTGTTGGAACAAACCCTGACACAGGTGCTGAAATTGAACGTAAACCATCATATGATGACCCGTTTTGCGCACTTGCATTCAAAATTGCTACTGACCCATTTGTTGGTCGCCTAGCTTTTATGCGTGCATACTCAGGAAAGTTAGATGCAGGTTCATACATCTTAAATACACGCAGCGGCAACAAAGAACGTATTTCGCGTATTTTCCAAATGCATGCTAACAAACAAAATCCTATTGAGTCGCTTGGTGCAGGTGATATTGGTGCAGCAGTAGGTTTTAAAGATATCAAAACAGGTGATACTTTATGTGAAGAAAAACACCCTATTGTACTTGAAGCCATGCAATTCCCTGAACCGGTTATCGGTTTGGCTATTGAGCCAAAAACTCAGGCCGACGTAGATAAATTAGGAATCGCTTTAGGTAAATTAGCGGAAGAGGATCCAACATTTAGGGTTCGTACCGATGAAGAAACGGGGCAAACCGTAATCTCAGGTATGGGTGAGTTACATTTGGAAATTATTGTTGATCGTTTAAAACGTGAGTTTAAGGTAGAATGTAACCAAGGTGCACCTCAAGTATCATACAAAGAGACTATTCAAAATGCTACTTCACATAGAGAAGTATACAAAAAACAATCAGGTGGTAGAGGTAAGTTTGCGGATATTCAATTTGAATTAATCCCTGGCGATCCATCAAAAACAGGATTGGAATTCGTAAATGAAATTGTTGGTGGTGCTATTCCAAAAGAATTCATCCCTGCAGTACAGAAAGGTTTTGCAGAGGCCATGAAGAACGGTGTTTTAGCCGGTTATGCAATCGAAAGTTTAAAAGTTCGCTTGTTTGACGGTTCATTTCACCCGGTTGACTCAGATTCTTTATCATTTGAGTTGGCTGCAAAAATAGGTTTCAAAGAAGCAGCCCGTAAAGCAAGCCCGGTATTACTTGAACCAATTATGAAAGTTGAAGTATTAACCCCGGAAGAAAATATGGGTGATATCATTGGCGACTTAAACAAGAGAAGAGGACAATTACAAGGAATGGATACACGTGCAGGATCACAAGTAATTAAAGCACAAGTTCCATTAGCTGAAATGTTTGGTTACGTTACACAGTTACGTACCTTATCATCAGGTAGAGCAACTTCAACCATGGAGTTTGATCACTACGCTGAAGCACCTAGAAATGTTCAAGAAGAAGTATTAGCAAAAGTAAACGGTAAAGCAAAAGCTTAATATCATGGTTAACCAAAGAATAAGAATCAAATTAAAGTCATTCGACTACAACCTGGTTGACAAATCGGCTGAGAAGATTGTTAAGACAGTGAAATCTACTGGTGCAGTAGTTAGCGGACCAATTCCGTTACCAACTAAAAAGAAAATTTACACTGTGTTACGCTCGCCACATGTTAACAAAAAGGCAAGAGAGCAATTCCAGTTAAATTCTTACAAAAGAATTCTGGACATCTACAGTTCAACCGCAAAAACTGTTGATGCGCTTATGAAATTAGAATTACCAAGCGGTGTAGATGTAGAAATTAAAGTTTGATCATAGAAAATTATGTCAGGACTGATAGGAAAAAAAATAGGAATGACCAGCATATTCGATAAGAACGGCAAAAACGTTGCTTGTACAATTATCGAGGCAGGTCCATGTGTGGTGACTCAGGTGAGAACCAACGAAAAAGATGGATACAATGCTGTTCAGCTAGCGTATGGAGAACGTAAGGAAAAAAACACTCCCGCTGCGCAATTAGGCATATTTAAAAGAGCTAACACTTCGCCAAAATCTAAATTGGTTGAATTCAAAGGCTTCGAACAAACACTTGAATTAGGCGCAACAATAACTGTTGACCTATTCGAAGAAGGCGAGTTTGTTGATGTCGTTGGAACTTCAAAAGGTAAAGGTTTTCAAGGTGTGGTAAAGCGTCATGGTTTTAGTGGTGTGGGTATGCAAACTCACGGTCAACACAACCGTTTAAGAGCACCCGGATCTCTTGGAGCATCTTCTGATCCTTCTCGTGTATTTAAAGGTATGCGCATGGCCGGTCGTACCGGTGGTGATAGGGTTAAGAAAACAAACCTTGAAATTTTAAAAGTAATGAAAGACCAAAATTTACTTGTTGTAAAAGGCAGTATCCCTGGTTCAAAAGGTTCAATCGTTTTTATAGAGAAATAACATGGAAGTATCAGTATTAAGCATAAACGGAACAGAAACCGGCAAGAAAGTTAAACTTTCGGAAAGCATATTTGGTATTGAACCTAACAACCATGCAATTTACTTGGATGTAAAACAGTACTTAGCAAACCAACGCCAAGGAACTCACAAGGCAAAGGAGAAAAGTGAAGTAAGCGGTTCAACCAAAAAATTACACCGTCAAAAAGGAACAGGTGGTTCTCGTAAAGGTAGTATCAAATCAGGTACTTTCGTAGGTGGTGCCAGAATTCATGGTCCACGTCCGAGAAACTACAGTTTTAAATTGAATCAAAAATTAAAGCAACTGGCACGTAAGTCAGCTTTAGCATACAAAGCAAAAGAGAACAATATCACAGTTGTTGAGAACTTCAATTTAGACGCAGCTAAAACCAAACAATATATCAGTATCTTAAATAATTTGAATTTAGGAAATGAAAAGGTGTTGCTTGTTTTACCTGAATACAATAAAAACATCTACTTGTCAAGCAGAAATTTGCCTAAGTCGAAAGTAATAGTTGCAAGTGATGTTAATACATATGAAATATTGCACGCTAACAAAGTAATCTTTTTAGAGAACACAGTTACGGCTATTGAAAACATTTTAAATTAAGAGAAATGAGCGTATTAAAAAAGCCCTTGATTACTGAAAAATCATCACGCTTAAGCGAAAAGCTTGGACAATACAGCTTCATCGTTGATAAAGATGCAAGCAAACCGGAGATAAAAGCTGCGGTTGAAAAAATGTACGAAGTGAAAGTGACTAGTGTTAGTACTGCCATCTACATGGGTAAAAGCAAATCACGCTTCACTAAAAAAGGTTTTTTCCACGGAAGAAGACCATCATTTAAAAAAGCTATTATTACCGTTCAACAGGGTCAAGTAATTGATTTCTTCGCGAACATTTAATTATACATTTAACTATGGGAATTAGAAAATATAGGCCAATGACTCCGGGTACTCGCTTTAAACTTGCGAATACTTTTGAGGAGATCACTACATCAACACCCGAAAAATCGTTGTTGGCCAAAAAAACAAAATCAGGCGGACGTAACGGTTCAGGAAAAATGACCATGCGTTACATCGGCGGCGGGCACAAAAAGAAATATAGGATTATTGATTTCAAGCGTAACAAACATGCAGTTCCTGCTACTGTTGCATCGGTTGAGTATGATCCAAACCGTACAGGTCGTATTGCATTATTGAATTATGCAGACGGAGAAAAGCGTTATATTCTTGCGCCACATGGATTACAAGTTGGTCAGAAATTAATGAGTGGACCGGGTGCAGCTCCGGAAGTTGGTAACGCACTTTTGTTATCAGAAATTCCATTAGGTACAATCATCCACAATATAGAATTACAACCTGGACAAGGTGCAAAATTGGTTCGTGCCGCAGGAGCCTTCGCTCAGTTGTTAAACCGTGATGGCAAATACGCAATCATTAAGTTAGCTTCAGGTGAAACAAGAATGATTTTAGCTTCATGCTTGGCAACTATAGGTTCAGTATCAAATCCTGATCATAGTTTAGAGCGTAAAGGTAAAGCCGGTGCCAATCGTTGGAGAGGTATTCGTCCACGTACAAGACCTGTGGCAATGAATCCAGTAGATCATCCAATGGGTGGTGGTGAAGGTAGAGCTTCAGGTGGACATCCACGCTCGCGTAAAGGTATTCCGGCTAAAGGATACAAAACACGCACACCTAAAAAATATTCAAATAAATTTATCATAGAAAGACGTAAGAAGTAATAATATATGGCTCGTTCGCTAAAAAAAGGACCATTCGTTGATGTTAAGCTTGACAAAAAAGTTCAAGTGTTAAACGAATCAAAGAAAAAGACAGTGGTTAAAACCTGGTCTCGCAGATCAATGATTACTCCTGACTTTGTAGGTCATACATTTGCAGTACATAACGGGAATAAATTTATCCCTGTATATGTAACAGAAAATATGGTAGGACATAAGTTAGGTGAATTTGCACCTACCAGAACGTTTAAGAGTCACCCGGTTAAAAAAGACTAATGAATAATGGAAGCAGTAGCTAAGTTAAATAATTGTCCTACATCACCTCGTAAAATGAGGTTGCTTGCCGACTTAGTTCGCGGCAAACGTGTAGAGGAAGCGATGAATATTTTACGCTTCAATAACAAAAAGGAAAACGCACACCGATTAGAAAAGCTGATTCGTTCAGCAATTGCTAACTGGGAACAAAAAAATGATGGTGCAAATGTAGACGCAGCTCAGTTGTATGTAAAAACCATCTTTGTTGATGGTGGCGCAATGATGAAAAGGGTATTACCTGCTCCTCAAGGTCGTGCATACCGAGTAAGAAAACGCTCAAATCACGTAACACTTGTGGTTGACAGCAAAATTGCTGCTAACGTAGAAACTGATAACAATAATAACAACGATAATTAATTAAATCAGAATGGGACAAAAAGTAAACCCGATAGGTTTAAGACTAGGTATCATCAGAGGCTGGGAGTCGAACTGGTACGGAGGTAATAATTTTGCTGATAAGCTGATTGAAGACGAGAAAATCAGAAAGTACTTAAACGCACGTATTCCGAAAGGAGGCATTGCGCGCATTATTATCGAAAGAACAATAAAGCGTATTATTATAACGATTCATACTTCTCGTCCGGGTATTGTAATTGGCAAAGCAGGTTCAGAAGTTGATAAAATCAAGGAAGAGCTTAAAAAGTTAACGAAAAAGGATGTTCAAATTAACATATTTGAAATCAAACGTCCTGAGTTAGATGCAACGCTTGTAGGAGAAACCATAGCAAATCAAATTGAAGCCCGTGTATCATATAAGCGTGCTTTAAAAACTGCGATAGCTTCAACTATGCGCATGCAAGCCGAAGGTATCAAAATTATGATCTCAGGTCGTTTAGGTGGTGCAGAGATGGCTCGTTCTGAAACATACAAAGAAGGAAGAACTCCGTTACATACCTTACGTGCAGATATTGATTATGCCATTGTAGAAGCATTAACTGTATATGGTAAAATCGGTATCAAAGTATGGATTTGTAAAGGAGAGGTTTTCGGCAAACGTGATTTATCACCGAACGTTGGAGTAAGTGGATCAGAGGGAGTGAAAGGCGGTCGTGGTGGATCAGATAGAAGACCGGATAGAAAAGGACCAAGAAACGATCGTCAACGTGGCGATAGAAAAGGACCAAGAACCGGCGATAGAAAAGGAAAAAATTAATTAAGGGTAATACGAATAAAACGAAATCACAATGTTACAACCTAAGAAAACTAAATACAGAAAGCAACAAAAAGGTCGCATCAAAGGTAATGCTACTCGCGGAGCTGTATTAGCGTTTGGCTCATTTGGTTTAAAAACACTTGAAACCAAGTTTATCACTGCTAAACAATTGGAAGCTGCTCGTATTGCGTTAACACGTCACATGAAACGTGAAGGACAAGTATGGATTCGTATTTTCCCGGACAAGCCGATTACCAAGAAGCCAGCAGAAGTGCGTATGGGTAAAGGTAAAGGTGCACCGGAATATTGGGTAGCACGTGTAAAGCCGGGTATCATCATGTTTGAAATTGAAGGTGTGCCGATGGATATAGCTAAAGAAGCGTTAAGATTAGCGGCACAGAAATTACCTGTGGTAACGAAATTTATTGTTAAACCTGATTACGTAGCATAACATGAAAAATACAGAGATCAGAGAACTGTCGGATAAAGAATTGGGCGCACGCATTAAGAGCGAGAAAATACAATTAACAAAATTGATGTTCAATCATGCAGTTACTCCATTAGAAAATACCAATACTTTAAAAGACACCAAAAAGTTGATTGCTCGTCTATTAACCGAGCAGAAAAAAAGGCAATTAGCCGCTAATGCTCAATAAGAAGAAAAATGGAAACAACACCGGAAGTAAGAAATTCGCGCAAAGTAATCATCGGTAAGGTGGTTAGCAATAAAATGCAAAAAACCATTGTAGTTGCCGTTGAGCGTAAAGTGATGCACCCTAAATACGGGAAATTCATCAAAATGACATCAAAATTTAAAGCTCATGACGAGAAAAACGAGTGTGGCATTAACGATATAGTTAAGCTTATGGAGACTCGTCCGCTGAGTAAAGATAAACGTTGGAGATTAGTTGAAATAATCGAAAAAGCTAAGTAATCATGATACAACAAGAATCAAGACTAAAAGTAGCTGATAACAGTGGAGCCAAAGAAGTACTTTGTATAAGAGTATTAGGTGGAACTGCCAGACGCTATGCCTCAGTAGGCGACAAAATTGTAGTTTCTGTAAAGAGCGCATTACCATCAGGTGGTGTTAAAAAAGGCGCAGTTTCAAAAGCTGTTGTAGTAAGAACAAGAAAAGAAGTGAGAAGAGCAGACGGTTCATATATCCGTTTTGATGATAACTCTTGTGTATTATTAAATGCGCAAGACGAACCAAGAGCTACCCGTATTTTTGGACCGGTTGCTCGTGAGTTGCGTGAAAAACAATTTATGAAAATCGTTTCGTTAGCACCGGAGGTATTATAATATGGAAAGAAAGTTTAACAAACAGGCAAAACTACATATCAAAAAAGGTGATATGGTACAGGTGATTGCCGGTGATGATAAAGGTAAAAAAGGTCGCGTAATTGAAGTACGCAGGTCTGAAAACCGTGCGTTAGTGGAAGGCATAAACATTGTTAGCCGTCACACAAAACCAAGTGCGCAAAACCAACAAGGCGGAATTATAAAGAAAGAAGCTCCTGTTCATATCTCAAATTTAAAAGTGATTGATAAATCAGGTACAGCTACCAGGGTTGGTCGCAAGGTTAACGAACAAGGTAAAATCGTTAGAATTTCAAAAAAATCAGGTGACGTAATTGAATAAGAATAATATGACCAGTGCAAGATTAAAAGAAACCTACAGCAAGCAAGTTGTGCCGGCCTTACAAGAAAAGTTCGGTTACAAAAATGTGATGCAGGTACCAAAGCTTACCAAAATCTGTTTAAATCAAGGTTTGGGTGCAGCAGTTGCTGATAAAAAGATTGTAGATCAAGCAGTAGAGGAAATGACTATTATAGCAGGTCAGAAAGCTATTGCTACCAAATCTAAGAAAGCAATTTCTAACTTCAAGTTAAGAGAAAACATGCCAATTGGCGCCCGCGTAACTTTACGTGGAGATAAAATGTATGAATTTTTAGATCGTTTAATCTCTATTTCACTTCCTCGTGTTCGTGACTTTTCAGGATTAAATGCTAAAGGTTTCGATGGAAGAGGCAATTACACTATGGGTGTAACTGAACAAATTATCTTCCCAGAGATTGTTATCGATAAAGTTAGTCGTATTCATGGTATGGATATAACTTTTGTAACATCAGCAGAAACCGATGAAGAATGTCATGCCTTATTAAAAGAATTTGGATTACCATTTAAAAAATAATTATCTATAATGGCAAAAGAATCAATTAAAGCTCGTCAAGTAAAACGCGAAAAATTAGTAGCTCGTTACGCCGAAAAAAGAGCAGCACTTAAAGCAGCAGGTGATTATGATGCATTACAAAAACTGCCTCGCAATTCATCACCGGTGCGTTTAAAAAACCGTTGCAAACTTACAGGACGTCCAAAAGGCTACATGCGTGATTTCGGTATTTGCAGAAATCAATTCCGTGAATTAGCCTTGATGGGTAAGATTCCTGGGGTTACCAAAGCAAGCTGGTAAAATAGTAAGAAATAAAATAAAGGCGCGGAAATATGGGAGTTTCAAATAATTCCTGTACTTTCGCGCCTCATTTAACAAATTATAAACATCACCAAGCCGACAAGAGTAAAAAGCCTTGGCTAACTATCGGATGGTAAAAACTTAAAAAAAATGACAGATCCAATTGCAGATTATTTAACAAGACTGCGCAATGCGATCAAGGCTAACCATCGTATTGTGGAGATTCCTTCTTCAAGATTGAAGAAAGAAATGACAAAAGTACTTTTCGACAAAGGGTACATTTTAAATTACAAATTTGATGATTCAAATGCATCACAAGGAGTAATCAAAATCGCTTTAAAATACCACCCGGTAACTAAAGCGCCGGCCATTAAGAAACTTGAGCGTATTTCAACTCCAGGTTTACGTATGTACTCAGGTGTAGATACTATGCCTCGAGTAATTAACGGTTTAGGTATTGCCATCTTAACCACTTCCAAAGGTGTAATGACTGACAAAGAAGCTAGGGCTAATAATGTTGGTGGTGAAGTATTGTGTTACGTTTATTAATAGGAGGGAAGAGACATGTCACGTATAGGAAAAGCACCAATAAAACTACCTGCAGGGGTAGAAGTAAAGGTATCTAATGCTAATTTAGTTACTGTAAAAGGACCAAAAGGAGAATTAACCCAACAAGTTGACGCTGATATCACTATATCAGTTGAAAATAATGAATTGTTAGTTAACCGCCCAACCGACCAAAAACGCCACAGAGCATTGCATGGTTTATATAGATCATTGTTAAATAACATGGTATTTGGTGTTACTACCGGATACACTGTAAAGCAAGAGTTAGTGGGGGTTGGTTATAAAGCAACCAATGATGGTAATGTACTTGATTTAACCTTGGGGTATTCACATCATATTTACTTTGAAATTCCGAAAGAACTTAAAGTAAAAACGGAAACGGAAAAAGGTAAAAACCCAATCATTACGTTAGAAGGTTGCGATAAGCAATTAATAGGTCAGGTTGCTGCCAAAATTCGCAGCTTACGCAAACCTGAACCGTACAAAGGAAAAGGTATTAAGTTTGTTGGCGAACAACTTAGAAGAAAAGCAGGTAAAACGGCATCTAAATAATAAGAAATCACTATGTCAGTACTTAGTAAGAAACTCGCAAGAAGAACGAAACTCAGAAAAAAAATCCGTAGCCGTGTATTCGGCACGCCTGAGAAACCTCGTTTATCAGTATTTAGAAGCAATAAAGATATCTATGCTCAACTTATTGATGATGTTCACGGAAAAACAATTGCGGCCGCATCATCAAGAGGATTAACAGAAAAGATGACCAATGTTGAGAAGTCAAATTTGGTAGGAAAAGCCCTAGCTGAAAAAGCAAAAGCTGCCGGAATCGAGAATTGTGTATTTGACCGTAACGGTTATTTATATCATGGTAGAGTAAAAAGCCTGGCCGAAGGTGCAAGAGAAGGCGGATTAAAATTTTAATAATTACCAATTGAAGTTATGTCAACAGCAAACGTAAAAAGAGTTAAAACAACCGAAATAGAATTAAAAGAAAGAGTAGTGGCGATAAACCGTGTGGCTAAAGTTACAAAAGGTGGTCGTACATTCAGTTTCTCAGCTTTGGTAGTTGTAGGTGATGGTAATGGTATTGTAGGCTATGGCTTAGGCAAAGCAAACGAGGTAACCGATGCCATACAAAAAGGTATAGATGATGCAAAAAAGAACCTAGTAAAAGTTCCGGTTTTAAAAGGAACCGTTCCGCATGATCAATTAGGCAAATATGGTGGGGGAAGAGTATACTTACAACCTGCTTCGCATGGTACCGGTGTAATTGCAGGTGGTGCAATGCGTGCAGTTTTAGAAAGTGCCGGAGTTACAGACGTTTTGGCAAAATCAAAAGGTTCTTCAAATCCGCATAATGTGGTAAAAGCAACTATCAATGCATTATTAAATATGCGTGATGCCTATACCATTGCACAAACCAGAGGAATTAGTTTAAAGAAAGTATTTAATGGTTAATATAATGGCTAAAGTTAAAATAACCCAGGTAAAAAGCATTATTGATCGTCCTGAAAATCAAAAAAGAACAATTAGAGCATTAGGCTTTACCAAATTAAATCAATCTGTTGAGAAGGATGCAACCCCTCAAATATTAGGTATGATTAAAAAGGTATCGCATCTGCTAAAAGTTGAAAACATTTAATTAGCCCGAAAGAAAGATGAAATTACATACATTAAGACCGGCAAAAGGTGCAACTCATAAAGAAGGTAAGAGAGTTGGCCGTGGTGAAGGATCAGGTAAAGGTGGAACTGCTGCACGTGGACATAAAGGTGCAGGTTCTCGTTCAGGTACTTCAACAAAACGTGGTTTCGAAGGTGGTCAGATGCCTCTATACAGACGTATTCCTAAGTTTGGATTTAAAAGCCTAAATAGGGTTGAATACATTCCGGTTAACTTAGACCGTCTGCAAAAATTGGCTGAAGAGAAAGGAATTACTACTTTCGATTTAAACACTTTTGTGGAAAATGGATTTGTGTCAAAGAATGATTTAATTAAAGTATTAGGTCGCGGAGAAGTTAAAACGGCTCTTCAGGTTAAAGCTCATGCTTTCTCAGAAGCTGCTATAAAAGCAATTGAAGCTGCTGGAGGTAAAACTGAAACAATCTAATTACACCGATGAAAAAACTGATTGACACAATAAAAAATATCTACCGTATCGAGGATTTACGCTATAAACTTGCTTTCACTTTTTGGATGTTAGTTATATACCGCGTTGGAACCTACGTAACTTTGCCCGGTGTTAATCCAAATATGTTAGGCGGATCAGCCGAACAAGCAAACAGCGGTATTTTTGGTTTAATCAATATGTTTGCCGGTGGTGCCTTTGCCAGAGGCTCTATCTTTGCATTAGGTATAATGCCTTATATATCTGCTTCAATTGTTGTTCAGTTGTTAACGATGGCAGTGCCTACTTTTCAAAAAATGCAAAAAGAAGGAGAAGATGGCAGAAGAAAGATTAATCAAATTACAAGGTATTTAACCATCATTATCACCGCAGTGCAATCGGTTGGTTTCTTGGTGAACTTAAAAAATGAGAATCCAGGAGCTATTATTTCTGCAGTAGATGGTAGTGGTGTATCTGACTTCTTGTTTATGTTCACTTCTGTTGTGGTATTAACTGCAAGTACAATGTTTGTGCTTTGGTTAGGCGAACGAATCACAGATAAAGGAATAGGTAACGGTGTTTCCCTGATTATCATGATTGGAATTATCGCCCGATTACCTTTTGCTATAAAAGATGAATTTGTATTCAAGTTTACTGAAGCCGGTGGTGGGTTAGTTATTTTCCTTGTAGAACTCGCTGCATTGTTTGCGATAATTATGGGGGTAATAACGCTTGTTCAAGGTACAAGAAAAATTCCTGTACAATATGCAAAACGACAAGTTGGTAACCGTCAGGTTGGAGGTGTTCGACAATATTTACCATTAAAGGTAAATACTGCAGGAGTTATGCCTATCATCTTTGCTCAAGCTTTGATGTTCATCCCTTCAACGGTAGCTCAGTTTTTCCCTGATTATGAAAGCATGCAGGGCCTCATGTCGTTTGTGAACCCAAATTCATTTGCATACAATGCAACCTTTGCAATATTAATTATACTATTTACCTATTTCTACACTGCAATAGCAGTTAATTCAAATCAAATATCAGATGAGTTGAAACGCAATGGTGGATTTATTCCAGGTGTTAAACCCGGACAATCTACTGCTAGTTTCATTGATAATATCATGAGTAGGATAACCCTTCCCGGATCTGTGTTTTTAGCTGTTGTAGCTATACTTCCTTCTTTGGCAAGTGTACTAAACATCAACAGTCAGTTTGCTCAGTTCTATGGAGGTACATCTTTACTAATTATGATTGGAGTTGTTTTGGATACACTGCAACAAGTAGAAAGTCATTTATTAATGCGTCATTATGATGGATTAATGAAGTCGGGTAAGCTTAAAGGAAGAACAGCAGTAGGTGCTGCATAAAAATAAAATTGGCGATTTAAAAATAAACTGCTATTTTTGCAGCCCTAATAAAAAATAATAAATGGCAAAACAAGCTCTGATTAAACAAGATGGTGTGATAACCGAAGCGCTTAGTAACGCTATGTTCAGGGTTCGTCTGGAAAATGGTCACGAGATTATAGCGCATATCTCTGGTAAGATGAGAATGCATTATATAAAGATCCTTCCGGGAGATAAGATATCAGTTGAGATGTCGCCATATGATTTAACAAAAGGTAGAATTATTTACAGGTATAAGTAAAATAAAGCGATGAAAGTTAGAGCATCTGTTAAAAAACGCAGTGAAGACTGTGTAGTAGTTAAACGTAAAGGAAGAGTTTACGTGATTAACAAAAAGAATCCAAAGTTTAAACAACGTCAAGGGTAATAAATAAATATGGCTCGTATATCAGGTATAGATTTACCAAAAAACAAGAGAGGTGAGATTGGACTTACCTACATTTTCGGAATTGGCAAAACTACTGCTCAACGTATTTTAACAGAATGCGGTATTGACTGGAGCAAAAAAGTTAGCGAATGGAATGACGATGAATTAAGTAAAATACGTAAGTATATTACTGATAATATCACTGTTGAAGGTGAACTTCGCTCGGAAAAACAACTAAACATTAAGCGTTTGCTTGATATTGGTTGTTACAGAGGTTTGCGTCACAGAAAAGGTTTACCTGTAAGAGGTCAACGTACACGTACCAACTCACGTACTCGTAAGGGTAAACGTAAGACAGTTGCAGGAAAGAAAAAAGTAACTAAATAATAGGTAATAATAAGAAGTAAAATGGCTACAAATAATTCAAAAAAAGTAAGCAAAAAGAGAGTCGTTGCAATTGATGCACACGGTCAAGCTCACATAAAAGCTACATTTAACAATATTATTATTTCTATAACCAATGCACAAGGACAAGTAGTTTCTTGGGCTTCTGCCGGTAAAATGGGCTTCAGAGGTTCAAAAAAGAATACTCCCTACGCTGCTCAAATGGCCGCTCAAGATTGTGCAAAAGTTGCTGTTGATGCAGGGATGAAAAAAGTAGATGTGTTCGTTAAAGGTCCTGGTTCTGGTCGTGAGTCGGCCGTAAGAACATTACAATCTGCAGGTCTTGATGTTTTATCAATTAGAGATATTACACCGATGCCTCATAACGGATGTCGTCCATCAAAGAAAAGAAGAGTTTAATAATACCATTGATTAAGATTATAGAAAATGGCTAGATATATAGGTCCAAAAACCAAAATTGCCCGCAGATTTAAAGAGCCAATCTTTGGTTCAGATAAATATTTCGATAGAAGAAATACGCCTCCGGGTCAGCATGGTCAAGCTCGTAAAAGAGCTAAATTAACTGAATATGCTGTTCAGTTGTATGAAAAGCAAAAAGCTAAATATACTTACGGTGTATTAGAGCGTCAGTTCTACAAAACTTTCGAAACTGCGGCTCGTAAAAAAGGTATTACAGGCGAAAACTTGTTGAAATTTTTAGAAGCAAGATTAGATAATACTGTTTATCGTTTAGGGATAGCTAGGTCACGTTCACAAGCACGTCAACTTGTTTCTCATTGTCATATTGTTGTTAATGGACAAGTTGTAAATATTCCTTCATACACTTTACGTCCCGGAGATGTTATTGAAGTACGTGAAAAGTCTAAATCTCTTGAAGTAATCGTTGAATCGTTAGCAGCTAGTAATGCTAAAAAATACAACTGGTTAAACTGGGACGATAAAGCAATGAAAGGAACATTCCTTGCTTTACCAGAAAGGGAAAATATTCCTGAAAACATAAAGGAACAATTAATCGTAGAATTATACTCTAAATAATAATTAATTAGCAAATGGCCATTCTTGCATTTCAAAAACCGGATAAAGTTATCATGCATAAAGAAACTGACTTTTTTGGTCAGTTTGAATTCCGTCCCTTAGAAAAAGGGTATGGTGTTACTATCGGTAACGCCCTTAGAAGAATTCTTCTTTCATCTTTAGAAGGTTTTGCCATAACATCTGTAAAAATTACAGGCGTTGATCATGAATTTTCAACGATCAAAGGTGTGATTGAAGATGTTGTTGAAATCGTACTTAATTTAAAACAAGTTCGATTCAAACGTATCATTGATGGCGTTGATACTGAAAAAATATTTATCAATGTTAAAGGTCAGGAAAAATTTACTGCCGGAGACATTGCTAAACACACCAATACCTTCAAGATTCTTAATCCTGACTTGGTAATTTGTAACATGGAGTCTTCAGTTCAATTAGAACTTGAAGTAACAGTTGACAAAGGTCGTGGTTACGTTCCTGCCGACGAAAATAAACCAAAGGATGCACCAATTGGCTTAATTCCTATGGATGCTATATACACTCCTATTAAAAACGTGAAATATAGCGTAGAAGATTTTCGTGTTGAGCAAAAAACGGATTATGAGAAATTAGTTCTTGAAATCTCTACAGATGGTTCAATACATCCTGAAGATGCTTTGAAAGAGGCAGCTAAGATATTAATTCAACACTTCATGTTGTTCTCAGATGAATTAATAACTTTAGATACCCAAGTTAAAGAAGCACCTCAAGAAGTTGATGAGAATGTGTTGCATATCCGCAAAATACTTAAAACTCCATTGTCTGATTTGGATCTTTCAGTAAGAGCTTATAACTGCTTGAAAGCTGCGGATATAAAAACATTGGGTGACTTAGTAAGTTATGATATAGCTGATTTATTAAAGTTCAGAAACTTTGGTAAAAAATCATTATCTGAACTAGAAGAGTTAGCAAGAGAAAAAGGTTTAACCTTTGGTATGGAGGTTTCAAAATATTTAGGAAACGAAGAATAATTAAAGTAGCTCCGCAACTTTAATATAAAATAATACATTGAGATGAGACACGGTAAAACACATAATCATTTAGGAAGAACTTCTTCACATCGTAAAGCAATGCTTTCGAATATGGCTGGTTCGCTTATCATGCATAAACGCATTACAACTACACATGCTAAAGCTAAAGAATTACGCAAGTATTTGGAACCGTTAATAACTAAAGCAAAAGATGATAGTACACACTCTCGGAGAATTGCTTTCAGTTATTTAAAAAGCAAAGAGGCAGTTAAAGAACTTTTCGGACCTGTTGCACAAAAGGTTGCTGATCGTCCGGGTGGATATACTCGCATTCTTAAGTTAATGAACCGTAAAGGTGATAATGCAGAAATGAGTATTATTGAATTGGTTGACTTTAACGAGGCAATGTTAGCTGAAAAAGCTACCAAAGCTGCTAAGAAAACTACTCGTAGAAGTCGCAAGACCACTAAAAAGGAAGAAGGTACTGAAGAAACTAGTACTGAAAACACAGAAGCATAAATCTTATTTAAATTATAATTAAAAAGCCGGAAATACCGGCTTTTTTTATGGAATATGATTATTCATAGAAACACCCTTATCTCCGAAGACTTATTTGAACGTTACTTTATTTGTGATTTACATCAATGTAAAGGAGCGTGCTGCGTTGAGGGCGATTTCGGGGCGCCACTTCAACAAGAAGAAGTTGATTTAATCAAGGACGATTTACGCAACATAATGCCTTTTTTATCGGAAGAGGGCAAAGCAGTTATCACCACTAATGGTGTTGTAGAAACTGACAAAGAAGGTGATTTGGTAACTACATGTAGAACAACAGGTGAATGTAGTTTTGCAATTTATGAAAATGGGTTACTGTCTTGTGGAATGGAAAAAGCGTATCAAGCAGGAAATACAAATTTTATAAAACCTTTATCATGTCACTTGTATCCGATAAGAATTAACAAGGTTGGTATTTATGACGCTTTAAACTTTCACAAGTGGGATATTTGTAATTGTGCATTGAAGTTAGGTAACCAAAATAAAATCCCGGTATTTAGGTTTTTAAAAAATGCGTTAATAAGAAAATATGGTGAAGATTGGTTTATGGAGTTGGAGCAAATTTATGAAGCTTACCTTCTTGAAAAGAATGCTTAGATGTTAAGCATATCTAAGCATTCATGAGGAAGTAATTTACAAACGTTTCAGTTTAAACACCTGATACACCATGGCTGCAGTGAAAATAAAAAATAAACCTATTCGTCCTATTCCATTTTCGCCAATGGTTAAGGCATGTAGGAAATAGCCGGCTGTTAGTGCGCTTACACATGCCCTTATCAGAGTAGTAAATTGCACCTTTTTACTGATTTGATAAGATAGTACAAACAATATTGTCGCACATGACAATATGATCAAAATTTCAACATAAGGATTCATAATAAAAGTTTTTACTTATTCCAAGGTGGGTTAGTACAATATTCTTCCATGCAAAATGCACAACAAAGTAAGTAGGCCGGGAACACTTCAATGGTAGCTGCACATAATGCCACACAAGCATAAAATTTAGGACCACAGTTTGGCCCGTTGCTTCCACTTCCGCTACTCCCTGTTCCTTGTCCTTGCTTTAGTTTGGCATAAAATGCATCAAGTTGTTTCGGATTAGCTTTAAAATACTCAAGTTTTTGGGTAATTTGCTTAAGCTTCTCATCATCGGATAACAGACAACTTTTACACATAACATTTAGAGATTCTAATTGATAACGTCTATTTAAGGATTCAGAAGCAGTTACAAGCGACATGGCAATTGAATCAAATTCGACCGGCGAAATATTTAAGGTTTCACAGAATTCAAATTTGTTCATTCCCGCTAATTTTCTCATCTCTCCTCTGTAGGACAGCATTCGATTAGCATACTTCTGAGTCCCTTCAATCATGGCCAACCACTCCGGATCACTTGCAATTGATTTTACATCCTGTACACTCATATCCGAAACCTTCGTTGATTGAGCAGAAGTTGTAGACTGATTTTCTGCTATTTTTTCCTTCTCCTTATCACAAGCATTCATCGTTAACAATAAGAAGCAATAAAATAACATGGCAAAGAATATATTGCCTTTTGGTTTAATTGGTAAATACATATGTTTTAAATTTTAAAAATGAATAAATTACTTTGGTTTTCCTTTTAGGATTTAGCGAACCAAGTCTGCTTTACCTTAACACTCCTTGAGTATGCAGGTGGTTGTTTAAATAACTATTGAATAAATTTTAACATTTGTTTCTACTAATCTAAAAGGTCTTGTTTTATCATTCAATAGCTACTCGTTTTAAAAACAGTTATTCAATTGTAAATATGTTTCAGTTTTTTGGTAAAGTATGTCATGGAAAGTCAATCCGGTGAAGGACTTTAACCCATCTGCACACATAAATTCAGAAGGGATTTATTTATTTATAATAAATGGATATACCCGAATAATTTATCATTGAGAGGCATTTCACCAGCCATTTATATGGGGTATAAAACGATAATGAAAAGAGTTGTCCAGTGACTTAATATTAGCTGGCATTAACTAAATTGATGCACAAATTGATTTAATTCTATAGGCTAAACAAGAAGTTAGGCTAATACACTTTTAGCCTTTAAAAATAACTGAATTATTCAGTATATGAATACCTAAATAATCTGCCATTGAATTTCTTGATTACCCGATCAAATGGAAGATTAGTATAGTTTACCTTTCTGGTTTTAAAATAATTTATTGGGTCGCCTTCCGCGAAAAGACTAAACATTTGCGAAGGTACGTTATATGGTTTTCCTAATTGTGTCATGTTAATATCATATACAAATAATCCAAAACCGAAGCGTTGACTATAATTGGAAATATCATTACAAAAACTCGCAACCAAAGTGTTTTTTAATGAAGCAATATTTATAGAGGAGTCAGGTAAAAGTTGATTATTCAAAAATATTCCTTCTGTATTTCCTGATGCAATTCGGTAAGCAGTGGTGTCATAAAAGAAATACAACTTGTTAAAGTTGTAATAGCGATTAAATTCATTTACTACTCTTGTGTTTCTTATCTTTAATTCATTTAATGCATAAAATAAATCTTCTTCTGATTTATATTTCAATGTTTCCTTTTTACTAATCGTAGGCAACATAACTAATAAAGCACCTTGTTTGAAATTGTTGATTTGGGTTTTAATGGCTTCATTTTTTGAATCCAATGCTTCTTTAAGGTCAACTGCATTTATCTTTAAAGTTGCCTCAATTAAAGAAGGCATTCCTGCAATCTCGCTTGAATTCGTGTAATTAGTTAAACTGTAGGTGTAACTGAAATCAATACTCACTACAGGCGATAACCTGATTGTACTCCCAAACATTATTCCTAAATCAAACTGTCCTTGTTTATTTTTATTCTCTGCTAAGTCTATTTTTTTATATGCTCCATTGGTGAAAATTTCACTCGAATAGCCCAATAAATAAGTTGGTCTTATCCCTCCGAAGAAAAACACAGCATCATCATCCCATGGGTCTACTTTTACAATAAGGGGTAATTCTATATGCCTTGTTCTATACCTGGTATCACTTTGTTTTTGTCTCATCCCTGTATTTAAAAATCCGGGTTCAATGGATAAATCAACCTGTGGGAAAATTCTTGTTTGAATAAATAAACCTGCTCCCCACATACCCGCTCCATTGTACGTACCATAGGATGCACCGATTGTATTAAAGTTTAATGAAGTTTTTACACCATATTCCCATTTCAAATCATTTAGTATAAGTTGGGCATTGGCTTGTTTCAACATCAAGCAACATAAACAAATGCTTAATACAGTCAAATATGTTTTTACAGTCATTTTATTCATTAATAACATAGTCAATATTTCTTTTCAAACCGTTGTATCCTGTTCTTTTAAGTGGCGATTTTTTAAAGATTTTTTTAAAAACCTCTTCAGTTAGCTCCACCCAATCTCTTGAAGTGAAATGGGTAATAGCTTCACTCGGACTAAATTTAGGTTCGTTATTGATTGTTGCAAACCTATTCCAAGGACAAACATCTTGGCAAATATCGCATCCAAATATCCAATTATTCATCTTCCCTTTTGCCCAATTTGGAATAGACTCTTTAAGTTCAATAGTAAAGTATGAAATACATTTACTCCCATCAACAACCTTTGGAGATACAATTGCCTCGGTTGGACATGCATCAATACATGCAGTGCAAGTACCGCAATGATCTGTTACAGGACCATCAGCTTGCAGTTCAATGTCTAAAATTAATTCACTGATAAAATAAAATGAACCGCTTCCTTTATTAATTAAATTACCATTTTTACCTATCCATCCTAATCCACTTTTGGCAGCCCATGCACGTTCTAAAACAGGCGCTGAATCAACAAATGCTCGCCCATTTATTTCTCCAATCTGCAGTTTTAGCCAGTCCATTAGCGTAAATAATTTCTCTTTTATTACCTGATGATAGTCTTCACCGTAAGCATATTTGCTTATTAAAAAGTTATTATTTTCAGTTGATTGTTGCTGCATAGGATAATAATTGTAAAGTAGTGATACCACCGATTTCGCCCCAGGAACCAACAAGGTTGGGTCTAATCTCATATCAAAGTTTCGCTCCATATAGCCCATTTTTCCATGCCGATCTTCCTTTAACCATTGCTCAAGTTTGGGTGCTTCCTCTTCTAAAAATCTTGCTTTACTAATGCCTATTGCCGTAAACCCTAACTCTTTCGCTTGGTTTTTTAGTTGTTCGGTAATTATGCTTAAAGCATTTTTATTCATCCCCACAAATATAAACTTTCTTACAAGCCTTATCATACCCATTATATAAGGCCATGTTTTACAAATTTTAAAGATATCTAAGGCAAGCTATACTTTTATTTTTTTTATTGAAACATTTTAGGATGCCTCTCTCTCACCTTTGTTTACAAATAAAAACTGCTGCCACATTTAAATTTGTAACAGCAGTGATAAATTGATAGAAATAGGCGTAATATGCCTTTTAAAATAATTCAAGTTCATCCAGTTCCTCTGCCGGAGGTGCCGAATCACCTTTAGGCTTACGGTTAGCCTTCTTTTTATTCTTAAATTCAGTTTTTATTTTGGCATATTCCTGCTTTTGTGAATCATTAAGGATGGCAAGTATTCTTTCATCATTTTTCTTTGCCTGTGCTATAACTGCCTTCCTTCTTTCCTCTTTGGAGGCCGATTTATTTGCTTCTCTTATAGCCTTCATTTCCGACCTGTTTTGTTTCATTATTTCTTTTAGTTTCGTTTGTTGTTCAGGGGTTAAATTCAAACGTTTACTAAATTGTTGAAACAAACTATCTGCCTTTTGATGTTTAGCTCCATGCTTTTTAGGACGCTCTTGTGTGTCTTGCGCTTGGGTAGTCGGCATGTTTATTAAAGTAACCATCCCAATAGCGAATGATAAAATAAGTGCTTTCATAATAATGATGTTTGGTATTTGATGGAGAAAGTAAATAAAGGTTTAAAATTAGTTTGTTTTATTTTTTATGTATGGATACAATTATAAAAATCAATCGTACTTTTGTTTTATCAATCAGTTGGGCTATTTACCCACACTTGTTTTGAAATCATGAGTAAACACGGAAGAATTTTAGTGGCCATGAGTGGCGGCCTCGACAGTACCGTAACAGCCGTAATGTTACGTGAAGAAGGTTATGAAGTTGTTGGAGTAACCATGAAAACATGGGATTATGCCAGTAGTGGAGGTGGCAAAAAAGAAACAGGTTGTTGCAGTTTAGATTCAATAAATGATGCCAGAAGTATTGCGGTAAAACACGGAATACATCACATGATACTAGATATTCGTGAGGAATTTGGTGATTTTGTTATTGATAATTTTGTTGAAGAATACCTTGCAGGCAGAACACCAAATCCTTGTGTATTATGCAATACCCACATTAAATGGGAAGCCTTATTAAAACGTGCCAAACAGTTGGATTGTGAATTTATTGCGACCGGCCATTATGCACAAGTTCGTCAAGAAAATCAACGATTTGTAGTGAGTAAAGGGATTGATGAAAATAAAGATCAATCCTATGTTTTATGGGGATTAACCCAATCAAGTTTATCTAGAACAAGGTTTCCATTAGGTGGCTACCGTAAATCTGAGATTCGCCAAATGGCCCTTGATATGGGCTACGAAGAATTGGTTAAGAAAAGTGAAAGTTACGAAATTTGTTTTGTGCCTGATAACGACTATAGAGGTTTTTTAAAGCGCAGGGTAGATGGTTTGGAATCACAGGTAAACGGAGGGAATTTTATAAACAAAGAAGGTAAAATATTAGGCAAACATAAAGGCTATCCATTTTATACCATTGGCCAACGCAAGGGACTTGAAATTGCAGTGGGTGAACCATTATATGTATTGGAAATTCAACCCGAAACTAATACCGTTGTGCTTGGCAAAGAGGATGAGTTGAATAAAAAAGGAATGTGGGTTCGAGGCCTTAACATGGGAAAATTTGAAGGCCTGAATTCTCCGATGGAAGCAATTACCAAGATTAGGTATAAAAACGATGGAACATCAGGATTAATTGAACAAGTTGGAAGTAAGATGAAGGTCATTTTTTATGATGATGTAAAAGCCATTGCTCCCGGTCAATCTGCGGTTTTTTATGACGGTAATGATGTAATTGGTGGCGGTTGGATAGAAAGTAGCTTTGAAGTTGAATCATAAATTAATAGTATATTCGTTTTCATTAAATGACTCTTTTAGTACGTATCTTCTGCTTCTTATTATTTGGATTTACCTTAGTTCAATGCGGAGGTGATGAACCAATAACTACACCTGAAGCCCCTGGATACACTTTTTTTCCTTTAAAAATCGGTAAAACTTTAGAATATAAAGTTGATTCATTATCCTATAACGACAATGGACCGGCTCAAGAAATAGATACCTTTGTTTATTATTATAAAGAAGTTGTGGCATCAGCCTTTATTGATGGAACAGGTGAAAATGTTTTTTTAATTAATCGCTTTTATAGGAACAATGATTCTGCTGCATGGAACCGCTCTCGAGATTATACCGCCAAAATAAATGAACGATATGCAATTAAAACCGAAGAGAATGTTAGCTATGTAAAATTGCTTTTCCCTTTAAGAAATCGTTTGTTATGGAATGGTCATTTGTTTACAGCAAAAGATGCGGTTAATTACCGCATTACTGAATATTTAAAAAATACAACCGTTCTAGGTAAAAGTGTTAATACTGTTAAGGTTCAACAATACGATATTAAAAACTTTGTTGAAGAAATAAATCGCTATGAAAGATATGGTGACGGAATTGGATTAGTTGAACTATCTTATGATTCACTAAATACTCAAGAGTCAGGTACTCGTGGTTTTAGACTTAAACAAGTTTTAATAAAAGCAATTGACTAGGTGTATTGTTTTCTGCTTTATTGGAATTTTTTTCCTTGGTAGTGGCACTCCGGCTTTAGCCCAAACAGATCAGCCATTTTGTTATGCTGTCTATTTCAAAAATAAACCTGAGTGCAGCACTCAATTGTTAACCCCTTCTTTATATTTATCACCCCGAGCTATCTCGCGCAAATCGGCCGCATTTATTGCTATTGATAGTTCTGATATGCCTGTTCATATCCCTTATTTAGAAGTACTTGATTCATTAGGGTTTAAAGTTATTCAAAAAAGTAAATGGCTAAACTGTGCTTTAATTAGAGCTGCAAAGCCTGAAGATGTGAAACAACTAAACAACATTTCATTTATTGATAAGGTTGAATTTTTAGGAAAAGTACCATCACCCGGTTTAAATAAAATGGTTAACTTCTCGATACCTCAATTGTTTAATAACAAGAAAAAAACAGAATTATCTGTACATAAAAATGGCTATTCAAAACCTATTCTCGCATTACATAAAATAGATACCTTACATCATCAACAATTAACAGGAAATGGCGTTTTGATAGCAATGTTAGATGCAGGATTTAATTATGCCAATCAACATCCTTCATTGCAAAAAGCTATGAAGCAGGTTATTGCTACCTATGATATAATTGAACAAGATTCAAATGTTTTTAATGATGATGAACATGGCTTAGGTGTGTGGAGTTGCATAGCAGCGAATGACCCTTATTATTTGATGGGAAGTGCACCTGATGCCAATTATATTTTATGTAGAACAGAAGACGCTGCTTACGAATTTCCAATAGAAGAGTTTTATTGGATGATAGGCGCAGAGTTTGCCGATAGTTGTGGTGCTGATTTAATTAATTCTTCCTTAGGTTATAATGAATTTGATGATACACAATTTAATTATAGTTACCGTAGTTTAGATGGAAAAACATCAACAATTACAAAAGGTGCTTCGATAGCTATTCGTAAAGGTATATTTGTTATAAACAGCGCAGGTAACGAAGGAAATCAAGATTGGAAATTTATATCTGTACCTGCCGATGAACCGGCTGTAGTTACCGTTGGAGCAACTGATGCTAATGGGAACTATGCAACATTTTCTTCCATTGGTTTTACTGCTGATAACCGAATTAAACCCGATGCAATGGCTGTTGGCGATCGAATTCCAATAGCAGGAAAAGATGGCTTGTTTTATTTCGGCTCAGGAACAAGCTATGCATGCCCTGTTTACACCGGTGGTATTGCATGTATTTGGCCTCAGTTTAAAAAGTTAACACTGCAACAACAACTAAAATACATTCATTTAAGTAGTAGTGAATATAATAAACCTAATATATATCTAGGGTATGGAGTAACTGATTTTTATTTACTTTATAAATACAGCCTACCATATTCAACCGATACCATTATAAGCATAAACTTAAATCCTACAAATACAATCAATTTATCATTACATCTTAAATCAACACAAAAGGTTTCAATTTCTGTGGTTGATGCTAAAGGAAATATCATTCATATTGATGATTTTTTATTATCAGAAGGAATAAGCAGAACTCAACTTGCACTAAAGGCAAAACTAAATACCTTTGTTAAGTTGCAGGTTAAAACTGCAACTACAATTTTATCTGTTCCACTTCATAATTAATGCGCGATGAAACCGATTGAAGTTTTACACTCTTTTATATTTAAAGAAGCTTTTGAATATTTATCGAAGCTTACTATTTCTCAGAAACCTTTATGGGGAAATATGGATGCTCAACAAATGGTAGAACACTTGGCATTAGCTGTTAAAGTGAGCAATGGAAAGTTACAACCACCATTATTATCTGATCCGGCGAAGGTTGATAAAATTAAGCAGATTTCATTGCTTAGTGCTCGGCCCTTACCTAAAGGGTTTCAAAATGAAGCCTTACCTTCAACTCCTTTACCTTATCAATCTTCAGATTTATCAGAGGCAATTCAAATTTTAAAAAATGAACTTATTGCATTTGAAGCATTATATCAACAAAACCCTGATATAGGCTTCCAACATAATTTGTTTGGTAGGTTAAACTTCACAGAATGGTTGTATTTCCATTACAAACATTTTCATCATCATTTTGCTCAGTTTAATTTAATACCTTATGTTGAACGATTTGAAGATTAACTTATACGATGCTTTTTAAGCAACTTATTCAAGATTTAAAGTCGCTACTGTACGAAATTGCCATTATTCGTTGGTTCCTATTGTTATTGGTTGCTTCCACCACAACCTACATTTGTTATGTTAAAGGTGGTCGAGTATACATCAATAACTTGGAAGGTTGGTGGTCGTTCCTGGCTTATGTAATTGTGTATGCATTTCATTATTACGGTGCTATATTTATCCTTCTTCCTTTTAAAAAGGTTAAAGAATTGTTAAAAGACGTTCGTTTTGTATTATATAGTGTTATAGGAATACTGGTTTTTGCTACACGTTCATCATCATCTATTCATGTAAACTTAATTTCAAATTGGTTTGATGAAGCTGAAGCAGATGTAATAAATTATAAGTTTAAATACCTTATACGTTCATGTTATTTACTTATTCCTTTAACCATATTGTGGTTTATTAACGACAGAAAGCAACAGCCTTTATATGGATTTACAGGAATAAATAAAAGTTTAAAACCATATTTGATTTTGCTTATGTGTATGGTTCCATTGGTTGCAGTTGCATCTACCCAAAGTGATTTTATAGCATATTACCCAAGGATTAAACTAATTATGCAACCTGATGTTAATATGGCGGAAGCTATTTGGTTTGAATTTGCTTACGGGTTGGATTTTATAAGTATCGAGTTTTTTTTCAGGGGTTTTTTGTTGTTGGCATTAATAAATGGTGAAGCATCCAAACAACTTATTTTACCAATGGCCTTATTTTATTTAAGTATTCATTTTGGCAAACCCATGGGAGAGGCCATCAGTTCATTTTTTGGTGGCACTATTTTAGGACTTATTACTTACCGTAGCAGGAGTATTTATGGTGGGATAATGATTCATATGGGAATAGCATGGTTAATGGAAGCCGGCGGAGTTATAGGTAACATGATATTAAATAAATAAGGCGCGCAGCGAAGCTGCGCGCCTTATTTGCAGATATTTGTTTTGTTTTAACTCCTACATTTGTTTAGTCACTTTATCATCACAATGATTACCTTCACCAACAGTGCAACAAGATTTATTTTCTTTGTGTGAAGCAACACATTTATCATCACAAGTTTTTTCGCATGCTTCGGCTGACGCACATCCTTTATCACAGTTCTCAGCGCTTAAACCTTTATGTGCTTTTATCATATTCAAACAATTCGCTTTTTCTTCGGCCGAACAACCCATGCTGTCGCAATACTTAGCACATTCTTCCTCAGTCATACCCATCATTTTACTCATATCACATTTGCCATCTTTGCCGCACGACATTCCTTCCATTCCTGCACAATGCTCCATTTTTTCTTTACCACCGGCAGTTTTGTTTTCTCCATTAGTGTGATGTCCTAACATCGGAGCTAAGGTTAATCCAACTAAACATGATAGTTTAATTAAAATATTCATTGATGGTCCGGAAGTATCTTTAAATGGATCTCCAACAGTATCGCCAACTACTGCAGCTTTATGTGGTTCTGATTTTTTATAAAAAATCTCCTTTTTACCATTCACTTCAATTTCAACACCTTTTTCAAATGATTTTTTAGCGTTATCCCAAGCTCCACCTGCATTGTTTTGGAAGATTGCCCATAACACACCACTTACTGTAACACCGGCCATATAAGCACCTAATGCTTCTGCACCCATGCCTAGGCCAACTATAATTGGTGTTACAATAGTTATAACACCGGGTAATAACATTTCTCTTAAAGCCGCAGCAGTCGAAATCTCAACACATTTACCATATTCAGGTTTGCCTGTTCCTTCCATAATTCCGGGGATTTCGCGGAACTGACGGCGAACTTCATTTACCATGTCCATGGCCGCTTTACCCACTGAATTCATCGCTAAAGCCGAAAATACAACCGGAATCATACCTCCGATAAATAATGCAGCTAAAACTTTTGCATCAAAAATATTAATACCATTAATTCCTGTAAAAGTTACATAAGCTGCAAATAACGCAAGCGCAGTTAAAGCTGCTGATGCAATTGCAAAACCTTTACCAATGGCTGCAGTTGTATTACCAACTGAATCTAATATGTCTGTTTTTTCACGTACATCAGCAGGCAATTCACTCATTTCGGCTATACCTCCTGCATTATCAGCAATTGGTCCAAACGCGTCAATTGCTAATTGCATGGCCGTATTAGCCATCATAGCCGAAGCGGCAATACCAACACCGTAAAACCCTGCTAACGCATAAGCTCCCCAAATTGCTCCTGCAAATAATACAACCGGTAGTGCAGTTGATAACATACCTGTACCAAGCCCGGCAATAATATTTGTAGCAGCACCTGTAGCTGATTTTTGAACAATACCTAATACAGGTTTTTTACCTAAGCCGGTATAATATTCTGTAATGTATGAAATAGCACCTCCTACAAACATACCAATGATAACCGCATAAAATACATTCATTGAAGTTGTTGTGGCTACACTAAATACACCAGCGTTAAACACACTCATGGTCATTGTTTCAGGTAACATAGCCTGAATTAAAAAATAGGCAGCAATTAATGATAGTAAGATTGAAGCCCAATTGCCTCGATTTAAAGCTGCTTGTACAGTATTTGTATCTGCTTTAGCATTGTCACTAACGCTTACAAAATATGAACTTACAATAGAAGCTAATAATCCAACTCCGGCAATACTTAGTGGAAGTAATATCGGGCCTAAACCATTATACGGTAAACCTTCATAGCTATTGTTAGCAATAAACCAATCACGTATTAAATAATTTCCTAATACCATTGAAGCCAATACAGTGGCTACATACGAACCAAATAAATCGGCACCCATACCAGCAACGTCACCCACATTATCACCTACGTTATCTGCAATTGTTGCCGGATTACGAGGGTCGTCTTCAGGAATACCTGCTTCAACCTTACCAACTAAATCAGCACCAACATCTGCAGCTTTGGTATAAATTCCACCACCAACACGTGCAAATAAGGCTATACTTTCAGCACCCACCGAGAATCCGGCTAATACCTCAAGAACCCTTGTCATAATTTCATGTCCACCATTGGCTAAACTTCCTTGCATAAAAAATTGGAAGAATAATATGAATAGCATGCTTAAGCCAAGTACCGCCAGGCCTGCAACACCTAAGCCCATTACTGTGCCTCCGGTGAATGAAACTTTTAATGCTTTGCTTAAAGAAGTACGCGCAGCCTGGGTTGTCCTTACATTTGCCTTTGTTGCGATACGCATTCCGAAAAATCCGGCTAATGCACTAAATACACAACCAATCACAAATGAAGCAACAATTAAAATGTGTGATGTTTCAACAACTTGTGAAAGCCATCCTAAAGCCGCTCCTGCCAACACCACGTAAATAGCCAGAATCTTGTATTCAGCCTTTAAAAAGGCCATAGCTCCTTCCGCTACGTAGCCTGCAATTTCTTTCATGCGGTCATTTCCCGCGTCTTGTTTGCTTACCCAGCCGCTTTTTACGGCCATTACAATCAGCCCCAATACACCAAAAGCCGGAATTAAGTAAATAAAATTCTCCATGTAGTATAAATATTTTTATAGTTAACTTGGCAAAAATAGAATTTAATTCCTATTTTGAAACTTGTTTACCATTAGATACTCACGAAATGTATAACTATTTTATCTTTTGGACAGGTATATTATGCCTGTTCAACCCTGTGCATGCACAGCAAATTTATGGAACTTCCGGGGCTGAATCTGCAATGTTAGGAGGTGTAAGTGTTGTATTATCAAATGCTTATGCCGTCGTCAATAATCCTGCTCAACTAACCAGCCTGAAGAATTGGCAAGCCGGTTTATACAATGAAAATCGCTTCAATCAAAAAGAATTACAATACTCAAATTTTTCTATAAATGTTCCAATAAAATACTTTTCCGCCGGTTTTGGAATCAATTATTATGGTTTCGACCAATTTAACCAGCAACGTTATATGCTGGCATTGGCTTCTAAAATCTCACAACAATTTTCTGCGGGTATTCAACTTAATTATGCTGTAACACAAATGGGTGAATATGGCGCTGCCGGAACTTGGCTTATTGGATTAGGCCTTAAACTTCAAATAACAACCAAACTCCAATCTTCCTTTTTTGTATTCAATCCCAACCAAGCTAATCAAAAAAGGTTAAATAGTATAAATATCCCAACTTACGCTCGATTGGGCTTTAAACATCAGGTTAATAAAAAAGTAAATGCTAATGTAGAGTTTGAGCAAGCCATAGAACAACCTTTCATTTTAAGGTTTGGAATAGGCTACGACCTCAGTCAATCCTTCGGTTTAGGAACCGGATTTGCCGTTAATCCCGTGATTTATTCTTTTGGTTTCTACTATAAATCTTTACGAACACAAGTTCATCTGGCTTCACAGATTCATCAAATACTGGGTTTTACCCCAATGGCTTCTTTGCTAGTTCCGGTTAACAAAGAGTTAAAGTAATGATGAATAAATTATTTGCATTATTGCTTGCTTTTAGCTTGACAATAAATACCTATGCTCAATTGTTACGCGAATCGGTTGAATCAATTATAGAAACCTTGATGGAACGGCGTATCGAACAAAGTGAATCTAATTTAGATTATAACGATTTACAAGCTCACCTCCTTCATTATGCTGAAAATAAACTTGACCTTAATAAGGTTACTCACAGTGAACTTCAACAATTATTTTTTTTAAGTGAACTTCAAATTCAAGCCATCATCAGTCATCGTAATTTATATGGCAATTTCCTCTCTGTTTATGAATTACAAACTATAAATGCATTGGATGAAAACACCATTTATTTCCTGTCTTATTTTGTTGCTGTTGATGAAGATTGGCAGGCGAATCAAACTAACTTGTTAGCTATGTTTAAGGAATCAAATCATGAATTTATATGGTTAGCCGATACTGAATTGCAACAACGCAAAGGTTATAAAGCTGTTGATTCTCTTACGGCTTCTAATCATTATTTGGGCAGACAAATTCGTCAAGTGTTCCGATACCGAATGTCATTCGGACAACATCTAAGTATTGGATATTCGGGTGAGAAAGATGCAGGGGAGGCTTTTGCCTTTCAATCAAAAATTAAAGGATTTGATTTTCATTCAGCTCATGTATTTTATCAACCTCCAAAAGGATTAATAAAGGTAATTGCACTAGGCGATTATCAAATAAATATTGGGCAAGGCCTCACTTTTAGTTCCGGAATAGGTGCTCGCAAAGGCGCGTTAGTACTTGATGTTAGAAGAAGTAACCAGGTGATTAGGCCTTACCGCTCACTAAATGAAAATGAATTCTTAAGAGGTACTGCTGTCACCTTTCGATATAAGAATTTTAATGGTACCGCATTTGGTAGTCGAAAGCCTATTACAACAAACCTAACTTTAACAGATAATGCCGATAATGATACATATTTTACTTCTATTACAGCCTCAGGATTACATCGTACCCCTGCCGAGTTAAAAAGGAAAAACAATGTTTTACAAACCATAGCCGGCCTGCAAATGGCTTTTCAATTTAATAAAATAGAAATTGGATTGTTGCGCGTTCATGCCTTTTATAATCAAAGTATAAAACAAGGCGACGCACCATATCAAAAATATCAATTTTCAGGAAACCAACTTCAACATTCTGGTTTGTACTACAATTATCAATGGCGTAATTTCAATTCCTTTGGCGAATTCTCCTTAAATGATAATGGCGCTTATGCATTTACTGCTGGTTGTGTTATTGCATTAGATGTATCTTTAGATTTAATATGCTTATATCGAAACTTTGCTAAAAATTATCAAACCACATTTGCTAATCCATTTGCTGAGTTTGCTGATGTGAAAAATGAACAAGGGTATTACTCCGGTTTTATGTTTAAATTAAATCGAAAGTGGAATTGGAATGGCTATATTGATATTTATCAAAGCAAATGGCTAAGATACCTTGTTGATGGACCGTCTTATGGTATGGATGTTTTACAAGAATTACATTTTCAACCTTCTAAAAAAACACAGATGTATTTTAGATTTAAAAGAGAAATTCGTCAACGCAATCAACCGGATAATTTAACAGTTAGTGATTATTTAAATGAACAAATCAGGTCGAATTATCGATTACATCTTCAACAAAAAGTATCCATTCTCCTTACTTTAAAATCAAGAATTGAACTGGTAACTTTTGCACTCGAAGGTAACAAGCAACAAACAGGTGTATTAATTTTTCAAGATGCAAGCTGGCGCAATCAAACAAATAAGTTTAGTATAACCTCTCGATTGGCTTTATTTAACGTTGATGATTACAATGCGAGGGTTTATGCAGCGGAGAATGATGTGTTGCATCAGTTTTCTGTTCCAATGTATCAGTATAGCGGCGTACGTATGTATGTTGTTGTCAGGTTAAAGCTTAGGCGAAATCTTGATGTATGGCTTAAACTTAGCGAAACCAAATATTCTAACGTAAATACAATAAGTTCAGGGCTTGAGTTGATTAATGGAAACAGAATTACTGATGTGCGACTGCAAATGAGGTATAATTTTTAGTGTCAATTTTTTGGAAGTTGTTAATGTAAAAACTTTATGCGAGGATGCTTGATGGAATTTACGTGGTAGTGATTGATGGTTTTTATTTTACAGCAAAGAGAATAGTTATTGCCCCAGATGTTCTTACTTTTTAGATGCTTTATGACTATAGTTTTTTTTGTGCTATGGATCTACTTTATCGAAAAATATTAGCGCAAATAATTATTGCTTCAATAAGTCGCCCCAACCGGCCCTGTAAATTTTTCCGTTATTGTTATAAAATCCATAATACAAACGATAAAAATTTGGCGGTAGTGCCGATAAGTTAAAGGCAATATTATGCCTTCCTTTGGGTAACTTCACAAATGATTCTACCAATACTTCCAATTGCGCATTTACAATAAAGTATTTCAATCCGCATGCATCACTTACTTCGAATCTAAAGGTGGCATTATTAACTAATGGATTTGGGAAGAAAACAGGTTGACTTATTTGATAAACATCTGCTAAAAATGAATAATCAACCTCGGTTAATCTGGTGTTAAATAAATGTATTACGGAATCCGGTAAAATAGTATCGGTTTGCCAATCTGTTTTATCTTCTCCACCTAAAGGATTCGCATTGATATCTTTTTCTGCAATTCCTGAAATATCTATCACTACCGGGCGTTTGGGTTTGTAAATGATACCATCTTTACGGCAACTGAAACAAGCCAATCCAAAGAAGAGATAAAGAAGACAGTGGCGCATCTTACAAAAAATTATTGAACAGATTTATCTAAGAATTTTGGAACCCTAAAGTAATCACTATCTTTCGATGGTGCATTTTTTAGTGCTTCTTCTTTACTAATAGGTTGGTTAACCTCGTCTTTTCTTAAAACATTAGTTTCTTCGGTTAAAAAAATTAAAGGTTCAACATGCGTAGTATCAATTTCATTTAATTTTTCGAAAAATCCGGTGATGCGCGTTAAATCACCTTTGAGTAGTTCTTTTTCTGCAACGTCAAATTCAAGTTTAGCCAGGTCGGCTAATTTATCAATCATTTCATTGGTGATATCCATAGTCTGCTAATTTATTTTTCATTAATTCGTAAACCTGTTCTTTTAGAACAGGAATGTCATCAACTGTTAAGCCCACTGTTGATATAGGTGGATGCACATATTGATAAACTTTTCCGGGTTTAAATCGCAATTTACCATTATCAGGTAATACTTCCCAATTTTTAATAATGGTAACGGGTAACAGAGGAGTTTGTGTTTCAACTGCCAATTTAAAAGCGCCGTCCTTAAATCTTCCTAATGTTGGCGTATTTCCCGGTATGGTACCCTCCGGAAATAAAACAATACTTTTTTTCTCATCTTTAAGTTGATTAACTGCTCGTTGATAAGCCATGGCTGCATGTCGGGCATTTTTTCTATCCACCGAAATGTCAATTGTTCTAAAAAAAATACCAAAAATGGGGACACGTGCCAATTCAATTTTAGCCATAAAATTGAAGTTGATATTGAGCTTTACCGTAAGTGTAACAATGTCTAATTTACTCGTGTGATTTGGTACAATCACATAGGCAGTATTTTTTTTATCAAACACTGTTTCTTCCTTATGTTTTACCCAAATACCTCCGGCAAAAAATAACCACCTGCCCCATACTTTTCTAAGAAAATGTCCGTATTTGTATCTTTTTTCATTGCTTAATGTATAAGCAAAACCGGGATATAATATTGTAAATCCGATTCCTGTGATGATAGCAAAATAAATAGCTAAAATCAGTTTTATAAAATCTTTTATTTTATGCAAGGTGTTGATGTTTATTTTCCCCAACTTTCAGGTGATTTTCTCCATTCACTTAATAAACCTAATTGATCAGCAGCAATAATATTTTTTTGTATGGCAACTTCAATTAAACTGTTGTAATTACTTAATGAATAGTAAGTACAATTGGCTTGTTCAAATGCTTGTTTGGCAGCATCAAAACCATAAGTGAAAATACTAACCATTCCTAATACTTCACATCCATATTCTCGTAACGTTTGTACCGCTTGTAAACTGCTTTTTCCTGTTGAAACCAAGTCTTCAACTACAACTACTTTTTTGGTTGAAGGGATATCTCCTTCTACTTGTTTACCCATTCCATGTTTCTTTGCCTCACTTCGAACATAGCCAAATGGTAACGATAACTCGTCGGCCACTAAAGCACCCGGAGCAATACCTGCTGTTGCTACACCTATAATAGCTTCAGCACCTGCAAAGTGTTGTTTGATGAGTAACCCCAGTTGTTGTTTAATATAATTTCGCACAACAGGATGGGATAACGACATCCTATTATCACTGTAAATTGGCGATTTCCATCCACTGGTCCACGTAAATGGATGTTCAGGATTTAGCTTTACTGCATTAATTTCTAATAAATATTCCGCTATCTTCGCTGCTGTATGTTCTACTTGATTCATCGCGCAAATGTATAAAATTTTCATCAACGATAAGCCTTTCATTTTAACTAATACGCCAATCAGTAATGTTGCCTATAAAGGTTGTATTCGAGTTGAGTATGACCCTTTAAAAACGGCGCAATATTTAAAAGACATTGATTCTATGAAGCATAAAGGATTTGTGCTTGTTACTGATGACTTAGATTTTGCATTTAACGATCTGGCCTCTCACATGGTAAACTTGGAAGCAGCCGGAGGTTTGGTTTTTAATGAACATCAAGAACTGTTAATGATTAAGCGATTAGGTAAATGGGATTTGCCAAAAGGTAAATTAGATGGTGATGAATCGCCTGAACAAGCCGCCATTCGTGAAGTGGAGGAGGAGTGTAATATAAAAGATTTATCGGTGTTAAAACAGCTGCCAAGCACTTATCATGTGTATAAGATGAAAAATTTCCGGTTCCTGAAAACAACCTACTGGTTTAAAATGCAAACCCATAGCAAGCAACATTTAAAGCCTCAGGTAGAAGAGCAAATTACAGAAGTGGCATGGAAAAAATGGAACGATTTAGCAATTGATTCATTAGATACCTATGATTCAATTGCTGATTTATTAAATGAAGTTAAGTTGATTGAAATTCAAAACAACTAATTAAAACCTGCTGTCGTCTTAGTTTAGCCAGATAGAAACAACGCCCATGGCCTGAGCGTTGTTTTATTTATATTTAAATTATAATCTGTTTTGCTTCCTTAAGTGCTTCGTTTAAACCACTGCTGTTGTTTCCGCCTGCTGTTGCATAAAATGGTTGTCCACCACCACCACCTTGGATATGCTTAGCTAAGGTTTTAACTAAATTACCTGCATGCAATTTTTTATCCGCAACTACAGCATCGCTTATAATTATGCTTAACATGGGTTTGTTATTGATTTCACAACCCAATACACAAAACAAATTATCAATATCATTTTTTAACTGAAAAGATAAGTTTTTTAATTGTTCGGCTGATGAAATTTCAACGCGTTCAACCAATACATTCACCTCATTCTTTGATATGGTTTTTTGTTTGAGTTCTTGTTTTAATATGAGTGTTTTTTCAGCCTCTAATGTTTCAATTTTTTTCTGTAATTCACTCTTGTCGGTTATTAATTGTTCAACCGATTTTGTGAGGTCTTTAGTTTTTAATAAATCCTTTAGGCTATTTACCACATCAAATTGTTCTTGGATTAATACTTCTGAAGCTTCTGATGTTAGAGCCTCAATCCTACGTACACCGGCTGCAACGGCACTTTCACTCACAATTTTAAAATAACCGATTTCTCCTGTAGCTTTAACATGTGTACCTCCGCATAACTCACGACTGTAGTTTTTATCAAAAGTTATTACTCGTACACTATCTCCATACTTTTCGCCAAACAACATCATGGCTCCCATGGTTTGCGCCTCGGCTATAGGCACATTTCTGCGTTCATCTAAAAGAATATTTTCACGAATTTTTTCATTCACCAAATGTTCTACTTCTTTTAATTCATCAGCAGTCATCGCCGAAAAATGTGCAAAATCAAAACGTAAATAATCTTTGTTAACTAAACTGCCTTTTTGTTGTACATGAGTTCCCAAAACTTTCCTCAAAGCTGCATGTAATAAATGTGTTGCACTATGATTAGCTTCGGTCTGTTTACGTTTACTTTCATCCACTGATGCAGTAAATGTACTTTCTACATTTTCGGGGAGAATGTCTGTAAAGTGGATGATTAAATTGTTTTCCTTTTTAGTATCAACAATAAGAATTTTTTCATTCGCATTGCTTATAAAACCTGTATCACCAACCTGACCACCACCTTCAGGGTAAAATGGTGTTTGATTAAATACCAATTGGTAACTTTCTTTTCCTTTAGCTTTTATTTTACGGTATTTGATAATTTTAACAGATGACTCCATCACATCGTAACCTAAAAACTCGGTAGCTTGTTCTTCACCTACCAATACCCAATCGTCGGTGGTTAGTTCTGTTGCTTTGCGCGAACGTTCTTTTTGTTGTTGAAGTGCTGCTTCGAAACCTGCTTCATCAACTGTAAATCCATATTCTGAGGCAATTAATCTGGTTAAATCTATTGGAAAGCCGAAAGTGTCTGACAGTTCGAAAACCACAGAACCACTTATTCTTAAAACATGATTTCTTAGAGCTGAATATTGAGACTCAAAATCAATATTAGCTTGGTCTAAAACAGTCAATAGTTCTTGTTCTGAGAAGGATGTTTTAGAGTCATCTTTAATTGATGAAGCAATTCTCATTGCCAGCCTTCTGGATGCATTATTAACTAGTGGGCCAGAAAATGATTTGATTATTTCATCTGTTCTTTCTGATGGACTTATTCCATCAATTATATTCTTAAAATTGGTGAATTTTTCTATTTCGCCATCCAATCTTCTTAGTCCATTTTCTAACGTCTTCAAAAAGCTATATTCTTCTTCTTTAATTACTTTAGCCACAAATTCTTTTTGCGCAAATAATTCAGGGAAAACGTTTTTAAAACTATCGGCGATGAGTACTGCCAACTTGCACAAGAAAGGTTCTTTTACATTTAAAAATTGGTATTGATAACGAACTGCTCTGCGTAAAATTCTTCTAATCACATAACCTGCACCGTTGTTGCTTGGTAATTGTCCGTCGGCAATAGCAAAACTAATCGCACGAATATGATCGGCCAACACACGCATAGCCACGTCCGGTTTGCTGTCGCTAAATCCATAAGTTAATCCTGAGTGTTGTTCAATAAACTTAATCGTTGGCACAAACACATCAGTATCGTAGTTTGATGATTTCCCTTCTATGGCACGCACCAAACGTTCAAAGCCCATTCCGGTGTCTACGTGTTGGGCAGGAAGTTTTTCCAAAGTTCCATCAGCCTTTCTATTAAACTCCATAAACACATTGTTCCAGATTTCAATTACCTGCGGATGGTCGTTATTCACCAGTGTTTTTCCATCAACCTGTTTACGTTCTTCATCGTTGCGTAAATCAATATGAATTTCTGAGCAAGGGCCACAAGGACCTGTATCACCCATTTCCCAGAAGTTATCTTTTTTATTGCCCTTTAAAATTCTGTCCTCAGCAATCCATTTTTTCCATTCATTCAACGCATCAGTATCCGGAGCTAGTCCTTCCTTATCATCACCTTCAAAATAGGTAACATACAAACGGTTTTTATCCAAGCCGTATTCTTTGGTTAATAATTCCCAAGCCCATTCAATGGCTTCAGTTTTAAAATAGTCGCCAAAGCTCCAATTCCCAAGCATTTCAAACATGGTATGGTGGTAAGTATCTACACCAACTTCTTCCAAATCATTATGCTTTCCGCTTACACGCAAACATTTTTGAGTGTCAACCACACGTTTATATTTTGGTGTTTCATTTCCTAAAAACCAGTCTTTAAACTGATTCATTCCGGCATTGGTGAACATTAACGTTGGGTCGTTTTTCACCACAATTGGGGCGGAAGGCACAACAGTGTGGCCTTTCGATGCGAAAAAGTCGAGGAACTTTTGTCTTATTTCTGCGCTTGTCATGTATCTTGCTATCAGCTACTTATTTTATTTATTGAGTAATTTATTTGGTAATGGTTATTTTTGAACCTTTACCCTTAAAAGAAACGTTACTTTTTCTTTCGGCATGGCAAAAATAAAATACTTTTACAATCCACATAGCCTCGACTTCGAGAAAGTTAGGGTAAGCGCTCGTTCGCTTATCTTTAGGGTGTTTGGATTTTTAAGTGCAAGTATAGTTGCCGGGGCAAGTTTAATGCTTATTGCCTATTATTATATTGATTCACCTAAAGAGAAAATATTAAAACGAGAATTAGAAAATTATGAACTTCAAACCAAGTTGTTGAATCGCAAAGTAGATGGGTTGAATCAGACTTTGAATGAATTAAAGGAGCGTGATAATAGCATTTATCGAGCAATTTTTGAGGCTGACCCGGTTGATTATTCAAAAACTAAAGTTTCTTTGAGTGATTATAAAGACTTGGAGGGATTTGAAAGTAGTGAAGGCTTGAAAGCACTTATGATGCGTGTTGATGCCTTAGCTGCGCAAGTAGAGTTGCAAACTAAATCAATGGAACAATTAGCTAAATTAGCAGAAAATAAAACCGAATTTTTAGCATCAATTCCTGCCATTCAACCCATACCAAATAAAAAACTAAAGAGTATTGCTTCCGGTTTTGGCTATCGTATGCATCCTATCTACAAAACTTATAAAATGCATACCGGTATGGATTTTACGGCTCCAACCGGAACCCCTATTTATGCTACCGGTAACGGACGTGTTGTTCCGGCAGGTGAAGAGGGCGGAAGCGGTTATGGTAACCATGTGGTAATTGACCATGGGTTTGGTTATAAATCATTATATGCCCACATGTTTAAAATAAAAGTGCGTATGGGCGAACGGGTAAAACGCGGACAACTGATTGGATTTGTTGGTAATACGGGATTATCATCCGGTCCGCATTTGCATTATGAAGTTATTAGAAATGGGAAGAAAGTAAATCCAATAAATTATTTCTTCAACGACTTAACTGAAAGCGATTACGCTGCTATAAGAGAAATCGCAGATCGTCCTACACAATCGTTTGACTAATGCTGTGTTATTTGTGTTATTTACACAATAATGTATCCTTTTTTAATAGCATATACAACTAATCCGGCTGTGTTTCTCGACCCGGTTTTTTGTAGTAACCTGTTCCTGTAATTTTCAATCGTTTTTACACCAAGATGCATTAACTCAGCAATCTCGGCGTTGGTATGCTCATTACAAATATGTTTTAATAAAGATAACTCTTGTTCATTTAAGTCTTCCGGGTTTTTAGCCTTATTGGCTTTCAAAACATCCTTATCTAATATGCTTTTTAAAAGTTTAATTGATATGTTCTGACTAAAGTAATATTCGTTATGATACACTTCTCGAATGGCTTCGGCAATTTCTTCAGGTTGTGAATCTTTTAACAGATAACCACCCGCCCCGGCTTTAAACATGCTAACTACATGCGAATGACTTTCATAAACAGACAAACCTATGATTTTTACGTTTCGATATTTTTCTTTCACTACAGCGGTTGTTTCTGCACCATCCATGGCTTTCATCTTCATATCCATCAATATCACATCAGGGAGTTGTTTCGCTGTTCTTAACCATTCAATTGCCGCTTCACCGCTTGGTAAATCAACAAGTACTTCTAAGTCATCGAATAAATGAATAGAGGCTAGTAAGCCTGTTCTAAAAATTTGATGGTCATCAACCAATACTACTTTAATTTTAGAGTTGTTCATATGCTGGATTTTAATGGGATTATTACACTTACCTGATAGCCTGAATCCGGTGATGAGGTGAATTGGATTTTTCCATTTACTGCACTTATTCTACTTTGCATACTTAACAGTCCAATTCCTTTTCCAATCTTTTCATTTACTTCAAAACCTATTCCATCATCGGAATATTGATAATTGATGCTATCATTTTCTACTTCAACTTTTATTTCAATCAACTTAGCATGCGCATATTTGATGGTATTATTAATTAGCTCCTGTGATACCCGATAGAGCGCACGTTCAATATCTGCAGGAAATCTTATGTCTTCGCTTGGCTTGTACAGATTAGCTTTTACACTTCCCGATTCATTCACTTTGGTTATTAACTCTGTTAATGCTTCTATTAATCCAAAATCATTCAACACCACAGGCATTAATTTTCTGGAAATACTCCTGGTTTCACTTATACTTTGTTTGTTTAAAGTTTTAAGTTGGTCAATAGTATTGGGTAAATTATCTAGGCTATATTCAGGATTTTTTATGGCTGTTTCTAACCCATGTAATGTCATCAATTGTGTGGTTAAAATTTGACTTAAGCTATCATGTAATTCAGCAGCAAATTCTTGCTTTTCGTTTTCTTGGGTAGTAATAATTGCTTCCAATAACTTTTTTTGATGTTGCAATTCAAGGCGACTAAGTTCTGCTTTATAGGATGATCTTTTTCTTTCATAAATAATCATGAATAAAAAGATAAATACAAACACCACCACCATGATGAATGTACCTGCAAATACAATTATCTTAAGCTTGTCTTCCATGGTTTATACAATAAAAGTCCATAACTGTATATTAGATAACTACTCATATTTAATACAGAATGAATATGCCAGATACTCGCATGCCAACCTAGTTGAAGGTTAGCAGAATAGCTGTAAATCATAAACAAAAACGTATTACCCAAAAAATAGAGCAACATTCCACTGTGTATCCAAAAAATAGGATCTTTGATTAAATCAGTATCAGGTGCTTCGTTTATAATTCTGTTGTAAAAATAATATAAGCCGTATATGGCCAAAACAAAAGTCTCAAGCGTAAGAAAAAGTGGATTAAACTTTAAGAACAGGTTGGAAATAATGTTATGAATTAAGTAACCTAGAGGAAACAACACGGCCAAAATTACAACAATCTTTTTGAAGATGGATTTGTTAATGGTATTGATGAAAAAAATAGAAAGTATCACAAATTCAAAATTGGTGTAAAGATGAAAATTGACCATGTTGTTTTTGAAAAAATGGCGCAAAAAAAATGAATTAAGTTCAGAAACAACCGATATGAAAATGTACCATAAAAATGGTCTCAAATTTCGAGGAGCTTTATTATAAACTAATAAAGCAATTATCGCCGGAATGAGAACTGAACTAACTGAAATATTAGAGAAGCTCAAATTAAAAACTATGAATTTAAAGAGTTGGCCTTTCCACAGTCTTCAGGACAAGGCCTTCCTTTATCAGCAATTAAACCAAGCATGTCATCACCGTTCGCATCAGCCCCAACAAATACAAGTTTTTGTGCTCCGGCGTTATCAAGTCCGTAATAAACCCTAATGCCCATGCATCCTTGTTGGTTTAAGATATCAAGAAGGATATCGCGTCCCATAAAAAATGCTTTGATTCCATTTGGATTAGCATTACGGTAGTTTGTAGTTAGGGTTGAGGCCTCTGTAATGTCTATTGGTGCCCCTTCAGTTCCATTGAATGTCATAATTTTAAATTTAAGGTGTTATGTAGTAAAATTAAGATAATTTATATGACAAAAATATTAATTCACATGACAAATCATGATGTTAATTTCAAAATTCATCAAATAATGCTGTAAATGAGTGTAAGTATTTAAAATAACTATGAATTCACTCTATAATGCCTGTTAGTACTATCTTAATTTAGCATAAATTTTTCAGTTATGTATTTATTTGTTTTTATTTTCACTTTGTTTTTGCTTTCGGCTATTATCATTTATTGCGATTTAAAATTTGCCATGCTCCGCGATATTAGCTCCGCATCACCCAAACCATATAGTTTCGCTCGTGTACAACTGGCATGGTGGACAGTTATTGTATTGTCATCTCTTATTACTACTATTCTTACTCAAGGTTGGCAAATCCCTGACTTAACAGAATCTACATTATATTTATTAGGAATTAGTAGTGCTACGACAACAGCAGCAGCGTTAATAGATATAAGCGACCAGAACAATACCACCATTACTTCCTTAAATCAAAATGATAATGGAACCAATTTTTTCTTAGACATATTATCAGATAAAAAAGGTGTTAGCATTCATCGTTTTCAAACTGTTGTATTTAACATTGTATTTGGTGTTTGGTTTATTAAAACATTCATCACTAATCTTCAAATTGGAACTGTAGCTTTAGATGATCTTATCCCTGATTTTAGCAATAATAATTTAATTCTTCTTGGTTTAAGTTCAGGGTTATATGCTGCACTTAAAACTGTTGAAAACAAAGCGAATGCCTAATTTTCATTTGAATAAACTTATAATGATTCTATCATGGTGGTTGTAAAGAATAATTTTCACTCTTTAGATATATTTACAATAAATGTGCTGGAAAAAGAGTGTTTTCACTCTGTTAATTTAAAGCAACCAAACCCACCTTTGTGCTGTCTAACAATTAAATCTCACTTTTTGAGGGGTAACCTTTAACCATCATTTTTAATAATATGTTTTTTTCATTCTCACTTCAAGTTATTATAGCTGCATTATCAATTATTTTAACATGCCTACTTTTTTGGATAGGCTATTTAATCGGTTACAATCATGCCAGAAAAATGTTGATGGGTAAGTACAACAAACTATTTTAAAACTGTACACCTTGTATCAAACATTATTTTTTTGGCTAGTATTGTTATTTATTCTATACCTTGTATTTAGTATAGGTTTCTTTTATGGAATGAGTAAAGGGAAAAAAGCAATTTTCAAAAAAATTAAACCACATCAGATTGATGAAATCAAGAAAGACAAATAAAGTTTGTAATGTCTTTTAACAGTAATAATCATTATTTAACAAATTATAGATTTATTAAATAACTTGACTTATGGATTTAAATTAGCATATTTAACAATTGACGCATATACTTTAAATTAATCTAATAATGAAAAAAATAATTACTATAGATGGAGGTGGAATTCGTGGAATTGTTCCCGGGGTAGTATTAAGAACTCTAGAACAAAAAATTCAACACAAGCTGCAAAATCCAAAGGCACGCCTAGCCGAATATGTTGATTTTATGGCGGGTACAAGTACAGGCGGAATTTTAGTAAGTTTATTATTATGCAATGATGGCTCAGGTAAACCGAAGTATAGCGCCGCAGATGCGGTTGATTTATACATAAAAAACGGCAGTAAAATTTTTGATGTATCACTGAAGAAAAAAATCAATTCATTGGCAGGTTTGTCTGATGAAAGATTTGATGCAAAGGTATTGGAAGAATTACTTCACCAGTATTTTGGTGACCTAAAGTTAAGTCAATTGTTGAAACCGTGTTTAATTACGTCATACGATATTAAAAGCAGGAAAGCCCACTTTTTTACTCAACACGATGCTAAGAAAAAAGGTGATGCACACGACTTTTTAATACGTGATGTTTGTAGGGCAACTTCTGCTGCACCTACATATTTTGAAACAGCCTTAGTAAAATCCAGGCTGGGTGTTTCATACGCCTTAATTGATGGAGGTATCTTTGTGAATAATCCATCAATGTGCGCTTATGCCGAAGTAAGAAATGCCGAGCATGGTGAAGAACATGATAAGATTACAGCAAAACGAATGTGGTTGTTATCCTTAGGTACAGGGGACGAAAATATCTCGTACGAATATGATAAGGCCAAGAACTGGGGTATGGCAAGTTGGTTAAGCCCATTGATAGATATGATGATGTCGGGCTCATCTGAAGTTACTCATTATTATTTATTGAAAATGTTTGATGCTGCCGATGTGAGTAACCAATATAAACGCATTGCACCAACTAAAATGTATAATGCAGATACCGATATGGCAAATGCTTCGGATGAAAATATTCAAGCATTGGTTGAATTAGGTTTGTTAACTGTTCAACAACATGATGAAGATTTAGAGAAAATAGCTGATTTTTTAATTAGTGATGGAAACGATGCGCTCGCATATTAAGTTATTTGAAAGGTTTGGATTTAATAATTATGCATTTGTCATCCTTCTGCTCCTGTTTGTCGTGTCGTGTGGCCAAAATAAAAACAAAACAACTTCAACTCAACAAGAAACTAACAGAGCTTCTGATGATACTGTCAAAAGCACTAATAAGCAGGAAAATCGTGAAATACCTTCTGATTCCTCTTTAGTATCACATATAAATGCAAATGATACCTCACCTGTTGTTGGGATAACCTCTCCTGATGTTAACCCAACAGAGGAGAATTATAATGACCATGTGTTGGCTCCAAGTGAATCAAATGCCGGCCCTGATGCAGGTGCTGAATCTATACCTCAAGAAGGTATCACTACTCATGGTAAACATCAAGACAATCAATATGCCGCTGCTTCAGCTAATTTATGCTTTTCTTATTTTAATAAAATTGCCATTAATGAATCAAAAGATATCAATGTAAATCTAAGTTCAATCGTAGATACTAAAACGTTATTGGCAGAAATACAAAAGAAAGTAATTGAGCAAGAAGGAAATTCACTTGATAAAATTCGTAATGATAGTCAATCATGTACTAAAGTGAATGTGTTTAAGTTTGTTGAAATAGAAATTATTGATGTTGACCAAGCTTTTGTTATTATTCCTTTTAATGATAAGCGTCAATCTTTATTATTAAAGCAAACTTTAAACTGGCGTTGGGCTGTTAAACCGAAACCCGATGCTGATGTAAAAAATGCACGACTAGTAATTGCCGTAAGAGGTGAAACAGCAGATGGAAGTAGAGCTGATATCACTACTAAAGATATTCGTCTTACCATAAATATTGATGCACAATCTTTGTGGCGAAAAACTTGGATTTTTTTATATAATAATCCGGAATCACTTCTCACCTTGTTAATATTACCACTAATACAATGGATTTACAGTTGGTTTCAAAAGAAAAAACAAACCACCGACCAGTAGAGAAAACTTATTTTTATGAGCTTTCTTAATCATGATTGGTAGATTATTTTAATCTACTATTGTTAAATGTGCTTACTAATAATCAGTTACTAATATTTATGTTTTGTTTTTATTATTAGATGTGATAAAGCTAAACATATGCGTGTTGTTTACGGTGGTACGAATCTTAAAGAATCTAAAAGCCTGGTTAATGATATAAAATTGCTTTTAGTTGAATATTTTTAAATTAATTTTGCCGACGAATAATGAAGCGGATATTTACCATAGCTATCCTTTTGCTGTTTGTGGTTCAAAGCACCAGTAGTGTATGGATATTGTTATCGTTTTATGCTAAGCAGGATTTTATTAGCAGGGTTTTGTGTATTAATCGCTTCGAAGAAATGCCTGAGTGTAAAGGAAAATGTTACCTCTCCAAACAATTAAATCAATCCGATGAAAATCAGTCGAAACTGCCTACAATAAAGCAATCATCAGAAGAGTTGTTTTTTCATTTACCAATGCTAGCTACCTACGCTTTGCAGGTATATGACCAAGTTAAACAACCTTTAAACTATCACGAAAATTTACATCCTTCATCTTTTTTTGATGATGTATTTCACCCTCCATGCTAAATTTTATTTACGTTGTATTTTAAGATATACAATCTTTTTATTATTGATTTCATTTACACATATTGGCATTTAAGTTAGTTGGCTTTAAGCTGTATCAACAATTTTAGCTTGTAAAGTTTCAACATCAATGTGTTGCTTGTAATCGTTTACTTAAGTAAATTCGGTAGCATAGCATACCGGATAATCATTAATATTTTATGAATTATAAAACCGCTAGAACACGACTAGTATCCTGCGGTAGTATATTGCTATTAGTTTTTATTTTTCTTTCACCACAAATGTCTTTTGCATGCGATGTTTGCGGCTGTTCAGTAAATGCTAATTATTTTGGTATACTGCCTCAATTCAACAAAAACTTTGTTGGTGTACGTTTTAACCAAAGTTTTTTTGATTTACAACATACTCCTTCTTTATTTCCAAAACCGGAACAGGCATATTCTGAAAATCTGAATAGGTATGAAATATGGGGGAGATATTTTATTAGCAATAGGCTAATAACTTTTGTAAATATACCATGGCAATATAATATGCGAAAGGATCAAGATTTAGAACAGTCTTATACAGGTGTTTCGGATGCAAGTATTTCCTTAGTTTATATTCTGTTTAATACCGGCGACAGTGTAAAGCAGAAATGGCGCAATACACTGATGTTAGGCTCGGGTATAAAATTACCAACCGGAAAGTTTAGGTCCGATAAACCGGCTTCCATTCAAACGGGAACCGGTACATTTGATTATCACTTGAACCTAATTTACACCATCAGGTATAAAAGTTATGGTATGAATGCAGATGCAACCTATCGCATAAATGGTACTAACGATACCTATAAATACGGCAACAGGTTGATTTCAAGCTTTCGTTTTTTTTATTGGAAGCAACAAAAAACGCATTCTTTATTGCCTAACGTGGGAGTATTATTCGAAACAGCACAACGCGATCAAAGTAATAATATTCCTCAACTGTATACTGGTGGTAATGGTTTTTATTTTTCCGGTGGAGCTGATATTTATATCAAGCGTGTTGTATTTGGTGTAAATGTAAGTGCACCCTTTGCTGAACATTTAAATAGAGGATATGCGCGAACACAGCATAGATTCTCAACTCAACTTTTATATTTATTTTAAACACATTATTTAATAACAATTTTATGAATTTTAAACATCATTCTATTTTATACTTTATTATTAGTTTATCAATTTTTTTATTGGGTAGCTGTAAGGATGATCATGACCATGAACATGCAGCACCTGAAGTTACATTTTTATCACCAACCTTAGGTGCTCAATTAAATGAAAGTGATACCCTGTGGTTACGTATAAATCTCAATTCATCGGATGATATACATGATTATGTAGTTGAAGTTACCAAAGTGTCTGATGGTACATCGGTATATAAATACGAAGGTCACTCACACGCGAAGTCGGTTGCAATAAATCAATATTTTTTTTCAAGTGTTGATGCAAATACCGACATGAAACTAACGGTAACAACTCTTGATCATAATGGTAAGGCCAATGCTAAAAGTATAATATTCACCGTGCTTAATAACCAAGAAGCATTAAAGCCTGTTATTACCCTTACTTCCCCTTCGTCGAGCATGGCAACAAATGGCCAAACATTGAATATTAAAGGTACTATCTCACATGATAAACAACTTCAATCGGCCCGCATTATATTAACTAAAAATAATGTAACTGTTTTAGATTATCTAAAAGATAATATTGGTGCTACTACCTATAGCTTTGATACGAGCCATGTAATTAATACAACCACTCACACTGATTATACATTAATTATCACAGCTAAGGATATACTTAATGTTGAATCATCAAAAACAGTAGGCTTTCATGTTCATCCATAATTATTAACGATTTTACGCTAATGAAATATATTATTTATTGCTTGATAATAATTGCTATTGTATCATGTTCAAATCAACAACAGAATAACCATACATCAACAAATGAAGCAACTGTTGCAACAGGTTCTCAATCGGTAAAGTCAACAGTAGTGATACCTGATGATATAAATGAATTATTAAATAAACATACTTGTTTAACTTGCCATGCAGCTGCTGAGAAGGTTGTAGGTCCGTCGTATATTGATGTGGCCAAACGCGGATATAATAATGATGAAATAGTTAGTTTAATTTACAAGCCAAAACCTGAACATTGGCCTGATTATCCTCCAATGATTGGTTTACCTCAGGTGCCTAAAGAAGATGCTTTAAAAATTGCTGCATGGATTAATACTCTTAAATAAAAAAACATGAAAAAAATACTCTTTACAATTGTATTGCTTGCTACTGTTTGTACAGCATACGCACAAGGAATTATGTCTAAATGGCCTCAGTTGAAGTCTTTTCATACGGTTATGTCTCAAACATTTCACCCTAGTGAAGAAGGTAATTTAACCCCAATCAAAGAAAGAAGTACTGAGTTGGCTATGAAGGCAGATTCATTATCATCTTCTAATATTCCTGCTGAATACAATACTTCGAAGATTCAAAAGGCAGTATTGCAATTAAAAGTAGATGCTAAAAAGTTAGATGAACTTATTAAAAGTAACAAAGCAACAGATGCACAAATTACTAAAGCATTGAGTGATTTACATGATGTGTTTCATCAAATTGTTGGGTTATGTAAAAATGAACAAGAACATTAGTATGAAGGCAAATTATTTGGTAGGTTTATTTGTGTTATTTATTATCACGGCTTGTAGTAGAACAGATGCAGAAGAAGCAAAAAAAGTGGAACGTGATGTTTTCGCAATTCATGATTCAGTGATGCCTAAAATGGGAGCTTTGCTGGCAAAGCGTAAACAAGTTGTTTCGTATATGGATTCTGTAAAGAACAAACAAATGTTTGATTCACTCCAACAAGTTGTTGCCTTATTTGATAAAGCAGATAAGGACATGATGCACTGGATGCATACCTATAAATCGCCAAACTATAAAAGTGATACAGCATTAGTTTATTTGCAGCGCGAATTGATAGCCATAAAAAAAGTAGCAGACCAAATTTATTTTTTGATTGGGAAGAAACCTTGATACTTCTATTCATTTAGTTTATTTATAAATATGGTTGATATTTAAATAACTCTTTTTAAAATTAACTCCTATAAACCGTTAGTGTGTGCGCATGCTAACGGTTTTTTTATTATAAATGTTTTAAATTATTTATCACATCAATAATTAGTATAGCATTATTAGTCGCTACAGGTCTTATTTATTTAACGAGGTTAATAGAATGAATAAATTATTAGAATGTATGAATCTACTCTTATTTATTATTCACTTTTTTAGTTGGTTTGAATGACCATAACCAAATAAATAAATGAATCGTAGAAACCATTTTATAATTATTAAAGTTACACTTTTTTTCATAATTCAACATTTTAAAATGCTATTAGAAGTATAAAGGAGATTGCCGAAAATCCTTAAGAGTAAGCCATTAATTAAACAACACAATTATGACAACACAAAGAACAATTACAGTAACCCAATGCGATAATGAATTGGTACTAACAGCTTATCAATGGGGTGCAAGTTTTATCATTTGCAGAATTTTAAGTGGCAACACTAACCCGGTTAACATTACCATTAACCTAACCAACGGACAATATCAAGGACCTTTGGTTCTAGATGGCATTACAACAGAATTAAAAGGTACTTATAATGTTGCATTAGCAGCAGGTACTTATGATGTTGTTGGTGTAGGTATCAACTGGGGTGGACCAACCGGATTTAAATACAGCATTGGTGATAAAACCATTCAAAGTCCTGCAACAAATGAAATTGGAGGAGTTGTATTTACTGCAGGGCCAACTAATATTCAAATTTAACATTAGGCATATACCACAATTCTCATTTTAATAAAACCGACTTTTCTAATAGCATTAAAGGTCTGATTTTATGAATGAGGATTGTGTGTTTCACAATTTAAAATTTTTATTTATGGCTACCATATATTATCAACAGAGGGTCTTAAGTAACTTTAATTTTATAGAAAGCGTTAACGCTAATAGCTATGTATTATATGACCAACAATACATTTTAATTGAACAAGAGAATAATTTAATATGTAACCTCTTATTGGTTAGGATAGATGAAACTAATGCGCGTATCGTTCAGGTTACTTCTGATCAACAAATGCGAGAAATAAATCGGTTAGTTAATAGAGCAACAATTGTTCATGTAATACTTTTATATGAGCCAATAACGGTTGGTGCAGGATCAGGGGCACCTTCGGTAGTTTTTCATAAAATTATTGAACCTGTAATTCAACGGACGCCTGATGTAATTTATACTACCGAACCATGTATTCAAGAAGTTATTCCTCCTTCAAGTTTTGTTAATCCAAATATTGTAAACACTGTTAGTCAAGTTGCGGTTGAACTTTTTACTACACAACAAATAGCACTCAATCGTATTAGCTTTTATAATGGTAGAACATTAACTGATATACAACAAACAAGACCTAACCGAATTATCTTAACGCAAGGAACCAATGGCGTGTGTTTTGTTTTTTATAAGCAAAAAATTACAGTTGAGGAATTAGGTGATTTGTTGGTTGCCTTCCCTGACTATGCAATATTTATTGGCCAATATGCAAGTTGCGGCAGAGGATTTGTAATTAAAAATGGGAAGATAAACCCAACACCTGTAATTGGTGGTAATGTAAAAGATGCGAAATTTAATGAATTATTAGGCTCTCTTTCTAAAGCTAATGAACAGGTATTAAAAGTAATTAAGCAATTAACCGTAAAAAAGTAACGATTATTGGTTATATATCTTTTTGAGATAATTACATGTTTTAAAATAATATTCTCAAGCTTAATATCAACTGTGTTTTCATTAAGGTTTAATTATTAAAACAAAGAATGATTTCACTCTTATTGATGTATTCCCATAAACCTACATTTGATTTACTTAAATAAAAAAATTATGTATCCATTTATTAAAACAATTAAACGCCCATCAACCAATGAAAAATCTACCATCAGTGATAATGGTATTGTAGATGGAAGAATAGTAGAACTTCAACCATTTTGTCAAATAGATGTTCCAAATATGGATTATCAGCAATGGTTGAATGCATCTGTCAATCAACTTGCTGATTTATCTAAGCAAAATCCAAATGCTAAAATTGCTATTATTGGTGCCGGCATGAGTGGATTAATTACAGGATTTGAATTATTGCGTGCCGGATTTACTAATTTTACTATTTACGAAGCAGGTGATAGGGTAGGTGGAAGATTTTTTTCATATCCATTCCCTAATGATAGTGTGAACAAAGCTGAACTTGGAGCCATGCGTTTCCCTCCAACTGAGAGTTGTTTATATTGGTATATAAAATATTTGCAAGACCGTGGTGCTAAAATTGTCTTAGATCCCGACTTTCCTGATCCGGGTTTGGTACCTACAATGGTTATGTATAAGGGTCAAAACTATTTGATTGAACCTAATGGAGATATTCCTGCAATTTTTAAAGATATACATGACAGTTGGAATGGTTTTGTAACCACAACCGAACAAATAATTTTAGCAAATGGTGTAACCTTAGACTCTCCGGCTTCTATGTCGGCATGGCTTAATGTATATGCAAATACTTACGACCCGATTCGTGCTCAGAATGCCTGGCAAGCTTGGGTAAATTACTTCAAAGACAAATCATTTATCCAGGGTGTAATTGAAATATTTTGCCAACCTAATGCTCCTAAAAAATATGATAGTATTACTCATACTTTCGGAGAGAGATATCAATGGAAATATCCGGAAGATATTGAGAAATTCGGAACAGTTGGGACCGGAATAGGTGGACAATCGCCTCTGTTTTCTGAAAGCTTTATTTGTTTAATGCGCTTTACAATTAATCAGTTGGAAGATAAGCATGCCTTAATTGTAACAGGCACTGATTCTGTTGCAAATGCCCTTGCTTCACTACCTGTATTAAATGGTATTGCATTAAACTCAAAAATTAAACTTAATACAGCCATCAATCAAATTATTCCTACTTCCGACGGTAAAACTGTATCATTACTTCATGCCAATGGTAGCATTATAGATAGCGGAATCAACCATTTGGTTATTGCTACTACTAACCGCGCAGCCGAGGTTGGTCTTGGTATCGACTCATTATGGCAAAATAATAATCCATCTGCATCAAAAGTTATTGGAATTGACAAACGTGAAGCATTAAGTAATGTACACATGGCTCAATCGAGCAAGTTTTTCTTAAAAGTAAAACCATGGTGGCTAGGTGATAGTTCACTTAAAAAGGTTCGTTGTATTACTACTGATACAGCCATGGCAAATTTTTACACATTAGATTATGATCCTAATGATGAATATGCTGTTTGTTTGATGAATTATGTTTGGGAAGATTTATCTGAAATGTCGGAATCGCTTGGTAATATTAACGAACGTTATCAACGATTTTTAAGAGACTTAAAACAAATTCCGGATATTCAATATATTCTTGACGCTATGCCGGCAGAGGTTAATGATGAAAATGCAGTGATGATTGATTGGCAAACACAACCCTATTTTAATGGAGCATTTTCATTAACTCAAGCTACTCAGGAAGATTATTTGAGTAAAATGTATTATAATTTTATGAACCCGGATGGTGATGGTTCAACAGCTAAAGTATATTTTGTTGGTGATAGTGTATCGTGGGTTGGTGGATGGGTTGAAGGTGCATTAACTACAGGCTTAAATGCATTCTCAGCAATTGTTAAAGATTTAGGTGGTAAGTTTACCAGTGAAATAAATAATCCATTTTTACACCTGAATGCAAAATCAATATTGTATGATAATACCAGTGCAACAGGTTTCACTTCAGCCGTAGGTCCGTTTGGAGGTTGCTCAACACAGGTTACGCCAATAAGTGAAGAAATTACTCCGACTAGTGCGGTGTTTATTTATTATGATGCTTCATCGCGCCAAGGTGTTATAAATGGACTAACCATTAATGGTAATAATTACGGAACGTGTTCAAGAAATTTAACAAAAGTTCAAGTTGATTTAAATACACCAATTACATCAGTAAGTATTATTGCTTGCAAAGAAATTGATGCAAATGGAAGATTAAGAGGGTTCAAATTAAATGATAATTATTATGGAGCCTCACCCGACAATCAAAATGATATTTTATATAGTTACACCTATGAAAAGCCTATGCAGATATCTTCAATCAAAGGAATGTTTGGAGTTGATATTGATAGGATAGGATTTAATTTAAAACAAAGATAAAACCAACACCACAACCATTATGAAAACAATTAAAGTTATGATTGCTATTGCAGTCGCCGTTATCAGTTTAACTGTTCTATTCGGACAATTACAAAGTTGTTCAAATCCACCAATAACAGGTGGAAATGCAAATCCAATTACTCCCCAGGAAATTCCTTCTACTATTAACTTTCCTGTTGATTCACTCACCATTTACAAATGGATTAATAATTATGATACTGCAAGTATTACATCACACGCATGGGATATTTGGACAGGACTTACAACACCAACTAAGCAACAGGTTGGGGGCAACACTTTATTAGTTTATGAAACATGGCTTAGTCCTAATGATTTGGCTGAATTTTGTGCTAAAGATGATACTCAAGGTGGGTGTACTCAAACCAAAAAGATGAGAGCACAGTTAAAACGACCTCGTCAATTTGTGCATGGGATGTCGGCCGAACAAGCGGCACTAGCAGCCAAAAATGATGTTGGTAATTCTATACAAGAGGCGATGGGATATAATCCTGCCGCAGCTTGTTTTGCAACTAATAACTTAGTGTTTAACAAATCAACTTTCAATCAATATCTTAACCCGGGTGTTGGTAGTATGAAACCTTTTCCTAACAATAGTATTACAACAAAACCAACCTATTTTGTTTGTAAGCCAAACGAGTTAGGTTTGGTACAATTACCTTTATGGACAGGTCCACCACCTGTTGCAAAAGATTTTCCTCCAAGTGATTGGAGTGAGGTAGTTTACATTGATATTAATAATAAACAACCTGTCGGTAATAACGTTCAAGGTATAAGCCCAAATAAAACTCCAACAGCAGTTAACTTCGTAAACTTGAATCAATTTATTTATTATCAACTTGATTCAAGTATGGCAGCTTATATTAATAGTCAATCCATAAGTCAAAATAGTTTCGTTGTTGGTGATTACGCTATTTTAATTGCCATGCATGTGGCTACAAAAGAAATCAGCAATTGGACTTGGCAAACTTTCTTTTGGACTAATAAGCCTGCCAATCCACCTTTTCCTAGTTCTTCATTTGCTGCTGCACTTCGTCCAAAAGGTATTACCGGAGCTGCTGCGAATTATGCAGTTGCTACGGCATATAATATGGTATGGCCTAATCAACCCATAAGTGGTGGCACTAATACCAATGTTAAACCTAACATAGCATATAATCCTTATTTGGAAGCAGGATTGGGGAAACTGGGTTTACCAAATAAACTTAACTCATCCTATATGTGGGGCGTGCAATCTAATTGTATGACATGTCATGCTTTGGCAACATCCGATGGGAGTTTAGATTATTCGGCAGATCAATACATTGATATGTTAGATACAACTTTGTTTAATAGAAAAGTTCAAACTGATTTTGCATGGTCAATTCCACTAACCCTCAACACAAAGAAATAACCATTAATTGCAGTTATAATTTGAAACCAAGCTTTGAATCTTTCGGGCTTGGTTTTCTTATTAAATAGGTTAAGCTACATTGTCCTCACAATATTTTTTTATGTAGTTACTTAATATTATTTTTTTCATTATTTATTTGAAGTATTAAATGCTGCACTATTCTGCTTTATTAATCAAGATTCGTAATCATTAAATGAATTGTACAAATGTTATCTTAATTATCTATGTCATACTCTTTCTGAGTTCAACAACTGCTTATTCGCAGCAAACCGATAGTTTACCTAAGTTAAGCGTTTTACCTGTTCCAACAATTGGAAGAAGCATTGAAACAAATTGGTACTTTGGAGCAGTTACTCTATTTAAACTCAAACATTATTTTAAAAGTTCATTATACTCAACTGCCAAACTTGAGTTTAATTATACTTTAAATAAACAGGTGATTTTAAATAGTGCATGGTATGTTTATATGAATAAGAATAAACAAATTATGATTGGCGAAAATGCATATTTGTTTTTTCCAGAGTATTATTACGGTATTGGTAATCAATCATCAGATAAAGATGGAGTGTTTTATTCAGCTCATCGAGTCGAGTTGAATAATGCGTTGTTATGGAATACCACTCGTAAATTTTATCTGGGCGGGATGATTCGGGTTCAAGGAATAAATAACATTCAAATAAAAACAGGGAAATTAGAAGTTGCAAACGAATTGGTTAATAACAATGCAGAGTGGAGTTATGGCGTTGGTCCAAAGCTACTGGTTGATAAGCGTTCAAATTTATTGAACCCTGAGCCTGGTGATTTTTACATTGATGTGGAAGAGATAACGTATTATAAACAAACTCCTACTCAGCAATCATCTTTTTTTGCTAACATCAGAGCTGATGTGCGATACTACCATAAACTATTCAAGAAAATAAATTTGGCATGGCAATATGTGGGCTTATATGGTTTAGGTAATCAACCCTACCGGCTTATGGGATTGTTAGGAAGCGATAGTCACATGCGTGGGTACTATTTAGGACGATATCGTGATAGGAATTATACAGCCATTCAAACAGAGGCTCGTATTCAATTGATACCTTGGTTGGGATTTACCATATTTGGTGGTGTTGGTGATGTTTGGCGAAACTATTCTGATCTACAATTCGAACATATAAAATACTCTACCGGATTAGGATTAAGATTAAGAGTTGATAAAACTGACCGCATCAATTTAAGGTTAGATTACGCTATTGGTAAAGAAACGACTGGTTTTTATGTGGCATTCGGAGAGGCATTTTAAATTTTATTAAATATCAAATAAAAGAGTGTTTTCACTCTTTGTTTATTCTGCCCTTAGATTTAGGTTTGACAATCAATTCTCACACTTATGAAAATATCTCATCTTTTAAGTTATTGCGTTTTATTCGCCCTCTCATTATCTCTGGTTAGTTGCAACGATGCTAACAAATCGAGTAGCAGCAATTTCGGTTCTTACGAAATTACTTTAGTGAACACCAACAACACCTTGCCTGTTTTACAATCTTATGCTTTAGGCATTGATAGTGCAGGTAATTGGATACTAATTGGTGGTCGCCACAATGGATTACACAATTTTTCAACTCCAGCCTTTCCCGATAATTTAGCGAATCATACCATCTATAAAATCAATCCTCAAACATGGGCAGTTGATTCATTCGATTTAAGTAATTTATTATTTAAAGGACTAAATCCAATTAAGAATCTTTGGATTAGTGCTCAGTTCTCCGCAACCAATATTCAACATACACAATCGGGAAACTATCTTTATTTATGCGGAGGATATGGAGCAATTCCTAACCCGTTGGCACCAATATTAAAATTACCTTATGATTATATAACCTATGGAATAGTTAGTAGGGTTGATTTAAATAAATTGAGTCAGTCTATTAGTGCCAAAGATGCAAATGGTGTATTGTCATCAGTATTATTAGATACTTGCGACAACTTTAAAGTAACCGGTGGCGAGATGTTTAGAATGGCAGATGGTTCATTTTATTTAGTGGTTGGTCATAGGTTTGATGGTGAATATGGGAATATTAACGATTCGACAAAACCTCAGCCGTTTCAAGATTATACCAGAAGAATTTGGAAGTTTACCATTAATGAATCAGCAAGTAGCTTTTCTATTAATAAAAGTACTATTGTATCAATCCCTAATACACCTGATCCTGATCCCACTTCTCTTTTACGCAGGAGGGATTTAGTAGTAGTACCATCAGTATATTCAGGTAATCAACTAGGAATTGCCATTTATGGTGGGGTATTTACATACTCAGGCCCTCAGCCGGGTGATGGGAGTCCTAATGTATGGCAAAATCCTGTCTATATCAATACAGGTTCTACTCCATCATATGTAGTAGATTCAAATTATATACAAATTTCAAATAATTACTCAGCAGCTAACGTATTAATGTTTTCACAATCGCTAAATACTATGTATACCTCTATATTAGGTGGATTAGTAGATAAATATTTAGATACAAATACTTCTAATGGTAACCCGGCCAGTTGGACAAAAGATTTGTTAACCATCGCACGCACACCTGCGGGCAATGCTTATCAATCCACTGCAATATATGATCCAATAGGTATGCCTATAAGAATGGGTGCTGAGGCTCAATTTATCCCTTTGAATGGATTAAACTCTCAATGGTATTATAACGATAATTATAATATTTTTAATTATGATTCTTTGCCAACAGGTGGTAATATTTTAGGATATATCTATGGTGGCATCACTTGTGATAGTACACAATCGTCATCCACTAAACCTGCCAATGCAACCAATGCTGTGTATCAAGTAAAGTTTATTAAACCGTAAGTCGGTTTTATATACTTGCTCATGAATTAAGGTATGAAAAGATTGTTTATAATAGGGGTAATGCTGTTTATGGCATTACCTTCTTTTTCGCAAGTGGCTACACTTTATGCAGGATTGAATGAAGTTGTAGGTACTCGCGGTAATATTGATGTTGAGTTATTAAGTGAAATAATAGTTGATAAACAACAACAATTAAAGAAGGAATTTGCCCGAAAAACTTTGTTACGCAATATTGAAAATGGTAGTTATACATTTTATTCATTTGCTGATAATACATTTGATCTTCTTTTTAATACCACGAATAAAAAAGCAGCAACCCGGAAGTTAATAGAAACGTCAGCAAACTTTGCCATTGCTTATGGCTTTACCGAATTTTATTTACAAGCATCCAGGCGATTGTTACGAAATGGTACTTTAGCAGGTGTAATCAGTAACGCCGATTTTTTGTTGTTAAGTCCCGAAGAACAAAAACGTTGGCTTATATACTTAAGCGCAGGTTCTGCTGATTGCGGAAATGAAGCAAACATATATACAGTTGATGCACTTAGAAGTTTAGTTAAATCACTGATGCCTAAGTCAAATTCTTCAGCACTTAATCAAATAGCCTGCTATTTAAATAATGATAAGGTATATAGTGCTATTTTAGAAAATGGATATACCGGGTTATTTGATTCAATCTTTACATTATATAACCGAGAATACCCCGGTTTTAATAGTAATACTTATCTTTTAGATAAACTAAAGCCTAATGATTCACTAAGAAATACTGATAGTGCATACCAACTCAACTTTATATTGGTTGATATGGTTTATGATGTATTGTTGAATTCTGAACAAGTTAACAAGTTAGGCTTTTTCGTTTCAGAGAATAGTGTTAGCGATAAATTTTATAAAGAGCATAACGCCTATTATAATTTCATATACAACCAAAGGTGTCAATCAAGATATCCAGTTTTAATTGATTCACTTAAGCAATTATATAACCGCATTTCAGGTGAAATTAATTTGTTATTTGAAACCTATACAACTTTAAATGATACTGCTCAAAAGGAATTGTCAATCATTGAAATGAGTAAGTTAAACCAACCGTTTCGTGATAGTGTTGCATTTGCAAGATCATTAAATAGAATATTAAATTTACAAGATTCGTTGGCTGTATTTACCTTAAAAACATCATATCAAATTAATGTAGATTCGGTAGCAAAAGAAGTTAATGCATTATTCCAAAAGTTAAATACACTTTTTATTAAAGCTAATGGAGTGTTGCATAATACAATTCGTGATGATGAATATTTGTATACAAACAATGATTTATTATTTATCACGCGCACCGCATTTCCAATACTTACCAAGTTATCCATGTTTGTTAAAATACCTAAAGAAAGTTTCGCAACCATGGATACTATTTATCGTTATTTGCTTTTTCAGCAGGTACAACGAATTTATATTCAAACAGCAAAATTTAGTCCGGCATTGTTATATAAAAAGGTTGATATTTTTAATGATTTTGTAGAGTTGCTTACAAATCTTAACGACCTTGATAAAGCAGCCTCTTATGCAACTATTTTAAAAGTAATTCAAAATGCAGGTGCCATGTATTTATCTTCAAATACAACATCAATGTTTAATGTACTTGTAAATAATATAGAAAAGTATGCAGTAATAGATACCAAGGAAAATAAAATATCCATTGATGTAGAGAGTATCATTTTGGCTGTATATAAGCAATTTGCAAACAAGGAGAAAAGCATCTTCGATTTTTATTTTTCGGTTGGCTTAAATCAAAGTGTTCACCTTGGAGATGATTTTAAATTTATTGCAAGTGATAGTTTACAAAATTTCAGTTTTGCAGCAGAAAAAATTGGCGTAAAAATGAAATTAGTTAATATCAAGAAATACCGCCAATATAATGTTGGAGAATATGCTCCTTCTTTATTTGGAAAGGAAAAATTGGTTGACAGAGTACGTTCCAAAAATCCTTATATCAGCGATGTTCATTTGATTGTATTTGGTTCCGGCTTATTGTATAATATCGTAAATACCAAAACCAGTAGCAGTTTTAAAAGTTATTTATTAGGATGTGGTGCAGGTGTTAGTTTTTTTAACGGACTTGATTTTAATCTTTCCTATAATTTTCCGATAGGAGGTAATAACTCATTTACTGATGTAATAAATCCATCAAATTCGTTCTCCATGCTTACCTTTTCATTAGATATAAAAATTGGTGAATACCTAGCCGCTATTGCCAATAAAAAGTCAATTAAAAAACAATAATATTTATGAATACGATTAAAGCTAAAATTAGTGACGTTTTAACAATAGCTAAGGCGTTATGGTTTATGATTGTTTTACAATTGTTAGCAGCACTTGCTTTCATTATTGTTCCTCAAGGACAAGATATGATAAATGCCATTATGGATGATTTATTCAAGAGTAATGTCTCTTTTTTATCCTCTCGTTTTTTAGCATTAATACTTTCACAAGTTGGTTTATTGTTCTGGTCAATGCAAACCAGCTTTGGTGCAAGAATTTTACTCTTGTTTTCCGATTTTAGTTTTTACGCCCCGACAGGAACTCCAGGAGTTCAAGATAAAATTAACAGAAGAAAACGAATAGCAGAGTTGTTCCCACTGATACTAAGTGTTGTACCTGCTATTATTATGGTGATAGCTTATACTAAAGCTTATTTTTATTATGACTCGGCAATGCTGTCGGCTTATTTGGTTTGTTTAATCGTAAGTATCCTAATGGGGGTAGGTTCTTATATATTTATCCGAACCATTGTGTTTAGTAAAATTCAACAAAGTTTAGTTAGTAACCAACTGCAATTAAAGGCATACGAATCGCTAACGCCAATAACTAAGCTTACAGAAGTTGGTGTAGTGAAAAAGGTATTTTATTTTATGCTAGGTTTTGCCGTGTTTGTTTTGGTTTTATATTGTGCATTAGGAATAAGGTATTATCAATTTGTTGGCGCTCTACATTTAATTACCACAGGTTTTGGAGTTTGGGTTGCCATTGCTTGGTGGGTTGATTATATGGATAAACGTTATTCATCATTCTTAAAAACCGGATTGTTTATAGTGATGTGTATGGTTAGTTATTTTAACCATGATCATCCGGTCCGAATTCTTGAGGGTAGTTATGTAGCTCCTACTCAAAATGTAGTTGAACGATTTGACCAGTGGTATGCGAACCAAAGGTTTAATCAAAACGACACAGTTCCTGTATTCTTTGTTTCAGCAGAAGGTGGGGCTTCTCGCTCGGGTTTTTGGACTTCTCAAGTGCTTGCTCATTTACATGATACGCTTCCTGATTTTGATAAACATATTTTTTCTTTTAGCAGTGTGTCGGGTGGTACCCTAGGTGTTAATTTTTATAATTGTTTAACTGAGTTAGATAAAGAACATGATTCTTTGGACAAGTATGAGCAATTAACAAAGGATTTTTATAGCGCCGATTTACTTGCTCCAACAACGGGTACTATGGTTTTTGGAGAGCTGTTTAACCTGTTTTCATTTAATATGATTAAAGGTTTTGATCGTGCAGGTGTATTAGAACGAACATGGGAAAAATCATGGAATGAAAATGTAAATGAATCTAATAACTTAATGAGTAAACCTTTTAATGAAGTTACATCAAAAGGTAAGGTAGTATTAATTAACAGTACAGAAGTAGAAACAGGTAAACGTGCTATATTAAGTAATATTAAAGTTGATTCTAATTTTAATGATGTAGTTAATCTTCAGTATTTATTGAACACAAATGTACGATACAGTACAGCTATTTTGTTCAGCGCAAGATTCCCTTATTTATCTCCCGCTGCAAGTGTTCAGTTTGATTTAACCAACACTTCTTCACGACGCCATTTTGTGGATGGAGGTTATTTTGAAAATATGGGTAATATCACTACGATGGAAGTTATAAATGCAATAAAGCAATTCAGTAAATATCGTAACCTGATTAAACCTGTTATTTTACTTATTACCAACGACGATACAACTAATAATGTTGAACCCTTGCGCTTTGGTAATGAATTATTAGAGGCTCCATCAACAATGCTTTCGGTATGAAGTGGTCATACAGCTCATGCTTTAGTTCAAACTAAACGGTTTATAACAAGTAAGGGAATTGACGGTGAATTAATCAGGTTTAATATGTTCTTAAATGATAGAACAGTTCCCATGAATTGGTTCTTATCTGAACAAGCTAAAGACAGTGTTTTAAAATTATTTAACAACGAAGCAGCTTATTTGAACGGTTATAAAAGGGTACATAACTTATTGCGTAATTAATAGGTCTTGTTGTGTATACCTTAGTATGATTAGCGAAATTTATGAACAACAGCTGATGTCAAAGCTTATAAGGTTTCACCATACCTCAGCATTATCATATTCGTTCTAAACTATTCAGTAAATGTTATTCTAGAAAGTGGATTACAGATTTATAGTTAACACATTGTTGCAAATCAGATTGATACGATTTGTTAAATAATTAAGAATAAATGTAGATTTGTCGCATGAATAAAAAAATACTATTTTCACTTTTAACATCTGTTTTTTATTTAACAAGTTATGGTCAATTGTTAGATGAGAACTTTAATTATCCTTTAGGTCAGTTAACAACCAATAATAGCGGGGCAAACGTAAGTGCTGGTGCTTGGACATTTATAGGTGGTGCACTCCCCTTAAATGTGGTGGCAGGTAATTTAACATACCCTAATTATGCATCCTCAAATATTGGAAACAGATTAGCAACCAGAGACACAAGTGCTGCTGCCGAAGATGCCTATACCAGTTTTACACCTGTTACATCCGGTTCAATTTATTTTTCTTTCTTATTAAATGTTGTTGATACCGCTCGTTTATTGGATAATGCTCTTGCCGGCGATTATATGATCGCACTGCTACCTTCAACTAGTACAACCAATTATACTAATAGGATAACATTTAGAAAAGGGAGTGTAGGCAATACATTTAACATTGGTTTAAGAATCACTTCAACAGGCAGTACAGTAGTAGTTTGGTCACCCAATAACTATTCGCCCGGTGTTACTTATTTAATAGCTTCTCAATTTGTTTTTATCACCGGTCCTGCTAATGATAGCGCTTATCTGTGGATCAACCCAGTTTTAAATGGAACTATACCTACACCTGATGTGGCTGCAGTTCAATTAGGACCATCAACTGATCCGATTGATATTGGTCGTATTGCAGTTCGTCAGTCGGGTGGCACACCTGAGTCTTTCATCGATGGAATTAGGGTAGGTACAACTTGGGCAAATAGTGTTTTACCTGTTAAGCTTCTTAGTTTTACAGCTCAAATGAAGAGCGGTAGAAATGAATTGTTCTGGGCAACTTCAAATGAAGTTAACAATTATGGCTTTGAAATCCAAAAAAGTTCTGATGGTGATAATTTTGAAACCATTGGTTTTGTTAAAGGCGCCGGTAATTCAAGCCAAATAATGAATTATTCTTTTGTTGATGAAAATAATACTTCGGCTTATTACCGATTAAAGCAAATTGATTTTGATGGAGAATTTGAGTACTCTAAAATTGTTGCTTTAAATCAAACTGAAATTGATATTGCCTTAACTCCAAATCCATTTTCAAATAGCCTTGTGGTAAGTGGAAGTGGTAATATAAACAGTATTGAAATTATTGATGGTACCGGAAAAACATGTGCCTATCAGGAAGTAAATGGAATGCAATCAACCATCAATACTGAAAGTTTAAACAGTGGCGTTTATTTGATTAGGGTTAGTAATGATTATACTACTGTTACAAAACGAATCATAAAATATTAAACAATCATTTATTAATACTTTGAAAGTCGGTTCATGTTTCGAGCCGACTTTTTTTATGAGCAATTATTATGAATGTATTCATGTGTTAAATAAAATAGTTTAATCACAGAAACAGTTATAGTTTAACTTAAACCTTTAAAATGTGTTGGCAGATAGCAAGTAAAATTGTGATACTAGGCAGTTAACCTTATTGTAGGTATAGTTTTGGAATAATTACATTGGTTCTTAAATACGCAAGAATGAGATAACCCATCTGTTTAAATTAAACATTTTTTGAGGTTATAGTAATTAAGTAAGTGGTGATGTTTAGACTGTTTAGTAGATAGCAGTAAATGAAGTATTTTATCTTTAGTGAATGGGTTCATGCAATACCTCTTCAGGTAAGTAAGTTAAATATTGAACCAATCGTGGCATATAACTGTAATTAGGTGTTGCTGAATGTGGTAATTGATTATTCCAAATGATAAAGTCACCTGTGTTTCCAAGAATTTTTTTAGGGGTGAGGGTTTCAAAAGCATATTGGTTCGGATCAACGTTTGGCGGTAATTTACTCATCCAATTTTTAAACTCATGATGAAAACCAGGAACACATTGGAAAGCACCTGAGTTTTCGTTTACATCAGATAAATATAATAACCCTTGTAATCTATAATTAAATGGGTCTTTAAAATCTACATCCCAATGAAGATTACTTCCTAAAAAGTTTTTAGTAGAAGTTACCGGAGGGTTAAAACTAACCTTATCAATTGTTCGATAAATGGCAGTTGTATGATACAATTGTTCGTAAGCTTTTTTAATTTTTATTGAATGACGTACGCGGTGTAATGCCTTATGTTGAGTAAAAACTACCATCATACCTCTTTTATGTTCATGAGGCAGATACCATGTATCCTCATTGGTTTTATCTGCCCCTAAAAATTCCCAGATGGCTGTTTCAACCTCTTCACATAGTTCCTTTTTTATAGCACTTTTGATTACGATATAACCATTTTCATTCCAAAATTTTAAGTCGTCGGCACTAAGTACCGGTTTATCTAACTCGTGATCTGTTGTTGGTTCATGCACTAAAGCATTGGTTAATATCCAATTTAAAAATGTTTCATCTGAAGGCTGATTTCTTAATAAATAACCTATTGTTTCTTCCATCCCAATATTTAACGAATACAAAATAGATAATAAGTATTCCCAATTTTTATTCTTTTTACTTTGATTAGATAACACAAAACTTTTTAAGGTTAAGAGTCCTGTTCTCATGGTATCCGATAAAACAATTTTATGAGTATTCATAAGTTTAATTAACAAAGAATTTTATAAATAAAACAATATTCAACTTAGGGATTTAATAATTCAATAATTATAAATAATTAAGAGTACTTACATAATAAATTAGAGTGTTTTCACTGTTTTTTATGGCCGGAGCAGTTGATATAATTGATTTTTCAATGAGCACTCAGTATATACTAGGAATTGGATTATCACATAATGGTTCAGCAGTTTTGTTAGCCGATGGTAAAGTTGTTGTAGGTATCGAGAAAGAAAGATTAACCCGTAAAAAACATGATGGAGGTAACGATTATGAAACTGTTAAGTATTGTTTAGAAAAGGTCGGAATTTCAGTTAATCAATTATCCTTAATTGTTCAATGTGCTAATTTCGAAAAAGATAATATTCTCATCCATCAGTACAAAGGCAAGCGATACTTTCCTCCTGATTTAAAAGTTCCGGTTGTTACTATTTCTCATCATTTGGCTCATGCATACAGTGCTATTGGGAGTTCTCCTTTTAATGATGGGCATGTGTTTGTTTTAGATGGTTGTGGTAGTCCGTTTAATCAATGTGATGATATACCTGAGGTGAATCTTAACCAAAGGGAAATGGAAGCCATTCCGCAGCAGATGTATTGTGAGAAGGATAGTTTCTATGCTTTTCAAAATGGAAATATCAATTCATTAATGAAGGATTTTTCTGAGATGGTTGATTTTTCTACAAATACATTTACAAGTACAACCAAACATTCTATTGGAGGTTTATATGGTGGTGTAAGTGCTTACTGTTTTGGCAACATGGATGATGCCGGTAAGTTAATGGGCTTAGCACCTTATGGTACAAAAGGAGAAATAAATTTAAAAGCTTTCGATTTTAATAATGGAAGGGTATTTGTGCGCGACGGACTTCATGAGATTTTAAACTCACCGGCACAAGATTACCATCAGTTAAAATCAAACTTTAAACACTATGCAGATGTTGCTTGCTGGATTCAACATGAAGTTGAGGAGGCCATTCTTTATACACTTAACCATCGCATAAAAAATTACCATACAACACATCTGATGTATGCAGGTGGTGTAGCATTAAATGCCTTGGCCAATACTAGAATAAAACACGAATTAGGTCTAAAGCAAGTTTATATAGAGCCAGCAGCCGGTGATAATGGCTTGGCTTTAGGTTGCGCGTATTATGGCTGGATAGAAATTTTAAAACAAAAGAAGATACCTGCTGATGGCAATACTTGTTTTGGTTACACTTATACAAAACAAGAAGTATTAGAAGTGAGTTCATCTTATAAAAAACAGATTCTTATTCACGAACCTGAGGATATTATAAAGTATACGGTAGATTGTTTTAAGCAGAATAAGACGGTAGCTTGGTTTCAAGGTGGGTCCGAATTTGGTCCGCGAGCATTAGGCCATAGAAGTATATTGGCAAATCCATTTATATCCAATAACAGAAATTTTATTAATGAGGAAATTAAATGTAGGGAAGATTTTCGGCCGTTTGCTCCTGTTCTTTTGAGGGAAGATGTATCGCTGTATTTTAAAAATGATGAAGATTCACCCTATATGTTATGGGTAAATCAGATTAAACCGGAGTTCAGATATTCATTAGCCTCAGTTGTGCATGAAAATCATACTTCACGCACACAAACTGTTACGGATACTGATCATCCAATGATGTATAAACTATTACAAGCATGTAAACAACAATTGCAACATGGCATATTATTAAACACATCATTTAATAAACGCGGTATGCCAATTGTAGAAACACCTAAAGATGCAATTGATTTTTTTGTTAACAGTAAACTTGACGTATTAGTTATCAATGAATTTATAGTAAATAAAGTACCAATACTCAATCAGCATGATGATAACAATAAGGTGTTGGAAGATATAGTTACTTTTTTAAATGAAATTGGGATAACAACTACTTATGCGAATTTAGACGAACCTACTTTTTTGCCCGGTATTCTTATTCATAAGGGTTCGATTAAAGTTGACAAAAGCAAGTTGCTTTATCCTGGTGATATTTTACACGAAGCCGGGCATATTGCTGTAACACCAGCTTTAGATAGAGCTTCTGTATCAGGTGATATAGGTGAGCAAAAAAATCATAACGATGCTTATGGTGATGAAATTGCAGCTATGTTATGGAGCTACGCAGCCTTAAATCACTTACAACTAAAGCCTGAAATTGTATTTCATCCTCATGGATATAAAGGTTCATCAGACATGTTTATTGAAAATTTTACAAGTGGAAATTACATAGGATTACCATTGTTAAAATGGATGGGATTATGTAATGACAAGGTTGAAGCAGGTAGTAAAGAACCTGTGTTTCCAACAATGAAAAAATGGCTTAGAGATTAATTATGAAAGAAAACGCAATATATTATCACATTGAGCAATTACTAAGTAAAGAACAGTTAGCTGGAATTGAGCAATTACAAACACAGGCAAATTATTTAGATGGCAAACTAACTGCATCAAATGCTGCTAAAGAGGTGAAGCATAACCTACAAATGGATATGCAAAACCAATCCTACATGCAGATTCAACAAATGTTGCTAACTGCACTGAATCAGCACCCCTTATTTAAAGGGGCTACCTTAATAAAGAATATCTATCCTTTTTTGATGAGTAAATATGAGGAAGGAATGGAGTATGGTTGGCATGTTGATAGTCCTTTGATGGGTGATATGATGAGAACTGATATAGCACTAACTATATTTTTAAACAACCCAAGTGATTATGAAGGAGGTGAATTGGAATTACAAACACCATTAGGTTCGCAATTGTATAAACTTAATGCAGGTGACGCGATATGTTATCCTTGTCAACAATTACATCGCGTACGTGCCATTACAAAAGGTATTCGCAAGGTTGCTGTTACATGGATTCAAAGTTTGGTTAAGAACAGTGAGCAACGTAAAATATTGTTTGACATGCAACAAGTAATTAATCATTTGCAAACGCAAAAAGAAACTGATGCAGCAAATTCATTACAACAAACTCATAGCAATCTGCTCCGCATGTGGGCTGAATAATTAATATATGGCACTAGATTATTTTCAATTACCGATGCATTTTAATGCAACATTGATGCAAGAAGAGTTAAGTCGTTTTGATGAAAGCGATTGGATACCGCACTTTAATAAAGGTTATTATAATGGTGATTGGAGTGCAATCCCACTTCGTTCAATTGAAGGAAACCCGAAGAGTATTTTTCCTGATCCTACAGGAACAAAATTGTATGCGGATACTATCCACATGACGAATAATAAATATTTGGGTGAGGTGGTTCAAAGTTTTGAATGTGAAAAAATAGATGTTCGATTGTTGCGTTTAAAATCAGGCTCTATAATTAAAGAACATCGCGATTATGGATTAGGTTTCGAGGATGGTGAGGTGAGGTTACATATACCCATAACAACTAATCCCGAATTAGAATTTTATTTAAATAAGCAGCGTGTTACCATGAATGTTGGTGAATGTTGGTTTTTAAACTTTAATTACTTTCATGAAGTAAAAAACTTAGGTACAATTGATAGAATTCATTTGGTTATTGATTGTAAGGTTAATGATTGGTTGGCTAAGTTTTTTATTCAGCGATAGTTTATATTTCTGTTAATACATCCAAATTGAAAATAATGTTTGTTGTACATTATTATAAGATTAAATGTTTGTGAACAAGTGTTACTGTCAATAAAAAAAAGAGTGTTTTCCCTATTATAAAAAGGGGATAACCTAAGACATAATACAATCTTTTTGTATGACTTTTGATAAAATTAAAATATAAATCTCCTAGAAATAAACAATATGCAAAAAAAGGTTAGCATAGGATTATTGTTACCATCATCAACCATATTGCCGATGAGCAAAGAGTTTGAAACAGGATTTAAAAAAAGTATAAGTAATATAAAAGATGAATGGGAGGTTGAAATTCATCCTGAGTTTATAGCGCAAGGTAGTGCCAAAAGAGTTGAAGAGGCATTAGATAAATTTTTTCATTATCATCAGGTAGATTTAGTATCAGGAATAATTTCTAATAGGGTCGCCATGATGGTATCTGACAAGTTTCAGAAAAACAAAAAACCTATTGTAATCAATAATATTGGTGAACATTTACCAGATGCGAGCAAATTTAATGAGTATATTTTTTTAAACTCTACCAATACATGGCAGCAGATTTGGTCGCTTTCTAATTGGGCCGTTAAAAAGTTTGGTAAAAAGGGAATGTTTGTTTCAGGCATGTATGATGCCGGGTATAGTTTTATGAAAATGATGAGTGATGGAATGCAAGCAGCAAATCCTAATGCTGAAATCCCTTATTCGGTAGCTCCATTAGATGATTCAAAAGTTTATTCCCAGGTAGATCGTGTTTTTGAACATATTGAAATGTTTAAACCTGATTTTGTATTCGCATTTTTTTGTGGCACAGAAGCTACACAATTTTTAAATGGATATGTAAGCAGAGGATATCATCAAACGCTACCTTTATTATCGCTGCCATTTTTATTAGAGGAGTTTAATACTATTGAAACGCCCATAACTATCTACACTTCATTAAATAGTAGCGTGGAGCTTGAGCTTGGAATGCCATACACAGAAACGGTAAGTTTGTTCAATCAACTTGGACAACAAACTGGAAGCGCAGTAGCTGAAGGTTTAAAACAAACAGACACAACAAGTTTAGTTGAGAGTTTTAAAAACGCTATCGAAAAAAGTCATGTTAACATTGCTAAAGTTGGTCAGAACGCCAACATCTATTTAATAGAAAATCAACATTACGGAAACAAAAACGACATCAGAAAACAAATACAGGAGAAGTTGCCAACCATTCAAAATGATAGTCCTCAATTTTTAGCAGCCATTAGCGAATTTAGTTCATCTTGGGAAAATCCTTATTTAGGAATATAATGAAAGTTTCAATCCTATGTAATACCGACACCTTAGCTGCACCAAGTATTCACTATTTGGTACAACAAGATTTATTATCTCATGTGTTCATACTTTCAAAGAGTGCTAAAAGTTTAATGGGTACATTGTTGATTGCCGGTGTTAAGAAGGAACAGGTTGTTTTAATAGGTAAGAATAATTTTGAAGAGTTAATTATAAGTCATCTGCAACAACCAACAGAAAATGTATTGTTGGTTTACGGTTTTCCATGGTTGATTCCAATTAAGGTTATAAACAAGCTTTCCAATTCGATATTTAATTTTCATTTTGGTTTATTCCCAAAATATAAAGGGGCAGATCCGATTTTTTGGCAAATTAAAAATGGAGAATCACAAGCAGGATTAACAGTGCATAGGGTTACAAAAGAAATGGATGCAGGTCCTGTTGTAATAGAACACAAAGTTGATTTACAACAAGACGAAACTTATGGCATGCATTGCATTCGAATGGGTTTTGAGGCAATTACAGTTTTACAATATTTATTGACGAACCTCAACAATTTAAATGAACAAATTCAAACAGTTGATACAAGTAGAAACGAATATTGGTTGAAGCCAACAACTAGTGAATTAGAAATAGATTGGGCAACACAAACTTCTCATGAAATTATACGATTGGTGAATGCGGCTAATCCGAAATATGGAGGAATAACAACTTACTTAGGTGAAAATGAATTAAGGTTATTAGAGGTTTCACCAATTGAGATCGAGATAAGTGGAATGCCGGAAGCAGGAACGATTGTATATGCTGATATTATATACGGATTGATAGTTGCATGTTGTGATCAGCGTTGCCTGCGCCTACAAATTATTCAAACCCGTGATGGTTATTTATCGGGAAGTAAATTATTTGGTTTAGGAGTAAGAGCGGGACAACGTTTCAGTATAAAAGAAAAAAACAAGCATAAGCTTGCCAGCTAAATATAAGTTTAACAATTTAAAACCAAAACAATTTCAATTATGGAAGGAACAATGGGAGAAATTAGAATGTTTGGAGGAAATTTCGCTCCCCTCTATTGGCAATTCTGCGATGGACGCTCGATGAGCATTGCAGAAAACACTGCCTTATTTTCGCTTCTTGGTACCACCTATGGTGGCGATGGTCAAGTAACTTTTAATCTACCGGATTTACGAGGTAGAGTACCTTTAGGAACCGGGCAAGGTCCGGGATTACAATTTGTGGATTTAGGAGAAATGGGTGGTTCCGAAACCCATACCCTAGTATTGGCTGAAATGCCGGGGCATACTCACTCAGCACAGGTAACTTCTAATGCCAGTATTATGGTAAGTTCAGCCCAGGGTACCAGCTCAGTGCCTGCTGCAGGAGGTAGTATCGCTGCAATGGTAACAGGTTCGGGAAGAACTGCAACTCCGGTAAACGCTTTTAATGGTGTTGCTCCTAATACCTCTTTAAATTCATTGTCGGCTGTGGTAACTGGAAATATGCAGGTTGCATCTGTTGGAGCAGGTCAACCCCACACTAATATTCAGCCTTCAATAGCCCTGCAATATATTATATGTGTTGAAGGTATTTACCCGTCAAGAAATTAATTTATCATTTTAACAACAATTAATAAAAATCGAAATGGAAGGATATATTTCAGAAATTAGATTATTTGCCCCAAACTTTGTTCCAAGAAATTGGCTATCATGTAGTGGGCAAATCATGTCAATATCACAAAATACAGCGATGTTTTCGCTTTTAGGAACCACTTTTGGCGGAAATGGAATCAATACATTTGGTATTCCTGATTTAAGAGGACGCACAGCATTAGGTTCGGGTGTTTCGCCTGTAAGTAATTCTAATTATGTATTAGGACAGATGTCGGGTTCGGAAATGGTGACATTAACCACAGCACAAATGCCCGGTCATAATCACCAAACATCAGTTGCAGGTCCCACCTTAAAAGTATCCGTTAATAATGCCAATGGTGACACTGCAATACCTACCAATGGATCAAGTATTGCTGCAGCAAACGTTCCGGGAAGAACACCAACGCCTGCTTCGGGTTTTAATGCTGCAACGCCTGATATTGCATTGAATTCAGGCTCACTTATTTTCGGGCCTACTGCTTATGGTATTTCCGGTGGAAGTGTTCCGCATAATAACTTACAACCCTATCTAGGGCTTAATTATATCATTTGTCAATATGGAATTTATCCATCTCGTAATTAATTTAATATAAACTTATCATGGAAGGAACAATAGGAGAAATCCGCTATTTTGCGGCAAATTTTAGCCCTAAATCATGGGCATATTGCAGTGGTCAAACTATGCAAATTTCCAGTAACACGGCTTTGTTTTCTATTTTAGGAACAACTTATGGTGGCAACGGTCAAAGCACTTTTATGCTGCCAAATGCAGCCGGAAGAGCAACTATTGGTGTAGGTCAGGGTCCTGGTTTAACCAATTACAATTTAGGTCAAACCGTAGGGGTGGAATCAGTTGTTTTAAATACAAACAATCTACCACCTCACATTCACACAGCACCGATTCCTAATGCAATGTTGGCAGTAAACAATACCGCAGGTACAATATCCACACCAACTGCGGGGAGCAGTATTGCTGTTGCAGGTAATACGCAAGCTTTTAATCAATCAACCCCGAATACCGTGCTTAACAATGCAACCGGCACTATTACTTCGCTTGCAGTGAATTGTGGAATAACCGGTTCAAATCAACCGCACAATAATATGATGCCTTATACGGTGTTAAGTCAGATTATTTGTGTTCAAGGATATTTTCCACCAAGAAACTAATTGATTTTTCTACGGTAATATCAAAACAACTTACAAAGGGTGGTTGCATCAGCAGCTACCCTTTTTTTCAATATGCCAAATAGGTTCATTCGTTATTGAATAAACCAAACGAAAATATTGTTTAGGGAAAAGATTATAAAGGGAATGCACACAAATAGGGTTGGTAATGTAAGAAGATGCTAAGCCTAAACGTTGTTCTTTGAAAATAGTTATATCGGTATAAATACATACATCAGGATAATCAGTAAATGATTCAGGTGCTTCATACCACTTACTCACAAATACTTCAGTAGGGTTGGTGATTGATTCTGAAAAATTATTATCCTTATTTAGTTTGAAAAGTTCATCAATAGTGATTCCATATTTTTTTTGTCCTGCCGATTCTGATTCAATGTTATTATAAATTGGTAAGTCGTGTTTTAAATAAGGCTCATTACCAAAGGATGAGTAAGCTAAACTTAAATTGATTGACTCCGGAATTAATATACCGTATTTATGCAACTGAGTAGCGAGGTTTGCTGTAACAGCCAATTGAGGTTCTCTAACCAATCCATTAAACATCGTCTCAGTAATAACTAAATGAAGTGGTTGATCATCGGGAAACCTGTATGTTGTAGCATCAGCATTAATAATTGAAATATTATAATCTTTCAAATCCGGTGAACCCATCCATTGTTGAATAAATTCAACAGAAATTGGATTTATTTCAAGTAAAGTGATGGATATTTTATGAGGTGATAAATAAGGTAACAGTGGTGTAATTAATGTTGCAAAGGGACCACAGCCCGCATATAGAATATTTATATTATCATTCGGAAAACGAATGATTAATTCCTGTATAGCAGTATAAATTCCTTTTATAAATCTAATGGTTCTTAACCTGTCCTCAACACAAAATGCAGCCTCTTTCATTGAGATTGCAATTCCGCCTTTGGTCATTAATTCTTTGTTAAAATCATTGCCTGTTGAGGATAAGGTGAAATAATTTTTAAAGTATAAATTTAATTCATCAGCCGCTGCACATTCACTATCCACAGTTGAGGATTCCAGTATCAGTTTGCAAATTGGTTTAAGAGGGTTGATAAAAAACATAATAATTAAATGAAAATTTACTATCTATTAATAGGAAAAACACTTCAATTTGTTAGCTTTGCAATTATACGTTAAACCTATATACAACTAACAATTATGAAAAGAAATTTACTAATCACCATCCTGTTATTGTTATTTTCAGGTCCTGTTATTTTCGCACAGGTAACTGAAACATTTGAAACTGCAACTGTGAGCTCCAATAGTTTTACCAATGGAACATTTACAGGGAACTTAACACCAACGGGCACAACAGGTTTTATTGTGCAAACATTTGTAGGTTATGGATTTAACAGTAGCAATAGGTTTTTAGAGCATGCTAGTCCAAATGCTTGTGCAATAACTTCAACAACAACATTTAGGGTTGGAAGTTTGTATTTATATCCTTCTTCTGATGGAGGTAGTACCAATCAAACAATGAATGTATCGGTTACATTTACAGGAAAGTTAGGAGGTGTTACCCAATTTACCTATACCCCGCCCGCTGCTGATTTTACAGCAGCTTTATGGTCTAATACATCCAATAGAGGATTTAGTTTGGTTAATTTTGCAACACCAGGACACCAAAACACCAATATTGACGAATTAGTAATTGACATAGGAGGGGCTGGAAATTACATTGCAGTTGACAATTTTACTTTTACAGCTGTAGCTACCCCAACAATTACCACTAGTGGCACTTTAACTGCTTTTACAGCTTGCAGTGGAAGTAATTCCTTGCAACAAAGCTTCACTGTTTCAGCTTCAAACCTAACTAACAACTTAGTTATAACACCACCCTCAGGCTATGAGGTTTCTGAAACTTCAGGAAGTGGTTTTGCCACTTCTTTAAGCATACCTCCTGTAACAGGATCAGTAAGTTCAAGAAGTATATTTGTACGTTTATCTAGTACAGCCTCAGGCTCACCATCAGGTAATATTGCATTAACAAGCACAGGCGCCACTACTAGTAATGTGGCAGCAAGCGGAACTGTAAATGCATCGCCATCCGTAACTTTAGGTAGTAATCCTACTGTTTGTAATGGTGCAACAAGTGCGGTCTTAACCTATTCAGCGGCCACGAATAGTCCAAATCAATATTCCATTTCATGGTCGGCCGGTTCGGTGATAGCAGGTTTTACGAACCTGAATAATTCGGCTTTACCATCATCCCCAATTTCAATAACTGTTCCTCCGGGTACAGGTACCGGAACTTTCACCGGAACATTAATCGTAAGAAATTCTTCTACCGGTTGCGCAAGTTCGAATAATGTTATTTCTGTTACAGTTGGTCCTTCACCAACCATTACCTTGGGAGCTAACCCAAGTGTTTGTAATGGAACCACCAGTGCCAATTTAACGTATAGTGGAACAACCGGCACTCCTAATCAATATAGTATAGCATGGTCAGCCGGATCAATCATTGCCGGTTTTACCAACGTAACCAATGCCAGTTTACCCGCATCACCTCTTTCCTTAACAGTACCATCAAACCCAGGAGCAGGAACCTATTCAGGAACAATAACGGTACGAAATTCAACAACAGGATGTTCAAGTACTGGTAATGTAATATCAGTAACGGTAACTGCACCACCAACTATTACGCTGGGAGCTAACCCAAGTGTTTGTAATGGTACTACCAGTGCCAATTTAACGTAT